>DATLWY010000020.1:0-3362 GCA_035576045.1 Gammaproteobacteria bacterium | reverse complement strand
TCTATTTTTGAGAATTCCGATTGGGTATTAATGCTCAAACAAAAAGCAGAGTCTATTAAGGCTTTAAAAAACAGCCAACGCATCTTAATGGATGAGCATATGGAAGCGCTATTGGACAGCATGGTGACTGCGCCGGGTAAGTTTTCCGAGATGATGATTTATGGTCCGCATGGCTACACCATTGGACGTTTTAGCGTCGATCGCTTTACCCAAATCCTCTATTCCTCCAATGCTGATGATTTTACGGCGGTGGAGGCTTTAAGACAACAAGGCCTCTCATTATCTGAGGCCGTTCAACAAGTATCGGAGCGTGTATGAATAAATTCGCATTCGGGTTTAAAATCCGGCTCAAAAAATATTGCCATAGTGCAAGCAAAATCATTCATCGTTTTAAATGCTTTATTTTGTCTCCAGGTGATATGGTGATTATCGTTATGAGCCAGCTAGTAATTGCAATTAGTGTTTCGGTTGTAATGATAGCGTTTCATCATCAGATGCATCAAGAGCCGCAAATCGTCACCGTTGATATTATAGGCTTGACACAAGAAACTCTAAAAAAGCTTTCGAGTCTCGCGTTAGAACCTGAGAAATCACAACATCTCATTAAAAATTACGTTTTGAATTTAGAAAAAACCTTAAAAACTTTAGCGCAAGAAAATCATCTCATTATTTTACCCAAGGAGGCCGTCATTGAAGGTTCAGAAGATATTACTAAAATCGTTGAAAGCCTTATTAAAGAGACACCCTAATAAATGTCGACATCTTTTAATTGGCATGTGTATTGTACTCAGCATGTGGGGTTTTGGTCTGTCCTTTTGCATCAATGTGTCGGACAGTTTGCCACAACGCTTTTTCGTGTTAACCACACATCCGAACAATGTTCAGAGGGGCGCTTATGTGGTCTTTAACCATACGATTAAAGATAAAAAGACTCGTTTGCTTAAACAAGTACAGGGTGTTGCCGGTGACGTTATACGCGCTGAAGGAAATCGTTTATTTATTAATGGGCATTATATCGCAATGGCCAAAAGTCATTCCGAAGCGGGCTTGCCACTTAGCCCCATACTCCCTGGCATTATTCCGAAAGGTTATTTATTTGTGCAAGGAACGCACCCTGATTCCTTTGATTCACGTTATGAAGCCTTTGGGCTTCTGCCGCTTAGTCATGTTTTGGCTCGTGCTTATCCTTTGTTTTAACCCGGCCAATGCCAAAGATTTAGGAAAAGTAGGGCCTGTATTTGAAATAAAGGAATTGGATTTATTAGCGTGGATTCAGCAAAAAGTGTTGGAAGCGACACAATCCAGTGAATGGGAGCAATTGGAAATGAAGATGAAGAATCGGTTAGAAGAGAATTTTAAAAGGCCAACGCCCGTTTTAGGACTGCGTAAAACTGTCAATCCCAGACGTTTTATTTTTAATACCCGCGTTAGCGCACCTTATGATTTAAAGGATGATAAAGGCCAAATCTTTCATCGAAAAGGGGATATTGTTAATCCTTTAGAGCAGCTTACACTGCCACAACCGTTATTTTTTTTGGATGGCGATGATGCTGAGCAAATCGCTTGGGCCTTAGCAAAAGAGGAAACAGAAAATGTTGAGGCGGTGTGGATTTTAGTGAAAGGCCCAGTTTTTGAGCTGATGAAGCAGTTGAAGCGAGCGCTTTATTTTGATCAACAAGGATGGATGGTTAAAAAGTTTGGATTGGAACAGGTACCTGCTTTTGTGGTGCAAGAGGGTACGCATTTAGTGGTTGAAGAAGTACAGCTTAATACATCCGTATCTACACCTCAAACCGCATTGGAAGGTATGTCCTGATGTTTAGCTTAATGCGTATCCGTAATCCTTCGAGATTAAAATTGATGATTGTGTTGCTCTCGTTTTTCTATTTATTACTCGTTAATAGAAGCGTTATGGCACTTGGTTGTAAAGGCCGATTTGTTAATCCGGTGACGGATATTTGTTGGAAGTGTATTTTTCCTTTAAAGATTGGCGGTGTTTCCTTACCCATATCCGGTTTAGAAAATGCATCCGATACATTGGCGGGTGATTCGGTGAGTCCGCTTTGTTATTGCCCTACGCCTTTTCCCCGTGTGGGGTTGACTTTAAGTTTTTGGGAACCGATTCGCTTAGTGGATGTAACGCGAACCGCCTTTTGTTTTCCAAGCCTTGGGGGAATTTCTTTGAACCCTGGATTGTCGGTGGCAGGCGGTGTCGTAGACGCCGATGAATCGGGTGATAACGTCAGTCTTTATCATGTGCATTATTATATTTATCCACTCATGTATTGGTTAAATATTTTAGTGGATGCGGTCTGTTTAGAGTCCGAAGGTTTTGATATTGCCTATATTACCGAACTCGACCCCACCTGGAAAAATGACATTTTAGCCGCCATTCTAAACCCCGAATCCGTTTTATTTGCAAATCCCCTGGCGCAATTTGCCTGTATGGGAGATTGCGCTGCCGCATCCGTCGGATTACCGCTGGATCCTTTATTTTGGTGCGCAGGCTGCCAAGGTTCCGCTTACCCTTTATCTGGCCATGTGCAAGCGCATACCAGTGGCGTACAAGCAAGCTTACTCTTAACTGAACGGATGATTTTTAAGTTACACCGTCAAGGCTTATTGTTTGGCTCTATGGGTGGGGACGCCTTATGCCAAAAGTATCCCATGCCGATTTGGCGTAAATCGCAGTATCGCACGCAAATGACATATCCCATTCCCGGCTTTAGTGGCGAACCCTTTCCTTGCAATCCCCTGGGCAGAACAACTGCAATTTACGAATCAGGACGTGAAATTCCTTTTGTAGGGGAAGATTTTGGTTGGCTTATTTTTAGAAAGAGATCGTGCTGTGCGTTATAAAGTACCGCTAGTTATTTTTGTTTTATTAAGGTTTGGTGTGTCGATATGCCATGCAGAAGAAAGTGCAGCTAAAAATTCATTACTTAATCCACAGATTCTACTTGAACAAGCCGAACAAGCACAAATAGAAAAATCATTAGAAGCGAATGTCACTTTGTCAGAAGAAGATAAACGTTGGATGTTAGAGCAAGCCAAGTGTTGCCAAAAAATAAACATAGCGGATGATATCGCAACAGAATTAAGAACATTGATGCCTAAGGATGCGGCTGAGGCAACAAAAACGTCTCTGTTATTAAATACCCTTAATCAAAAAACAGTTTTAAAGTCAGCAACAATAAGCCCAACCAATGATTCCGCCCTCTTAACCTGAATTCCGGTTAAGCCAGTAAGCCTTCATTCGGATAAAGATCTCGGATTTCATTAATACCACTAATACATGGCTTCTTTTCTTGGAATGTATAAGCCAGTAAACCACAAAGCAAATTTATCATAAAATTTATGAC
>DATLWY010000019.1:0-6817 GCA_035576045.1 Gammaproteobacteria bacterium | reverse complement strand
CATGGAACGTGGCTTGACTTATTTTAAACAGGCGCTTTTATGCAATCCTCGGGCGGTTTCTGTGCATAACAATTTGAGCAATATTTATACAATGCTCGGAAACAGCGAGGCCGCCCTTACGCACTTATATGAAGCGCTGCGGCTTCAACCCCAACATGCCGAAAGCTATAACAACCTCGGCAGATTATTGTATAAACAGGCACGCATCTCCGAAGCACTTCCCTACTTTGAAAAAGCCCTGCGTATTGATCCGAATTATTGGGAAGCCCATTATAACCTTGCCCACAGTTTGTCATCCCTCAATCAATTAAATCGCGCAGCCGCACATTATCAAGAAGTGATTCGCATTCTGCCCCAACATCCTATCGCGCATTTTAATGTAGGGCTCATCTACGTTGCGGAAGAAAATTATGCATTAGCTCAAACACATTTAAACTTCGCTATCGAACAAGATCCCAAAAATGTTGAAGCATTCAGACAACTCGGCCAAGTTTATGTACAACTGGGACGTTCTGAAGAAGCCATGGAAACATACAAAAAGGCGCTCGCGTTATCTCCGATGTTAGGTGATGTACATCATAATCTGGCTATTTTATATTTACGACAATCCGATCGCGCTAAAGCACTGATTCACTTTAGAGAAGCACTCAAACAAGATCCAACGAATGATACTGCAAAACATATGGTAATGGCCTTAAGTAACGCAGAATCGAATAGTGCACCCGCAACCTATATCACCCAATTATTTGATCAATACGCAGATTATTACGATGAACACCTCAAAACAAAGTTAAAATATAATGCCCCAGGGTTACTGCGTAACGCGGTTGGCCGATGTTTAGCCAATAACCCTACCGTTGGTCGTGTTTTAGATATCGGTTGTGGTACGGGTCTCTGCGGCATTTATTTTCGAGATATGGCTTTAGATCTGATTGGTGTTGATTTATCGCCTAAGATGATTGAAAAAGCGCGTGCGCTCGGTGCGTATGAAAAACTCATTGTTACAGATTTCAATGATTATTTAACTCAACCCGATTTAGAAGCCTTTCAGCTAATTATTGCCTGCGATGTGCTGGTCTACAGCGGCGATCTCGAAACATTTTTTAAAAATGTTAATCGTGTTCTTTTACCTGGAGGTCATTTTGCTTTTACCACAGAAATTCTCGATTCAACAGAGATAGACAGCTCAGAAAAAAATCCCTCACGCTACCATTTACAACCTACCGGCCGTTTTGCGCATACCCCTGCGTATATACATGAACTCGCCAAACGCAATCAATTAAGCATTCTATGCGAAGAAAATATTATATTAAGAGAACAAGAAGGATCTGCCATAAGAGGGCAGATCTGGGTTCTGTGCTAAATCGCCAAGAACCGCGATCGCAGAAGAAAATTACTGAGCCTCACATTGATGAGTATCTGGATTTTCAGGGAAATAGTAACCAACGCCTAGTAAGTAATCCATATCGGTAGGCATTACATAACTATTTTTACAACCGATTTTTTTCGTTGTGGGATTTTGATAACGATATGTAACCCAACCTCCCCCACTTTTGGCCTTAGCAATTAAATTTTTATTAAAATAAACACCCTCAGAATCTTGAGCATCATTTAAATTTTTACCGACTGCATCCGGGTTATTCATATTTGCGAGTAAAACACCCTGATAATCCAGTGCAAAAACATACAGCTCGCCCTTAACAAAAGCACCCTCTTGTTTGTTAAATGCTTTAAGAGCTGCGTCTTTTCCATTAGCCTTCATATAAGCTATTGCTTCTTCGATCAAATTCAGAGCGTCCTCCTTCATTTTTGTAATATGATTGGATGTTGCATCAGTATTTTGGGTTCGTGGTGACATTACTTGTGAGGTCGCCCCAACCTCGTGGATATTAGATTGCCGCGGGTTTTGATCTTGCCCATAAACCAGGGGGGAGCTTAAAGCTATTATTCCAACAGCCAAGCTAAAAAACACGTTATTTCCCTTATGATTTTTCATATTTATCCTTGCTATTCCCCAATAGGGTATTAAAACTGAGTGAAACTTTAAAGGGAGAATAAGCGCTAAAAGAATGCCTGTCAAATTCAAAAACCATGCTCTAAAACCACGCTGAGATACGGGTTTCATACACACCCAGAATAGTTTATACTACCAAAATCGATAGAGGACTAATTTAGTCTTATATTAGCAAGAGGTAAATAGCAACTGTGGTCCGAATTAGCAAATTAACCGATTACGGCGTTGTGATTATGGCTTTTATGGCAGGAGAACCGTTGCGCCTCTTTCAAGCAAAAGAAATCGCAGAACACACCGCCATCGCTCCACCCACCGTATCTAAGTTATTGAAAATATTAACAAAAAATAAACTATTACATTCAGTGCGGGGTACGCATGGTGGCTATATCTTAGCCACTGAACCCAAAGAAATTACTATTGCCATGCTGGTCAATGCCTTAGAAGGCCCGATTGCCATTACTGAATGCAGTTTAGGACACGATTATTGCGCAAGTGCGCCCCTATGCTCCGTTAAAACGCCTTGGCTACGCATTAATCAAGCTATCACCCACGCTTTGCAATCGGTTAAGTTAAATGACTTAATTAAAGTTGAGCCAATGGAACATATGCGACAAATTACATACAAAAATCAACGCATCGAGGTGAGTCATGTCCGACACTAGCGTTAGCACAAGTAATGCAGAACTTAGCAGCTGGATGGACAGCGAATATAGTGCTGGATTTATTACTGACATCGAATCCGACAGCATTCCTGCCGGTTTGAATGCCGATACCATTCGCCTGATTTCTGCTAAAAAAAATGAACCCTCTTTTATGTTGGAATGGCGTCTTCGCGCTTATGAACATTGGTTAACATTAAAAGAACCGCATTGGGCAGAAGTTCATTATGATCCCATCGATTATCAAAAAATTATTTACTACTCTGCACCTAAAACCAAAAAGACGGTAACCAGCTTAGATGAAATTGATCCTGAATTATTGAAAACCTACGAGAAGCTCGGGATTTCCTTGAGGGAGCAAGAACGCTTAAGCGGTATTGCGATTGATGCCGTGTTCGACAGTGTTTCGGTTGCCACAACATTTAAAGCAAAATTGGCCACTGAGGGCATTATCTTTTGTTCGTTTTCTGAAGCCGTGCAAGAACACCCCGAACTGATTAAAAAATATTTAGGCACAGTGGTTCCCTATACTGACAATTTTTTTGCATGTTTAAACTCGGCGGTTTTTACCGATGGATCATTTTGTTATATTCCTAAGGGCGTGCGATGCCCCATGGAACTCTCCACCTATTTTCGCATTAATGCCGCTGCTACTGGGCAATTCGAGCGTACCCTCATTGTTGCAGAAGAAGGCAGTAGCGTTAGCTACTTAGAAGGTTGCACAGCGCCCATGCGCGACGAAAACCAACTGCATGCCGCAGTCGTAGAACTTGTAGCACTTGATCGAGCGCAGATTAAATACTCAACCGTACAAAATTGGTACCCCGGTGATAAAGAAGGCAAAGGTGGGATTTATAATTTTGTGACCAAACGCGGGTTATGTCGCGGCAAAGCCTCTAAGATTTCGTGGACACAAGTCGAAACAGGTTCGGCGATTACCTGGAAATATCCCAGCGTTATTTTGCAAGGCGAAGGCAGTGTCGGTGAGTTTTATTCCGTAGCACTCACAAATCACTATCAACAAGCAGATACCGGCACTAAAATGATCCACATTGGTGCGAATACCCGTAGTACCATTTTGGCAAAAGGTATTTCAGCTGGTCAGGGCAAAAATAATTATCGCGGTCTTGTTCGCGTCACAGAAAAAGCACACAATGCGCAAAATTACACCCAATGTGACACTCTCTTATTCGGTGACGCTTGTAGTGGACATACTTTTCCTTATATAGAAGCTAGAAATAAAACAGCCAAAATAGAACACGAAGCGACAACCGGTAAAATTAGCGAAGAACAACTCTTTTATTGTCGTCAAAGGGGCATTAATCAAGAAGATGCCATTTCAATGATTGTGAATGGTTTTTGTAAACAAGTCTTTAAAGAATTGCCTATGGAATTTGCAGTAGAAGCGCAAAAATTATTGGCTATTAGCTTGGAAGGCGCAATTGGATGAGGAATGACAATGTCTAAGGTACTGTTAGAAATTCAAGATTTGCACGCTGGCATTCATGACAACGCAAATAACGATACTGTGCCTCTGTACAAAGCTATTTTACAGAATTTTAATCTTACGATTCGTGCAGGCGAAGTACATGCCTTAATGGGCCCCAATGGCTCTGGCAAAAGCACATTAGCCAATCTATTGGCTAGAAAAGAAGGTTATGTCGTTAAACAAGGTGATATCCGCTATTTGGGTGAAGACTTATTGGCGCTGTCTCCAGAAGAATGTGCGTGGAAAGGGCTTTTTTTAGGTTTTCAATACCCTGTCTCTATTCCAGGCGTAACCAATATTCAGTTTTTAAAATCGGCATTTAATGCCGTAAGAAAAGCGCAAGGAAAGGCTCCCGTAGATGCCGTAGATTTCTTAGCAATCATTAAAGAAAAGATGGCTTTTTTAGAGATGCCAGAGGCTCTCTTATACCGTTCGCTTAACGATGGGTTTTCGGGCGGCGAGAAAAAACGCAATGAAATATTGCAAATGTCTTTATTAGAACCTCAGCTTGCCATTTTGGATGAAACGGATTCGGGTCTTGATATTGATGCACTCAAAGAAGTCGCGCATGGCATTAATGCTTTACGAAATCAAGATCGCGCTATTTTATTAATTACGCATTATCAGCGATTATTAGATTATATTGAACCTGATTTTGTACATGTCATTGCAAATGGCAAATTAGTAAAATCGGGAGACAAATCTCTCGCCTTAGAATTGGAGAGCAAAGGCTATGGTTGGTTGTAACGCCCTGGGCAAAAATAACCTTTCCTTTTTTAAACCGCTTAACTCGCGACATTCAGACAGTGGCGGTTTTAAAAGCAAATGTTATTTTTGCCCAGGGCTTAAGGAAAAGTTATGACAATAATCGAAAAATATCAAAAAGCGACACCCCTATTTTTTGACGCGCACAATCCTGAAAAATTGCAGGCTCGCCGCCATGCTTTAGATCATTTTAAGGAAATGGGGCTGCCCACACGACATATTGATGATTGGAAATATACCGATCTCTCGCGTTTTGCCTTAGACACTTTTCACCCGGTACAAACATTGAATAAAACAGTTTTCTTAGATAATCCAGAATCTATACACCCGCTTCTGGTCGACCCACAATCTTCTAAGCAATGGGTGTTTTATAACGGACAAGCACTTAAAGAATTTTCGCCTACGCTATTCTTAATGAATAAATTTAATGCGCCTGATTTTGAGACCCGTTTATCATTAGAGCCAAAACGCAATTTACCCATAAGTGCTATGCTATTTAAGAATGGGCTTCAAGCGCTGAATCAAGCTTTTCACCATAACGGCGCTTATTTAGTATTACCTAAGAAATCGGTTATTCATGATCCCATTTATATTGTGCATGTTATTGACTCCGAAACCATACCACTAATGGGACATCCCAAAAATAGTATTCTCGTTGAAGAAAACTGCCATGCTACTCTAATAGAAATTGTTATTAATCGCGGAAAGCAAAGCACTTTCACCAACACCGTCACAAATATTAAATTAGCAAAAAATGCCACTCTTTCGCATCTTTTTGTGCAACGTTCAGACTCGCCAAGTACGCAAATTGCCCAAATACATGTAGAACAAGCCGAAGAGAGTTGCTATCGCGGCACTAATATTACACTCGGGGGTTCCGTGAATCGTGCGAGTTTCGAAATTGACCTGAATGGCGTGCATTCGGAATGTGAATTTCAATCTTTAGAACTGGCAAACCAACACACCCAGATGGATGTGCATCTCACCGTTAACCATCACCAACCGCATTGTGAAAGCCGTACTGTCACACGAGGGGTTATAAAAGATCGTGCCAAAGCGAGCTTTACCGGAAAAATTGTGGTGCATAAAAACGCCTCTAAAACTATCGCGTCCCTTGAAAATAAAAACATGCTGCTTTCCATGCAGGCAGAGGCAAACACCCGTCCACAACTTGAAATTTACAATCATGATATTCAGTGTTCTCATGGTGCGACTGTTGGACACCTTGATCTAGATGCGCTTTTTTACTTGCAAAGCCGCGGAATTCCTAAAGATACAGCCGAACAGTTATTAATTAATAGTTTTATTCATCCCAGTTTAGAAGGATTGCCACCCGATGCGCGACACTATATTGAGGCACTGATTAATGAGCACTAATACGGCCAATATCATAATCGATACGCGCACAGTGCATAATGTTCGAGCCGACTTCCCCATTTTACGAAAAACCATTCATGGACATCCTTTGGTCTATTTGGACAATGCCGCAACGACTCAAAAGCCCCAATGTGTTCTAGATACTTTAAACCAATACTACTCAGAAATGAATGCCAATATTCACCGCGGTGTACACCAATTAAGCACGATAGCAACACAAGCCTTTGAAAATGCCCGCGCGAATGTCCAAAAATTTATCAATGCTAAACAGGCTAAAGAATGTATTTTTGTACGAGGCGCCACAGAAGCGATTAATCTAGTTGCGGCCAGTTTTGGCGGAAAATTTGTGAACAGCGGAGACGAAATTCTGATTTCAGCCATGGAACATCATTCTAATATTGTTCCTTGGCAAATGTTATGCCAAGCTAAGGGCGCACATCTTAAAGTGATACCGATGAATGAACGGGGTGAATTGAAATTAGAAACACTCGAACAGCTGCTCAGTAAAAAAAC
>DATLWY010000018.1:0-30829 GCA_035576045.1 Gammaproteobacteria bacterium | reverse complement strand
CGCTAGATGCTATTTATCCTTTACTGCCCGAAATGTTGGGCGGTTCGGCTGATCTCTCAGAATCGAATTTAACCCATTGCAAATTTTCTAAAGCGATTACGCCGCATCAGTTTGATGGAAATTATATTTATTACGGTGTGCGTGAATTTGGCATGTCAGCGATAATGAATGGGATTGCATTGTACGGTGGATTTATTCCGTATGGTGGCACTTTTTTAACTTTTTTAGATTATGCGCGTAATGCTGTTCGGCTTTCGGCATTAATGGGCATTCGTGTTGTTTTTGTGTATACCCATGATTCTGTGGGGTTAGGCGAAGATGGTCCTACGCATCAGCCTATCGAGCATTTAACCATCTTACGAGCAACACCCAACATGTCTATTTGGCGACCGTGTGATGCAACAGAAACCTCAGTGGCTTGGGCAATGGCATTACAACGCAGCACGGGGCCAACCAGTTTAATCTTGTCTCGTCAAATGGTTCCACATCAAGTTAAAACGCCAGAACAAGTGCATAATATTGCGCGGGGCGGTTATATTTTAGTGGACTGTGAAGACGCTCCTATCGATGCTATTCTTATCAGCACAGGTTCAGAAGTCTCATTAGCCGTTTTAGCGGCAAAACAATTGCAGACAGAAGGGTTTAATATTCGTGTTGTTTCAATGCCTTCAACGGATGTTTTTCAATTACAAGAGGTTGCTTATCGCGATGCTGTTTTGCCACCCACTGTAAAAAAACGCGTTGCTATTGAGGCGGCCAGTACAAACTATTGGTATTCTTGGGTTGGGCAAGAAGGGGCTGTCGTTGGGATTGATCGCTTTGGCGAATCGGCACCTGGCGCCACGGTATTCGAAGCGCTGGGTTTAACGATCGATGCCGTGATTTTAAAAGTGAAGCAAATTTTATAGTAAGGGGCGGAACACTGTGTTCGTCTAATAGGAGCGTGTATGACCATTACAGTTGCCATCAATGGATACGGACGCATCGGACGCAATTGCTTAAGAGCGATCTACGAATATCACCGCAGTGATCAAATCAAAGTGGTAGCCATTAACGATCTGGGTGATCCTCATACCAATGCACATTTAACCCAATACGACACCACACATGGCCGTTTTAACGGCGCTGTCTCTGTTGTAGATGATTGCATGGTGGTTAATAATGATAAAATTAAAGTATTTTCAGAACGCTCTCCCGAAAAACTACCCTGGGAAACTTTAGGCGTAGATGTCGTGTTAGAATGCACCGGATTTTTTGCCAGCAAAACAAAAGCAGCTTTGCATTTGCAAGCAGGTGCAAAAAAGGTCTTAATCTCAGCACCCGCCGGTGATGATTTGCCAACCATTGTATATGGTGTGAATCATCAAATCTTAAAATCTGTAGATAAGATTGTTTCTAATGCCTCTTGTACGACTAATTGTTTAGTGCCGCTGATCAAGCCGTTGCACGATGCATTGGGTGTTGTAAGTGGATTAATGACAACCGTACATGCTTATACGAATGATCAAGTATTATGTGACGTCCACCATACCGATTTAAGACGTGCGCGCTCAGCAACACACTCGATGATCCCAACAAAAACAGGCGCGGCTGCTGCGGTCGGTTTAGTTTTACCCGAACTAAAAGGAAAATTAGATGGGTTTGCGCTGCGTGTCCCGGTTTTAAATGTATCAGTAGTTGATTTAACATTTGTTGCATCACGCACAACAACGGTTCAAGAAGTCAACGCTATTTTGCATCAGGCAGCAAAAAGTGAATTAAAGGGCATTTTGGAAATTAACGAAGCACCGCTTGTCTCTATCGATTTTAATCATAACCCTGCTTCTTCTATTTATGATGCAACGCAAACCAAAGTTATAGGAAATTTAGTTAAAGTTTTGTCTTGGTACGATAACGAATGGGGTTTTTCAAACCGTATGTTAGATACAGCTATTTTTATGGCAAAAATAAATTGATCTCTTTAACACAATTAGATCTCAATCAAAAACGTGTCTTAATACGCGTTGATTTAAATGTGCCCGTGCAGGCAGGAAAAATCACAAATGATGCACGCCTAAAAGCAATTATACCCACTTTAAAATTTGCGCTAAATGCTAATGCACGCATTATGCTTTTGTCGCATTTAGGTAGACCTGAAGAAGGGATTTATACAGAACGCCTTTCTTTAAAACCGGTTGCAGAAAGATTATCCATACTCATTAATCAACCTGTGAGTTTTGTTAAAGATTGGTTACAAGGTGTTGCCGTTGAGCCGGGTGAAATCGTACTTTGCGAAAATGTGCGTTTTAATAGGGGTGAAAAAGCGAATGATCTCGCGCTTGCAAAAAAAATGGCGGCGCTTTGTGATATATTTGTGATGGATGCTTTTGCTACAGCGCATCGCGCCGAAGCTTCAACTGTAGGTATTGCACAGTATGCACCTATTGCAGTAGCCGGTCCTTTGCTTATCGCAGAAATAACAGCATTACAAAAAACCTTGCGAGATCCCAAAAACCCTTTAGTTGCTGTTGTAGGGGGGGCAAAGGTATCAGATAAATGTTTATTGCTAGGGTCGTTGCTCGATACAGTAGACACATTAATTGTGGGTGGTGGGCTTGCCAATACATTTATTGCAGCACAGGGCTATTCGGTGGGCGGTTCTTTATTAGAGCCAACATTTATAGCAGAAGCTATGGCATTGTTGGTGCGTGCAAAAAGTAAAGGGGTTCAGTTAATCGTCCCTATCGATGCGATTGTGGCAAAAACCATCTCTGAAATGGCGAAAACACGCATATCCAATCTAAGCGATATCGCAATAGATGAAAAAATTTTAGATATAGGGCCAAAAACATCACAACTGATAGATACGATTATTCAGCAAGCAGGGACTGTCGTCTGGAATGGCCCGCTGGGGGTATTTGAAATGTCCCCATTTGAAATGGGTACTCAACGATTAGCAAACGCGATTGCAAGTGCCAAAGCATTTTCATTGGCGGGTGGCGGAGAGACATTAGCGGCAATTGAGAAATATGGCGTGTCTGAAAAAATATCGTATATCTCTACGGGCGGAGGGGCTTTTTTAGAATATCTAGAAGGCAAAACGCTGCCAGCGGTTGCTCTATTGAAGGCGCGAGATCAAGGGCATTAACTTTACAGCCTAGGCGTTTTACCCCCCCTCATTAGCGCTTATTCTAGCAGCAGCTTTTTTCTTTTTAAATTAATCCGCGGTTCGTAAGACCTATCCTGAAATTAGTACAATGAAATATTTATTATTACTACTTAGTGTAATGACTAAATTTTAAAGTTACGTAAACTTTTAAAGTTTTAAAAAGTTGACAATAAAGGTTTTTGTCTTTTACTATGCGAATGTCATGTGTATTTACATGTTGTGCTTAATCCCAAGACCCTACTGGAGGAAAAAAGTCATGTTAAGAACAGAAACGCATCCCAGATCTACATCTAACCTTTCAAAAATGCTTTCTACTGATATTGCATATACCCTGTGGGGTGTTTTTTTACTCTTCTTAACCACACAAATTATTATTCCTTTAGAGCCAGTGCCCATTACATTGCAAACTGTTGGTGTGATGTTAATAGGTTTAACATTTACGCGAAAAATTGCGATTCAGTCTGTAATGCTCTATTTAGTATCGGGGCTAGTAGGCTTACCGGTATTCACACATTTTTCAGGCGGCTTTTATAAACTAACAGGCCCAACAGGCGGATATTTAGTAGGATTTTTGATAGCGGCACTGTGCATGACAACTCTGCGTAAATACTTGGGTAATAACAATGGGTTTTATATTGCGTTGAATTGTTTGGTAGGGACATTCATTATTTTCTGTTGCGGCATCGGTTGGCTTACTCATTTGATTGGTTTTAAGGCAGCGGTTAAAGGTGGATTAATGCCTTTTATTATTCCGGGCTGTATTAAAATCGTGGCGCTTGCTTTAGCGTTACGTTACTTGAAATGGGGGCGTGAACCCGATCACTCGTGCACAAATGTTTTCCAATAAAATGGTTATGAAGTTTCCGTTCTCTGAGTTAATTCATTGATGCGAATAGGCAGCAGCATCATATATAGGCCTTCGGATTGTAAGCGTTCTTGTACCAGTTTTGCGGTATGATTATGTAACCAATGGTTAATCCAATGCTCGTGTTGAAAAATCAAAGTGCCCGCAAAGAAAACGCAGTTCGGATATAATCGACTTTTTTGTTTAGCCAGCCGGCTTAAGCCTTCTATCACATCAACATCACTGGTTTGATAATCAATCGCCGGTAAACTGCGAATACGGCAATAATTGACAAAATAGCTTAAGCGACGAATAACATTCGAACGCATGGCTTTGATGTCCGCTTCCGGATCTTGTTGATTTGCTTCAGGATCATACGTTTGCCCATTAAATTCACCAACACTTAAAAAAATAAAATTTTTATATTGATTGGGAAATAAACTCAATACTTTTTTAAGGGTATACATGCCAATGCCAATATGCTCTCCTACAAAAAAAATGGCGGTGGGTTCATGAGGGTCAAGCGGCAGTGGTGTAATTTTTTGAATATCGGTTTGTTTAAATTGTGCATCTATTTTTTCCATAGCAGTTTTAAATCGTGTGTATTGTCGTTTAATAAATAAGCATACAAAAATAAAAAGCCCTGTTACCAATAGAGTTACCCATCCGCCTTCTTCAAATTTCTCAAAAATAGTAATCACCAAGATACTTGCAGTGACGATAAGCCCAAATAATGAGAGGCTGAGTTTAAATAACTTATTTTTTTCTGTTTTTTTGGCTTTAAACCAATGAAGCGAAAGTCCAAATAAAGAGAGACTAAAAGTTAAAAACACATTGATGCTATACATAACAATTAAAAGTTGTAAATGTCCTCTCGTCCACAGCAAAATCAATAGGGCAGCTATGCCAATCAGAACAATGCCATTTTGCGTGACTAATCGAGAGGAAAGATGACGAAATTGCGCAGGACACCAAGAATCTGCAGCCATATTTGAAAGAACCGTAGGCCCTCCAATATAGCCGGTATTGGCGGCTACAAATAATAATCCGGCTTCAGACGCCATAAACAAAAGAAAGAGAAAAGCGCCAATGTCTATGTCATGCCATACCCAATTGCTCATAATGGTTTTAAATGTAACCGCATTTAAAGTAAGGCCCGCTGTGGGTACCACGTCCCATAATAAATATAAAAGAATAATGCCGCCGGCAATAAACGAAAGTGAAAATGCCATGTAACCCATGGCCCATTTTCCGGTTGTAACTCGTGGTGGTGACAAGCGATTTACGTTATTAGATATCGCTTCAATGCCGGTATAAGTTCCGCCACCGAGAGAATAAGCGCGTAAAAACAGCGCTAGAATGAATATCCAGCCTGTTTCATGGCTAAGATTGATAGTTTCGTGATAGGTGTTTGGTATTAAATGTGTTAAGCGTTCTGAATGTTTCAGGATTCCGTAAAGAATCAAGAGCGCATGGGTTATAAAAAAAGTTAAGAAAATAGGAATCAATATTTTAATAGATTCTTTCATGCCACGAAGATTGAGGAATCCTAACAGCACTAACAAAGCAATTGCTGTGATTAATTTATGAGGATGGGCATCTAAGGGAAATAAACTAAAGAGCGCATCGACACAACTGGCGATTGAAACACAGATGGTTAATACATAATCTACAATCAAGGCAACGCCAGAGGTGAGTCCTGCGTAGGGGCCAATGAGTTGAGTCGCAACTTTATAGCCACCGCCGCCCGAGGGGAATAGCTCAATGACTTGGTTGTAACTCAGCGCGATAATAAAAACGGTTAAGGCAATCGCCATGGCAAGATATAAGGCTAAGTGCGTGTGTTGGCCTAAGGCCAAGAAGGCAATTTCAGGCCCATAGCACGCTGAAGACAGGCCATCTGCACCGAGACCTACCCATGCGAGAAAAGCGACGAGCAGCATACTGCGGCGTGCTTCAGGCTTTGTCGGATTCAACGATTTACCGAGCAAAAGTGTGCGGAGTTTTGTTAGTAATACACTCAAACAGGCAATCCTTTGCCAAAAATTTTTTTCGAGGATGATGGTGCTATTTAATAATAGCTTATTTTCGTTTTTGTAAAAGGTCGCTTAGCTTCATTTGCAGTAAATCTAGAGCATTTTAGCTAAGCCGAAGCGAGACTTCTCCGCTGGCAAATTGTTTAATGACTCCCGGTTTTATTTCAAGCAGGAAATAACCATACTCATTAATTCCTCGCCCTATTCCTTGTAGTTTCGTCGTATTGGTAATAATGGTGACAGATTTATTAAAGGTCAAATCCAATTTCTGCCATTGAGGGAAAAAGGCCATCAGCCCTTGTTTTTGGAATAGAGAAGCAGTTGCGATAAGGTTATTCAACAGCATGCCCGCTAATTTATTGCGATCAATTTTTTGATCGGTGACTCTTTGCAGATCTGTCCAAGGTTGAGAAATGTTCCGATCATAAAGAGCCGAATTTGGCATGTTAACATTTAAGCCAACCCCGATAACGGCACTACACACATCGTTGGCTTCGCCAGAAAGTTCTATCAAGATGCCGGCGAGTTTATGGTTTTTGCATAACACATCATTGGGCCATTTGATGCCAAGATTTTTAGTAATGCCAAATGCCTGTAGCGTTTCAACCGTCGCAATCGCAATTGCAAGACTTAAACCCGATAATTCGCTCGGATCTTTTTCAAAATGCCAAAGCAGAGATAAGTAAATATTTTTGGCAAAAGGAGACACCCATGCGCGTCCACGCCGGCTTTTCCCCTGAGTTTGTTTTTCTGCAAAGCACGCGCGATTTTGTTTAGACACTTCTGGAATAGCGGTTGCTGATTTTAAATTTAATAAATAATCATTTGTAGAAGGCAAGCTGTCGAATAATTCAATCTGCTTCACTTGGTTTTGTTGTGCTTTTTTTATAAAGCCCGAAATTTTCGCCGTTTCAAGCAAGGTGAGGCCGTCTGGTATGCAATAACCTTTATTGGTGACCGATTCTATTTCAAGATCCCAGTCTGCCAGCTGTTTAATAAGTTTCCAGATAGCGCTACGCGTCAGCAAGAGCCGTTTGCCCAAGCGTTCTCCAGAATGGAATTCGCCGTCACTCAGTATTTGGATTAGCGTTTTAAGATTTTGGGTCAAGACAAATTACTTAATTTTCTTTTCTTCAAACCATTCATGCTTACGTGTTTTTTTATCAAATTTACGTAATTTTAATTTATGCGCCATCTTTGGATTCTTGCTAGTGGTGTAAAAATCCCCAGATTCAGAGACGAGCCGTACATTAATAGATTTTCTTGCCATGTTGGGGATCTCCTAATTACCGCTTGCTGCTTCTTTTTCGCGAGCAGACAAGGCGGCTAAAACAGCCTCGATGCCGAGCTTATCAATTGTACGCATCCCTTTATGAGAGACAACCAGTTTAATAAAGTGACCTTTTCCTGGAACTTGCCCTGGGATCCAAAATCGATGACTTTGAAGATTAGGCAAAAACCGTCTGCGCGTTTTTCGGTTAGAATGCGAGACATTGTTTCCAGCCATAACGGCCTTTCCAGTTACTTGACAAACTCTAGACATGATAAGTCCCCGTAAATGCTATGCAATATTGATTAATTGATAATCTTAGCGCATTTATACCAAGGCAAGGCATAAAGATCAAGCGCTGTGATAGTCTCTTTCCAGCCGAGTATGAGCCGGGTATACTCTGAGCCAATGACTGAGTTGTGTCTAACGGTTGTTGATACCGCGTAAGGAGAAAGATTGATGTTGTTTTTGAAGGCGAAAGCGGCATTTAAGGCAACTCTTTTAATAAGTGTGCTTGCACTTTTGGTGGGATGTGGTGCAACACACCCGACAATCAATAAGAGAAAACTTGATGTTCAAACCAAAATGAGTCCGCCCGTATTTTTAGATCCCATGATTTCAGATAAAAAAACCGTCTATTTACAAATTCGAAATACATCAGATAAGCCTGAGTTAGATTTAGAACATTCTGTAGCGCAAGCAATGTTAGCTAAAGGCTACACGCGTGTTATGGCGCCAGAACAAGCACAGATTTTACTGCAAACCAATATCTTACAGGCGGCGAGTTCTGATCTGCGAGCCGCAGATCATGCCTTGAATCAAGGTTTTGGTACGGCATTAGGCGGTGCGGTAACAGATACCATGATTCGAAATATCGTTTATGTTGCGATTGCGGATGTTCAAATTTCGGAACGTGTGGGAAATTCGGTAACGATAAAAGAGAAAACCCGATCCCGATTAAAACAAGGCACGAATGGTGTGCGAGAAATCATCTCAACAGAAAAAATAGAATGGAAACTTTATCAAGCTCGGGTGGTCAGTACAGCCACTAAAGTTAATCTTAAATTTAAACAAGCCGCGCCTGAATTAATTCAAGGGTTAACGCGCTCTATTACGGGAATTTTTTAATGCAATCTATTCAAAATCAAAAGAATCACCACACAAGTATTCAGGGTGTTAACGGTATTCGCGGCGTTCAACTAAAGGTTTTAGATCCTAAAATTGGCGCGTCAATCCCGCTACCTCACTATGCGACAGAAGGTTCTGCGGGATTAGATTTACGCGCGTGTTTGCAACAGTCATTAGAAATTTTGCCAGGCACTACGCATTTAGTGCCAACGGGTCTTGCGATTTATATTGGTGATCGCGGATTAGCGGGCCTTATTTTACCGCGTTCGGGTTTGGGTCATAAACATGGTATTGTGCTTGGTAATTTAACAGGCCTTATTGATTCAGACTATCAAGGCGAATTAATGATTTCGTGTTGGAACCGCGGAAAAGAGACGTTTATCTTAGAGCCCGGAGAGCGTATCGCGCAATTGGTGATTATACCGGTTATACAACCGCAATTTGAAGTGGTGCAAGAATTTTTTTCAGAAACCGATCGGGGCGAAGGTGGTTTTGGTCATACGGGGCGGGAATAAAAAATGAGCGATTTTTTATTTTCAACAGAAATTTTTCGGGCTTATGATATTCGCGGTGTTGTCAACAAGAGCCTCACAATCGAGATTGTAGAAGCCATAGGCCGCGCGCTGGGTACAACGGTATTAACGCGTGGAGAAACGGCAATAGTTGTTGCGCGAGACGGCCGTTTGTCGGGTCCATTGTTAATCGATGCATTAAGCAAAGGCATATTAGCGACAGGTTGCAACGTTGTTGATATTGGCATGGTGCCAACACCGGTTCTTTATTTTGCTACACACTATTTACGTATTCCGTCTGGCGTGATGATAACCGGTAGCCATAATCCACCCGATTATAATGGCCTTAAAATGATGGTTGGTGGACAAGCACTTTATGGGGACGGGATCCAAGCATTGGCTGCATTAATCAAAAAATTAGATTTTTGTAAAGGCCAAGGTCAGAAAACAGAGCAAAATATTGTTGAGTCGTATGTGCAAGCGATCAAAAAAGATGTCCGTTTGTCGAGGCCTTTAAAAATAGTTGTGGATGCGGGAAATGGTGTTACAGGCGATATTATTCCAGTTTTATTTGAAGCGCTTGGGTGTACCGTCATTCCACTTTTTTGTGAAGTGGACGGTCATTTTCCGAATCATCATCCTGATCCGGGTCAACCGAAAAATCTGGTTGATCTGATATCAGCTGTTCATGCACACCAAGCGGATATTGGTTTAGCATTTGATGGTGATGGCGACCGTCTTGGCGTGGTAGATAATCTTGGAAAAATTATATGGCCAGATAGACAATTAATATTATTTGCAAAAGAAATCTTAAAAAAACATGTCAATGCGACAATTATTTACGACGTAAAATGTACAAGACATGTCAACGCTGTGGTAAAAAGTCTTGGGGGGCAGCCCTTGATGTGGAAAACAGGCCATTCACTCATTAAAGCTAAAATGCAAGAAACCGGTGCGTTATTAGCGGGTGAAATGAGTGGGCATCTCTTTTTTAAAGATCGATGGTTTGGCTTTGATGATGCATTATATGCAGGCGCGCGTCTTTTAGAAATTCTTTCAGAAAAAAATAAAGAAATAACGGTCTCGGAAATTTTTAGCACCTTGCCCGACAGTGTGAATACGCCAGAATTACAAATCTCCGTTACAGAACAAACAAAATTTGAGCGTGTGGAACGGCTGATTGCACTAGCACAGTTTCCAGATGCAATAATTAGTACGATTGATGGTTTACGGGTTGATTTTAAGGATGGGTTTGGATTAGTGCGTCCCTCTAATACAGGTCCTAATTTAATCTTGCGTTTTGAGGGTGATACGGCTTTTGCATTACAGCGTATTCAATCTGAGTTTCGTCAGTTATTATTGGATGTTGATCCACTATGGGAATTGCCTTTTTAAAATTGGAGTTAAAGTTATGATAAGACCCAGCGCACGTGCACGAGATGAATTAAGAGATATCCGAATCACGCGCAAATTTACCAAGCATGCGGAAGGTTCTGTATTGATTGAATTTGGTGATACCAAAGTTATTTGTACAGCAAGCATTGTTCAGGGTGTACCTAAATTTTTGAAAGGAACCAATCAAGGATGGGTTACTGCGGAATATGGTATGTTGCCGAGATCAACAACAGAACGTATGCAGCGCGAGAATCGGGTTGGGCCTACTGGTCGTACGCAAGAAATCCAACGTTTAATTGGTAGAGCATTGCGCACAGCGGTTGACTTAAAAGCATTAGGGGAATATACGGTTAATGTTGATTGTGATGTGATCCAGGCAGATGGTGGTACTAGAACAGCCAGTATTACAGGGGCGTGTGTTGCTTTAGTCGACGCCTTTGATTTACTTCGTAAGCAGGGGCTTTTAAAAACCAATCCTTTAAAGTTTTTTGTTGCAGCTGTTTCGGTTGGCATTTATAAAGAAATGCCGATTTTAGATTTAGATTATCTTGAAGATTCGAATGCCGAAACAGATATGAATGTGGTGATGACGGAGCAGGGTGGCTTTATAGAAGTGCAAGGGACAGCAGAGCGTAGCCCATTTCATATTCAAGAATTTCAAGGTATGTTAGATCTGGCAAAAAAAGGGATCGCAACCTTGATTTATAAGCAAAAAGAAGCGCTTGGCATATAAAGGTTCAAGGTCAATTCATATCAATATTATTATCATGAAGCATCGCAAGGATTTTTTTTAAATGCATAATAATGTAGAAGAAGCATCATTAGAACTGGAAGAAGTCGATTTTGAAAACCCGCTTCTAGAAATTGAGAATGAATTTTTAAACGCTTTGAAAAAGGATAATAGAGAGAAAATTCAAGTCTTAGCGACAGGTAGTCAAAAAAAAATTGAAAGGCTAAAAGAATATTTTCAGAATGATCCAAGCTATTTTTTGACAATAGCAAAAAATAGCTTGGCGGCTGTTCAACTTTTGAAATCAAAAGAGTATGACATTGTTTTGATGACCAATAAAAAACCCGTTTTAAAGGGTATTGATGTCATCGGGCAGATTAGAGCGCTAGAGGATCCTAAAAAAAGTAAAATACCCATCATCTTTGCGTCTACTGCGATTGTGAACAAAGAAGATAGAGATAGGCTTCTTATGCTAAAAGCAATGACTATGTTTAAGCCATATGTTAAGGAGAAACTGGTGGCGATGATGATAAAAGCAATGTATAGACCGATGGCTACAATACCGGAGGAAGCGCCTTTATGTTTGCAAGATACCTCTTTGATAACAAACTTTAACCGAGGGCGCAAACTGGCAGGACCTACAGTTATTAACGAAAATAGCCGACTTGTACCAGAAACATCTAAGGACCGGAAAAGAAAGTGGTGTTGTATTATTTTATAAAGCTATGATTCACGTGTTTAAGTGCTAAGCCCTTATTTTAATATTATTGACAAATCCATCCATTTATATTTATTCATGCTCTTTGGACGTATTCTTCTAATGTAAAATCGAAATCCTTAGGCAACATAGTCGGCTTTTTTTCATTCCCTTTTTTGTTTGTGCACTTTATTTTGGGATGGATGTATTTTATAGGTAGCGTAATGATGATTTGTGACGCGTGGGAGCTGGTTAAAAAATGGTGATTACCAATGTTGCACATATCCCAGCTTCGAGAACTGACGAGATACACTCGGGCAGTGTTACTGGAGTAATCATATGACTATAATGTTAAATCATAATTAATGATTAATGGCGCGTGATCAGAAAAAAATTCTTCTTTGTAAATATGCGCAGAGAGAATTTTTTTGGTGAGTCCTGGCGTGACCACCTGATAATCAATGCGCCAACCGATATTGTTTTCGCGTGCGCTAGGAGAACGCTGAGACCACCAAGTATATTGATCGGATTCTTGATTAACAACTCGAAATGCATCGACATAACCGATAGTATCAAAAACTTTATCTAGCCAAGCACGCTCCTCAGGTAGAAACCCTGAAGTTTTTTGATTTGTTCGCCAATTTTTTATATCAATGTTTTTGTGTGCGATATTCCAATCGCCACAAAGAATATATTCACGACCTTTTTTTAATTGTGCGCGTAACTTTTTTTCGTATCGCGCCATAAAGTCATATTTAATCGCTTGACGGACTTCTCCGCTGGTTCCCGAAGGAAAATAGATAGAAGCAACACTGAGATTCTTAAAATCGGCCTGTATATAGCGGCCTTCAGTATCAGCTGATTTCCACCCCAACCCGCCTTGGTGTATTTGATCAGGCTGAATGCGCGTATAGATCGCCACGCCGCTATAACCCTTTTTTTCGGCATTGCAAAAATAGGTGAAATAGCCTGTGGGCGAGAAGACTGGGTCGGTTAAGTGATGGATTTCGGCGCGAATTTCTTGGAAGCAAATAATATCGGCGTTCTGTTTAGATAACCAGCTAAAAAATTTCTTTTTAGCGGCAGATCGAATGCCATTGACGTTAACGGATATGATTCTAAGCATACTTAAGCTCATTATAACTAGTTATGAATTTTAAATAAGGGTAATAAGAATACCAGTTGACATACTGTGACAGTCAACCTACAATGATTCATTATATTTTAATGAAATTTAGTGGAACAAATCGTGCACCCCAAGCAAAATTACTATCTTTTTCTCATACTCGTTACACTAATGTCATCAGTGAGTATTTTTGCAACCGATACTTATTTACCGGCGTTGCCCGATATGGCGTTGCATTTTAATTGTACACAAACAGAAATCCAATTAAGTTTTACAGTGTTTTTGTTGGGGCTTGCAAGCAGTCAGTTAATCGCGGGCGCTTTGTCCGATCGATTTGGTCGAAAAAAAATCGTCATTTCGGGTTTTATTCTATTCACCGTGTCTTCTATTTTGTGTGCCAATTCAGATACGTTGCCACAATTTATTACATTTCGTTTATTGCAAGCTATTGGGGGTGGGGTGGGATCTGTCACAAGCCGGGCATTGGTTGTGGATAGATACGACAGACGAGAAGCGGTTAAGATTTTTTCAACAGTATTTCCCATTGTGGGTTCTTCTTCAGCGATTGCACCCTTGATAGGGGGCTATCTTACCTACTTTTTTGGATGGCAATCTAATTTTTTGATGATTGCGATTTTCGGATTGGTTATATTGCTTTGCGTGTTTTTATGCCTTAAAAATAAGGCGCCCAGCATACCAGCGAACCATCCGCCCGCGTCGAAAATGCAGGCGTATTCGGATGTTCTTGGCAATTTGGAATTTATAGGATACGCCTTAGTTATTGCTGTAGGATTTTGTGTATTCCGCAGCTATTCTGTAGAGTCGCCTTTTGTATTTAGCAACCAGGGCTATGCGGCTGAAAAAATGGGACAATTTTATATTGCGCTTGCAGTTGCTTATATAGCGGGCAATTTATTTGCCAAGAAACTGATTAATAAATCGACAGTAGAATATGTACTACGGATGGGGTTTTTATTTTTTATTTTGGGCGGTTTGTGCATGGTCGGCTCGTTACTGATTTTTGGCAATAACCCTTTTGGGCTTATTGTTCCGATGGCAGTGGTTACATTTGGTAATGGGCTTTTATTTCCGGTAGCATCAGCAGCTGCCATGACATCTGTTCGATCAGAGCATTATGGTATTGCTTCCGGATTACTCGGTGCGATACAGTGTGTGTTGGCTGCTTTTTGCAGCAATTGGGTAGGGGAGCTGTGCCAGGGTCGCGCAATTTCTCTATCGCTGTTTATTGGAACGCTTATTTTGGTTGGATTTTTAAGCTATTTATTATTAGTCGTTTATAAACCCAAATCAGATGTTAGCCTAACAGAGGATGTCTGACATGGTTTACAGTATGACTGCCTATGCGAGTAAAAACGTATCATTGCCCGGCGGGTTTATTGCACGTTGGGAGATCCGATCGACGAATCATCGATATTTGGAAGTCTCTTTTAAATTGCCCCCCTTGCAAGGAGATTTAGAATATCGGTTGCGGGAAAATCTTCGTAAAATCATTACTCGCGGGAAAGTGGATTGTTTTTTAAAGTTGGATTCCGCAGAAAATAATAAGCGCGAGTTGAATATCGATTTTAATCTGGTAGAGCAATTGGTAGCGGCCAGTCAAAAAATCAGTGCGCGGTTTCCTGTCAATGCAGATATCGCTGTTTTTGATATTTTGCGCATGCCGTCGGTCGTTTGTTTGCCCGAGACAGATTTGTCAGTATTGGAAATTTCTTTGCAAGAATCTTTCATGACGGCATTACAGGATTTAACAGAAACCCGTGCAAGAGAAGGTGAAAAATTACGCGGTTACATCGAACAGCGTTTAGTAAAGATGCGTCAAAAATTAGAGTCTATTAAGAATAGACTACCAGAAATTGAAAAAGCCATGCGCCTAAAGTTTTATGAAAAGGTGGATGAATTACAAATTGAAACTGATAAAAGCCGTTTTGATCAAGTTGTTGGTAACCTTATCCAAAAAATGGATGTTTCAGAAGAGTTCGATCGATTAACCGCACATTTAACAGAAGTAGAGCGGGTTTTGAAGGATGAGAAAGTTATGGGTCGGCGATTAGATTTTTTAATGCAAGAATTAAACCGAGAATCTAACACGGTGGGTTCTAAAGCGATTGATACTTTAACCGTTCAGGATGCTATCACCTTTAAAGTGCTTATCGAAGAAATGCGAGAACAGATTCAAAATATCGAGTAGTAGCAAGAGGAAACATATTTGTGAAAGGGTCATTATTTATTGTTGCAGCGCCTTCGGGCGCGGGTAAAACGACTTTAGTCAATGCCTTAGTAAAAACGCTTTCGGATGTTTCTATTTCTGTTTCGTACACAACCCGAAAAATACGGCCTAAAGAACAAGACGGGGTTGATTATCATTTTGTGAGTTTGCCTGAATTTAAAAACATGTTAGAAAAGGGAGACTTTGTAGAGCACGCGAAAGTTTTTGGCCATTTTTATGGGACGTCCCGATTGTGGGTATCCGATGCGCTTCGGCAAGGGGTGGACGTTATCCTAGAAATTGATTGGCAGGGTGCAAAGCAGATCTGCACACAATTTGTGGAAACCAAAAGCATTTTTATTTTGCCTCCCTCGCTTGAAACTTTAGAAGCACGTTTAAAAAAGCGGCATTCAGATAATGCCCTGATTGTTAAAGAACGGATGAATGAGGCAAAAGAACAAATATCCCACTATAAGGAATTTGATTACTTAGTTTTTAATGATAAATTTGAGGATGCTTTAGAGGATGTAAAGTCTATTATTCGTTCGCAGCGATTCCACTGGCGTCGGAGTGCTGCCCTTCGGGCAGACACGATAGCCTCTTTGTTAAGCTAACTAAGTTATTCCGTGTTGGCATATAAAAAAGGGAATTATAGTGTATGATAGTGATCTACTAATATTGATTGAGGTTTTAAAATGGCACGTATTACGATAGAAGATTGTTTAGAGAAAGTGGGCAATAGATTTAAATTGGTTTTAATAGCTGCTAAACGTGCAAGAAAATTGGCGTTAGGTGGTACAGAGCCAATTGTTCCTTGGGAAAATGATAAAGCTACCGTTGTTGCACTTCGAGAAGTGGCCGCAGGACTTTCTACTGAAATGACGGCTGAGGAAGAGAAGGTTGAATCAATTTGACGAACTTTGCCACAAACTAAAAGACTATTTAGCAGAAGACCAAATTGTAGAAATTCGCAAAGCCTATCTAGTCTCAGCAAAAGCGCATGAGGGACAACAGCGCTATTCTGGCGAACCCTATATTTTGCATCCTGTTGCCGTGGCGAGAATTCTTGCCGACATGCACATGGATAAAAAAAGCATTATTGCAGCAATATTGCATGATGTTTTAGAAGATACCGCTATCGATAAAGCGACCATTACCGAGCAATTTGGTGAAGAGGTGGCAGAACTTGTGGATGGGGTTAGCAAGCTTGAACAAATTAATTTTGAGAGTCGCGTAGAAGCACAAGCCGAAAATTTACGCAAAATGATGTTGGCTATGGCACGCGATATCCGTGTCATCTTGATAAAGCTCGCCGATCGTTTACATAATATGCGAACCCTAGGCGTAATGCCACTTGATAAGCGTCGGCGTATTGCCAAAGAAACACTCGAAATTTACTCGCCTATCGCAAACCGTTTAGGTATGAATAATTTTCGAATTGAATTTGAGGATATCGGTTTTTCATTTTTATACCCCGTCCGGTACCGTGTCCTTAAAGACGCTGTTCGAAAAGCGAGAGGAAATCGCAAGGAACTCATTCAAGATTTAGAGTCCAATATAAGGAATAGACTAACACAAGAAAATGTTTCCCCTTTTATTATTATGGGGCGAGAAAAACATTTGTATAGCCTTTATAAAAAAATGCGAAAAAAAGATCTCTCGTTGTCGGAAATTATGGATGTCTATGCTGTTAGAATATTGGTTGATAAGGTAGATGATTGCTATCGTGTTTTAGGGGTCGTTCATAATACCTATAGACCTGTACATGGCAGATTTAAAGACTACATTGCTATTCCTAAAGCCAATGGCTATCAATCACTTCATACAACCGTCTTAGGACCCTATGGTGTTCCTATAGAAATACAAATTCGCACAACCGATATGAATCGTATGGCAGAAAATGGGATTGCAGCGCATTGGTTATATAAGTCTGCAGAAGGTATCGTTGGAACAGCAGAGGTGCGCGCAAGAGAATGGCTTAAAGGCATTTTAGAAATTCAGAAAAATACTGGAAATTCCAGAGAGTTTATTGAACATGTCAAAGTCGATCTTTACCCAGATGAGGTTTATGTTTTTACTCCCGGAGGCGATATCCTTTCGTTGCCGAGTGGTGCTACCGCGGTAGATTTCGCTTATGCAGTTCACACAGATGTGGGAAACGCCTGTATCGCGGCTAAAATAGACAGGCGATTAGTGCCCTTAAGTTCAAGAATTAATAGTGGTCAAACGATAGAAATTATTACGGCTTCGGGTGCACATCCTAATCCCGCTTGGCTAAGTTTCGTAGCCACCGGAAAAGCACGTAGTAACATTCGCCATTGGTTAAAAATGCAGCAAGTCAGTGAGGCGAGAATACTCGGCAAGCGCCTAATCGAACGCGCATTGGTTTCGTTATCGCTGTCGTTAGAAGAAGTTTGCGAAAGCCGGATTAAGTCAGCCTTGCAAGAATTAGATTTAGAAAATTTTGATCAGTTATGTGAAGAAGTAGGTTTAGGGAACCAGGTTGCGCCGTTAGTTGTAAGACGTTTAGTGTCTGATTTGCCTGTGGAAGATTCTCACCTTATTTATCCCTTAGCAATTCGTGGCACAGAAGGGATGGTGGTTTCTTACGCAAAATGTTGTAGACCTATTCCTGGAGATGTTATCGCTGGGTTTTTAAGTGCAGGACGTGGAATTGTTGTACACAGAGAAGGATGCAAAAATCTTGTCGAAATGCATAAATCACCTGAAAAGTATATTTTTATTCAATGGTCGGATAAAGTAATAGGCGAATTTCAAATTGAATTGCGGGTTGAAGTTTTAAGTAAACGAGGCATTTTAGCAATATTAGCAAACAAATTATCCGAGAACGAGGCCAATATTCAAAATGTGCATATTGATGAAAGAGATAACCGTCATAATACCATTACATTTTTGTTAAGTATTCAAGATCGCAATCATTTAGCAAAGCTGATTCGACAATTGAGGCAAATAAAAATTGTAACACGTGTTGTGCGAGTGAAATAAATAAAGGAACACTCAAGATGAAACTAGATGAATATTTATCGAATTTAGATACTGAAACAGAACCAATGGCAGAGAGAATTATGCAATGGGCAAATATTAATACGGGTTCTTTTAATGTGCCAGGGCTAGAACGTATGGCAGCTGTATTAACCCAAGCGTTTTCTGTATTAGAATGCGAAGGCAATGTGTTTTCGCTACCGCCCATAGAGCAGGTGGATCCCATGGGTATCAGCAAGCGTGTTGATATAGGACCTGCGCTACGATTTTGGAAGCGGCCAGAAGCACCTATTCAAGTGTTATTGGTGGGGCATATGGATACTGTGTTTGAGTTAGAACACCCTTTTCAAGTGGCGATCCGAAAAAATGAACGTGTTCTGCAGGGGCCGGGTGTTACGGATATGAAAGGTGGTATCTGTATTATGTTAGAGGCTTTAAAACTATTTGAGAAAAGCCCAAATGCGAGTCAATTGGGATGGGAAGTTATTATCAATCCCGATGAAGAAATTGGGTCATTTGGATCAGGGCCACTTTTAGCAGAGCGTGCAAGATTTCATCAGGTAGGCCTACTTTTTGAGCCAGCGATGGATGACGAGGGTACTTTAGCCGGTGAACGCAAAGGATGTGGTAATTTCGTTTTTATTGTGCATGGACGGGCTGCACATGCGGGACGCGCTTTTGATCAGGGTCGCAATGCAATTGCGATGTTGGCAGAGGTGATTACACAAGTTAATGCGTTGAATGGTCAGCGTGACGGTGTAACGCTCAATGTTGGCCACGTACAAGGAGGTGGCGCTACCAATATTGTTCCACCATTGGCCATTTGCCGTTTAGATGTTCGAATCAAACAAACCGACGATCACGCTTGGGTGTTAGATCATTTAAATGCGATTGCAGCCACTGTAACTCAAAAAGAGGGCTTTAAAATTGAATTGAAAGGTAGTTTTAATCGAAAACCAAAAGCGCTTGTAGGCAAAACAAAAGCACTCTATGACTTGCTCGCAGAAGTTGGTCAAGAATTGGGCCATATCATTTCTTGGAAGCCCAGTGGTGGATGTTGTGATGGCAATAATTTGTCGGATGCAGGCTTACCCAACATCGATACCCTCGGTGTATGCGGTGGCAACATTCATAGCGATGAAGAATATTTATTGGTAAATAGCCTGGTGCCTAGAGCAAAATTAACGGCGGCGTTATTGTTGCGCTTAAGTGAAGGAAAATTTAAATAGAAACATGAGATGGTATTCTCTATAGCCGGATGGTGCTAAGACAAAAAATTATGTTGAATCCATAAGCTTATGAGACGGACACAGAAGATTGTCTTTAGCTTCACTTTTCAAAAATCGATTAATTCAATATCTAAACATTTTAGCAAATTCATCGCTTCTGGGAAGCTGAATTTTGCTTTTTTTATTTCATTTAAAAATACATCGATGCTATAGCTTAAAGCATCGGTAAAATCAGCTTTTGTTAAATTAGTTTTACTAAATAAACTTTGCGTAAATTCCGTATGAGTAAAATTTGCACCCGTGCAGTCAGCTTCTCTAAAGTCAACTTCTGTTGCTATACATTCTGTCATCACAATTTCACGCAGGCATAATCCAAAAAAAGAAGAATAATTTAATGCACATTTATAAAAATGAACTGGGCTGCACAGTTTTATGTTGGGCCATGCCGCAGCGGTCCAATTAATGCCAATCGCTTTAGAATTTTCAAATATAGTATCAAAAAAACTACAACTGTTAACTTTTATCATTGTTAAATTGCAGTCGGTAAATTTACATTCATAAAACTTGCATTTGTAAAATTCTGTTTCGCTAAAATTACACTCGCTAAAGGTGCAATTATCAAATTCTTTTTGATCAATTTTCTTTTGGGGAAAATGAATATCTTTAAAATGTTGGTTTTGATAAAAATATTGATTGTCATTTAAATTAATCATTTTCTAATAAAGGACATTTGAAAGAAAATTCAGGAGGCGCTAATTTCAAAATGGCTTGGGCTAACTTGCGATTTAATGAATCGCGACGAAGGCTTCCAACGATAATACCGATTTGATATTGGGTCATACGACTCTCCTGCGAGGTATTTAAAGCGTTAAATTAAATCATTTTATTTCATATTGAAGCATTCATTGGCGCAGGATACAATATTTTTATAAGCTGATCATTGTATATCCGCCAGCTTGTCGCACCTGTTGAGACATTTGCATTGAAGAAATTCTAGTAATCAATAAAATGGCAACAGCACTAAGTGGAATGTGCATAAAATCCGAAATGGAATTTGCAATAGCAAAGTGAATGGAAGTTTGAATATCATGTGCATCTAGAGCATAACGTATTAAAAGGTGATCCGCTAAAAAGGATAAAATCCATAAAGACCACCACCAATGAAGAATTGAATCTGTTTTAATTGACTTCCATTGGTGCGGATTCTCGCTACATTTCCAAATTTCATTCATTGCTTGGTAAGGTTTCCACAAGTGAGCAATGGGAACAAAGTACCATACGATAGACCAGAGAGGGGTAAATTGCATTCCATTTGCTTTCAATGCATGAGCATTGGCATTAGAGAAATAAATCCATCGTAAAAATAATATGCTAGTTAATAATGCTGTAATCATCTGCAAGATTCCGACATACGCTTGTCGGCTACTATTTAATTCTACGGCCTTATGAAGAGATTCAGCGGATGCGTAAGCGCTATTCTGCGCGTTTATTAGCGCACTGTATTCTAAATAATCGGAAAGAAGAGCAAAAAAATTTAAAACAAGGCTTGCATACAAAAAAAACTTTAAGAAGTTAGTAAGCTTTGTTATGTCGCGAAAATTATTTAAATGGGTAATCATGCAAGGTTTCCTCTCAAGTATTTTTAATTTTAACATAATTGATTTCCAATTGAGAACTATGACACAATTTCAAGATGTTAAAAATAGTTCGAATTTCGGCTTTTAAAGATAATTATATTTGGCTCTTGGTTAATACAAAAACTAATAGTGGCGTGGTAGTCGATCCTGGAGACGCTAAACCTGTCCTAGAAGTTCTGCGGGCGAACAATATTCAATTAAGTGCAATATTGATCACGCATCATCACGCCGACCATTGTGCTGGAATTCCAAAGCTGTTGGCTCAGGCGGAAGTTCCTGTTTATGGACCTCAGCATGAAACCATTCCACATTGTTCACATCCTCTTTCTGAAGGTGATGTCGTTAATCTCGATGTGCTTGATATTCAACTCAGTGTTTTGGATACCCCGGGTCATACGCTAGGACATATTGCATATGTCGGGAGTAACATGCTTTTTTGTGGAGACACACTGTTTACGGGCGGGTGTGGTCGATTATTTGAAGGTACTGCTTTACAAATGTTTAATTCGTTAAACAAACTCAAGCAATTGTCAAAAGAAACGCTCGTTTACTGCGGTCATGAATATACATTAGCTAATTTAGAATTTGCCATGACGATTGAGCCTGATAATAAAATATTAATCCAACGTTTTGAAAAAGTTAAATCGCAGGCTGAAAAAAAAGAAGCAACCGTGCCGAGTTTGCTAAGCTTAGAGTTAGAGACTAATCCTTTTTTAAGAACGCATATCCCCGCCGTTGCTGAGGCTGTTAAGAAGTTTGCAACGCACACTATTAAGAATGAATCTGATATTTTATTAAATATTCGCGCAAAAAAAGATATTTTCAGATCCACAATAAACATGTAATTAAAAAAGGATTTTCAGGCAATGACCCTATTATTTATTTTGTCTTTGCTTATTTTAGCAATTATTTTTTTGATTTTAAAGCGTTTAAAAATGTGTGGATTTACCTTAATGATTATGCTAATCGGTTTTGTGATTATGGGCAATGGAACACTGCCAAGATTATTATTAAAACCCTTAGAGGCTCCATACAATTTAGAATTAAAGTCTGAATTTAGTCAAGGGAAAAATGCGATTGTCATTTTGGGTGGGGGTTTAACTGAAATACCCGGAACAGATATTGTTAAACCCAAATTTATGGCGTATTCAAGAATTTATCAAGGATTACAACTATATCAATCTTGCAAAAAGAGTGAACATAAATGTACTATTATTATTAGCGGGGGAAACCCCTTTTCAAGTGGAATATCGGAAGCCTTAGTCTATAAGAATGAATTGCTTAAATTTAATGTGCAGGAAATGGATATTGAAACAGAATCAGAGAGCATGAACACTTATAAAAATGCAGAATTAACCAGTCAATATTTAAAAAAACAAAATTTTGAGCACGTATTTTTGGTAACGTCTGGGGTACATATGCGGCGGGCATCATTATATTTTTCACATTTTGGTATAAAAACCATCCCAGTCATTTCTGATTATATTACAGCACGGATTTCTTTTTTACCTTCAGCATACAATTTTGTTATGACAGATATGGCATTACGTGAATATATGGGGATTCTAAGGTATTACATTTATAATTTATTTGGCTGGAATGCCAAAGGGCGTACTTCTGGGTATCCATAAGATATATAAGAATGTCAACTTATAGGACATTCTAATTTTTCTCAATCAGCTTGAAATACCCGTTTTTATAAATCTTTTATAGCCACTTGTTTTTTCATCATTTTGGAATATAGTAATATATATATATATGGGAAATGTAAAATGATCAAATGGGCAGAAGCGTTTCTTTTATCGCACGGGTATACACTAGTCGCTCTCCCAGAAACAATACAAAAAACACCTTACTCTAGCGTAGTGCGGTTTTTAACTTCATCTGGCGCTATTTATTTAAAACAAACCCCACCAACCTTATTTCTAGAAGCAGAAACAATGGAAATTTTGTGCAATCAATTTCATGCAAATGTGCCAACAGTTATTCAGCAAAACAAAGCTTTAAATTGTTTCCTGATGAAAGATTATGGCGGTTCACTCCGAGAGCACTTGAAAAACGATTTTCAACCAGATTTATTATGTCAAGGAATTAAAAAATACACGCATATCCAACGTGCAGTTGAGAATGATATGGATGCTTTCTTCGCGCTTGGCGTGCCAGATTGGAGGTTAGGGAAACTGCCAGAATTTTATATGAAATTAATTGGTGAGGAACGTGAAGAAAATTTATTAAGACAAGATGGCATAACAACCAATGAGTTAAAAATATTGCATGAGTTTTATCCAATTTTTTTATCGATGTGTGAACTTTTAGCCAGCTATAAGATTCCAGAAACATTAGATCATTGTGACTTTCATGACAATAACATACTTATTGAAAAGAACACAAAAGTGCTTACCATTATAGATTGGGGCGAGACTGTTATTGCACATCCCTTTTTTCCTCTGATTTCATTTATCAGTACGGCGGCATATCGATATAAACTTCAAGAAACGGATCCTTTATTTATTACCTTGGAAGATGCTTGTTTTGAAAGTTGGCTTGGCAATATATCAAAACATGCTTTACGAGAGGCTATGTGCTTAGCTAAAAAAATATGGCCGATTTATTCAGCATTGGGATATTACCGTTTGATGATAAGCTCTAACATGAATACAGATGCTGCAGAATTAAAGTCTTATTTTAATGCCGGTAGAAATACGGGCAGGTTGGCACAATATTTTAAGGAATTTATTAAAGTCAGTGTGGGGTTGGATCCGGAGGATACCTCTCGTGTTAATTTATCGGATTCGGGAAGGCCTATTCACGGGTAAGCATCTGTTACAACCTTCAATTCATAGCAAAATACTAGATTTCGGCTAAAAACCGCCAAAGTTTATCTGTCCCAACTTTAATACCAATTCTTGGCGTTTTAGAAAACTTAAATTTTTGATTGATGCAACAGATATGCAACGTATCGTCAACAGTTATATCCAGTCCGTTTTGTGCTTTTGTAATACCCATGTAACGACAAATTTTACCAGGCCCATTTAAATGTAATTCGGTTTCGTCTAGTAATTTTACCCCTCTAATTAACACAGCGGCTGGAAATCCTGCTTTTTCTGTTACAATATTAAGACAGTGATACATGCCATAAATTAAGTACACGTAAGAGAAGCCCGATTTACCAAACATCAGTTGTGTGCGTGGAGTTTCTCCTTTAAACGCATGTGATGCCGGATCGTCAAACCCAAAATAGGCTTCTGTTTCAGTAATAATCCCTTTATGTTTTTTAAAGACTAATACTTTACCTAATAGTTGTTCTGCAACTAATAAAGTTGATTGATTAAAAAATGAATGTTTTAGTCTTTTCATGGCGAAATTTTAAACCGTAAAATTACCGGATGCATTATATCTTTAACAAAATGTAATATAACACATAGAACCTGCTAACAATACTGTGAATAAAAGTTATTTGTTGGACTTATAAACAGTATAATAACAGGCTATTTTATGGTAAATTAGCAGGCTGTCTTGTGCTAAAAATGGAGTGGGCTATGGCTGCGTTTATTCATGGTTTTATTTTAGCGTTTGGGCTGATTATACCACTTGGGATGCAAAATGTTTTTATATTTAACCAGGGCGTCACCCAACCTAAATTACACTTGGCCTTGCCTAGCGTTTTAACCGCGTTTGTATGTGATTCTGCTTTAATTATTTTGGCAGTATTGGGTATTTCTCTTATCGTATTGCAATTTGCTTGGCTGAAGCTTACTTTGTTTATCCTCGGTTTTTTCTTCTTAATGTACATGGGTTTTGTAACGTGGAAAAGTAAAGTCAATGCTAATCCAGAAGTGCAGAAAGCATTTTCTATTAAACGGCAAATTTATTTTGCAGCTTCAGTTTCACTCTTAAATCCACATGCGGTATTAGATACTATTGGTGTGATTGGTACAAATTCATTAAATTATTACGGTCATCACAAATTACTTTTTTGTGTGGGCTGTATACTGGTTTCTCTACTTTGGTTTTTGGGACTTGCTTTGGCAGGAAATTTTGTGCAGAAATTTGATAAAAAAACATTTTGGTTAGATTATGTTAATAAGGTTTCTGCGCTAGTCATTTGGGGCGTCGGTTTTTATATTCTTTGGCAAATAATTTTAACCTTACAGAACATCTAGCTTTTTAGATAATTTTTTGAAAAACTATATGTATTTTTTGAATGATGTTATTTTCTAACACAAAAAGCTGTAAAAATTTAAGGCACTGATCAGATATACGGTTGACTTGCATTGTTTAAACGATTACCTTGTTTAATAATACATAATTATAGGTAATTTTGATGTTCAACTTTAAACAGCGCAATTATTTTGCGGTTAAAATAATGCTTATGTCATTGATGATCTGCACATTCAGCATCAATACGCCCTCTTTATCTCCATTATGCATAAATGCCTCAAATATTAATTATCATATAAATCTCCACCCGCAAACGCAACAAACAGAAACACAAAAAAACAATGTGGATTGCAAGCAAGCACCCCTTTTTGGAAGGTTACGTAAAAACTTTAATCTGACAACGCAATTTACGGGAATGCAGAATGTACCAGAAGTTCAAAAACATTTTAAAAAATTTAATCAGTCAAAAAACTTGTTTCTAAAAACAACAATGCTTGCGAGTTCGAATTTGTATTACATTCTTGAACAAGTCGAAAAACGTAAGCTACCCGGTGAGCTGGTGTTGTTGCCTATGCTCGAGAGTAATTTTCAATCACAAGCGGTTTCTAATCGAGGTGCCGTTGGATTATGGCAATTTATGCCCGCTACAGGTAGACAATTTGGTTTAAAGCAGCGTTTCGGATATGATGGTCGCAAAGATGTTAAGGCTTCGACTAATGCCGCTTTAAACTACCTCGAATATTTACATAAAAAATTCAATCGCGATTGGATGCTGACCCTGGCGGCCTACAATGCAGGAGAAGGAACTGTTGAACGCGCCATTAAACATAATAAAAAGGCAGGAAAGCCGACCTCTTTTTGGTTTCTAACGCTTCCAAAGCAAACGCGCGAGTATGTGCCAAAATTTCTTGCATTAACGCAAATGATACGTTAGTTTTATTGGATTACATTTTTTTGTTCCGAACTAATAGGATATTAAACGTTATGCCGATCAAAATAATCGATCCAAGAACCCTTAAAGCCTGGTTAGAGAAAGGTGAAGCATTTGTGATAGATGTACGAGAACCCCATGAGTATCATCTTGCACACATTCCCGACGCTATTTTAAGCCCATTGGCGGTGTTATCCGTAGAGAGGATGCCAGATCATGGGGGTAAAAAACAGGTCGTGCACTGCCAGCATGGTAAGCGAGGAACCCTAGCTTGTGAGAGACTTGTCAGCGCAGATCCCACGTTAGAAATTTATCACCTGGAAGGTGGGTTAGCCGCTTGGATAAATGCGGGATATGACGTATCAAAAAGCCCTTAACTTTGTCTTTGAGTGAGCGGTAAGAATTGTCGTGTCGTTTGATCAAAAAAATCAATTGTTCCACTGGATAAATTAAAATACCATCCATGTAAGATTATGCTGCTTTCTTTCACTCTTTTTTGGATCCATGGAAAAGTCATTAAGTTATCAAGTGACCCTGCAATCGATTCTTTTTCACAAAGCTCAACTTGGTGTGTGATAGGCAGATGGCAATCGCCAGGCGTTTGCACGCGATAGGAGAATTTGGCTAATTGCATCCATTTAGCGATAAAGCCGTTCGGATCGACCGTATTTTTTTCTAAGAGAGACTTTATTCCGCCACATTGACTATGGCCTAATACAATAATATGTGGGATTTCCAAATGACAAACACCAAACTCCAAGGCGGCGCTGGTTCCATGATAATGGTGATCGTCTTCGTAAGGGGGGACTAAATTTGCGACATTTCTTATCATGAATAAATCACCTGGATCGCAGTCTAGAATAATCACGGGGTCTACGCGAGAATCAGAACAAGCAATCACAATTGCGCTTGGGCGTTGGCCTTGTTCCGATAAATGTTTGTAGAGCAAATTAGATCCACTTTTAAAGTTTTCTCGAAAACGAGAATATCCTGCTATTAATTTCTCAAATTCAATGGGCATATCCTATCCTACCTTAATCCTGCTATTTCGTTGAGTCAGACCCTGATATGTTAGCACAGATCAGGAACCTAAGTTATTGCTTTTATATGGCTGTCTATATAAGATACGCCTCATGAACGCCATTCTGGTTGAAAATCTGCGAAAATGCTTTTTAACACCTTTACCTTCGACAGGGTCTTTTTCACAGAGAATAAAAAACATGTTACGTCCGCGGTATCAAGAAATCACTGCGGTTAACAACATTTCTTTTCAGGTGCAAGCGGGAGAGCGTGTTGCTTTTATTGGACCAAACGGGGCAGGAAAATCCACCACTATTAAGATTTTAACGGGCATTATGCAGCCGACCAGTGGGTGCGTTAAGGTCTTAGGTAACGATCCTGCAGCAGATAGAAAATGCTTGGCTTATCAAATTGGGGCAGTGTTTGGACAACGTTCTCAATTATGGTATCACTTACCTGTCCAAGAGACTTTGACATTGTTAGCCGCCATTTATGATATTCCTAAAAGAGAATATCAGCTGCGCTTGAAAATGCTAGCTGAAAAATTTAATGTGACTTCACTATTGACCAAGCCGGTGCGTCAATTATCACTTGGGGAGCGTATGCGTTGCGAAATTATCGCAAGTTTTTTACATAAGCCGGCAGTGTTATTTTTAGATGAGCCCACGATCGGTTTGGACATTACTGCAAAAGCCATTATTCGCGATTTAATTCGAAAACAATCTGAGCAAGAAGGTGTTACGTTGTTATTAACCTCTCACGATACCGATGATATTGAAAAAGTCTGTGATCGCGTGATTATTATTGATCAAGGACAATTACTGTTGGATAATAGCCTTCATAACTTGAAAACGCAGTATATTAAAAAAAGAGTGCTTTCTATTATAACGGAAGAAGAGACGATTGTTTGGAAAAAATCGGGCGTTTTGGTATTAGAGCAATCGCCACACCATTTAAAAATTGAAATCGATATGATGCAACATACTGTGGAGTCGGTTGTGAGCGAGTTGCTGGAAAATTATACGCTTAAGGATCTCACTATAGAAGGTCCTCCCTTAGAAGCCATTATTCAGATGTTATATGTCAATGGCAAAAATAAGTAATAAATATTGGGCTAGCATCGACATTGCAATACGGCATCAATTGGCGCAACGTGGTCAATTGGTGGGCCGTTTTTTCTTATACCTTGTGATTGTTTATTTATTTCATCAAGTTTTTAATAGCGTGCAAGCACCCGCTTCTCGATTATGGTATTTGGCGATTACGGAATGGATTATTTTATCGGCACCTCCACTGGCTTTTCAGCTTGCTGAAGATATTAATAGCGGACAAATTGCCTATTTTATGTTAAGACCTATGCATTTCTTAAGCCTAAGGCTGATGGAATGTATTGGCGCTTTTACAGTTCGATTTATTTTGTTAGGTGTGAGCTGTGTGGGTTTGGGTATTTATTTGACAGGCTATTTTCCAACGGATATTTTAACTTGGCTCATTGGAATTTGCTTTGGCATATTGAGCGTGCTGCTTTATAACGCAATCTTGATATTAATAGGGTTATGTGCTTTTTGGCTAAGAGACATTAAAACGCTTATTTATTTAAACCTAACCGCAACTTTGTGTTTTGGCGGATTAATTGTTCCGCTTTCTTTTTATTCTCCCTTAGTCAAGACAATTAGTTTTTGTACACCCTACCCTTGGATATTATGGTGGCCAGCGGAATTTATGACAGGGGGACATGTGAATGTGTTTTTGGCATTGATGAGTTGGGGAATTTGGATGGTCTTGTTATGGGGTCTGATCATTTTTTTGTATCGGAAAGGTATTCAATCATTTGTGATAGAAGGAGGGTAAATGTTTCTTTTAAAGTTTGTATGGTTGGCCATCTGTACGAATATTAAACTTTCTTTTGCTTTGCGAGGTGCTTTTTTTATTACTTTAGGTGTAACGATTATAAAACAATTACTTTTTTTGTTGGCGTGGAGCTTTTTTTTCGGCAGATATAAAGTGGTTCAAGGCTGGACTTTCGAACACATGATTTTAGGATACGGGATTGTGTGTTTTGCAATGGGATTTATAGAAGCTTTTTTTTATGGTATAAAAGATCTCCCTAATCTCATCGAAACCGGGCACTTAGATACTTTTTTACTGCAACCCAAAAGTATTATATTGAATGTCGCTTTATCTAAAGGCGATATTTCCGCCCTTGGGGAAGTTGCTGCAGGTGTTTTATTAATCACATATTCAGGGTATTTTAAGTCTGATTTGCTGATTGTGGTGTTACTGATGGTGATTACAACTTTTTGTATGTTTGCATTATTGTTGTATTTAAGTTGCATTGCCTTTTTTATGCGAAATGCCTCTGATTTTATTAAAGAACTGAATTTAAACGCGATTATTGTGGCGACACAACCCAATGCAGCCTATAGCGGGGCATTTAAAATATTTACATTTACCATTTTACCGGTCGCATTTTTAAGTTATTTCCCTGTTGAATATTTTAGAACGGGACTTTGGTATTATTTGTTGATAACCCTTGTTGGTACAGGCGTGTTTTTTGGCGTAGCTTATGGGTTATTTAAATGCGGCTTAAAGCGTTATGAATCTGGAAACATGATTTTTACGCGTCAATGAGGCGGGTACTTCGTTTTCTTTAGCTTAATTTTTAGTTTTTGCAGGTTGGAGCAATCTTATTGCTTGTTGAACTTTTTCCAAATCAATGGACTGTTCAAAAATTTTTCTTACCACTTCCATTGTTTTACAAAGGACTTCGCTGGTTGCTGAGATTAGACTCAAGGCTGCTAGAAGACTTATCATCTTCATCATCTTTTCTCTCGATAGGTTGTATGCTTGTTGCAATAGTAATGTGAAAGGGCACCAAAAGACTACGGTAATTCAATTTAGTTGGAAGCTTATATTTTAATCGCAATTGATTTAATGAAGGTGAAGAAACCGTAAGGGCAAAAAATGTTTTATTAAAAACAGAAATACTCAGAAAACCTGTTACTTTAAAATAAAAAGGCTGTTCCAGTTCATCTATCTTCATTTTTTCTGAAGGCATTTCTTCTGGATATATAACGCTAATATGCGCTCCGGTGTCGTATCTAGGTGGAAAGTAATTTGGAATAGATAAACCAGGCTTTTTAATTAAAGGAAATAATTCGAAAATAAAACTATCTTGTATTTTTAGATAGCAATAAGTTCTAGTCATGTCTTGTTTTAAAGTACCGTGTAGCGGCAGTTTGTTTTTGGCATATTCAAGCAGTCTGGGATTAGAGATTTCTTTGTAAGAAAAAGCAATTTCTTTGGGGCTGGTGCATTCAATGATCATACTAAATCTTTTTCGCCACCTTTTTTGCTCTATTCCAATAATCTAATAAAATATTTAAAGGTTTGTTTTTTAAGTCCTGGAGTCCATCTTGTTTGACGAGCATGACCAACGAATCATAACGGCGTTGAAATTTTTCTACGCTCTCATTTAATGTTTCAAAGGGATCAAGCTTTAAAAAAATGCACAGGCTGAGGGTGGCATTGATAAGGTCACCAACTTCTTCTTTTAGATGTACGTTGTCTGGGGATAACCAGGCTTCTTTTACCTCAGCACATTCGCTTTGAATTTGTTCCAAGAGTTGTTCGATACTCTCCCAATAAAATCCAAACTCAGCAGCAGATTTTTCTTGATTAATAATTTTTTGTAATAAGTCATTTGTTGCTTTTGGCATTATGATTGTTCGCTAT
>DATLWY010000017.1:0-14239 GCA_035576045.1 Gammaproteobacteria bacterium | reverse complement strand
CCGCTCAATGCACTTTCGGGTGGTTTTAAACTGCGTGCACTATTGGCGCAAGCCCTTTTTGGTCAGCCAGATATTTTATTACTTGATGAGCCTACTAATCACTTGGATATTATGAGCATTGCCTGGTTAGAAAACTATTTAAAAACTCAAATTAAAGGCGTTTTGTTGTTTATATCGCATGATTATGGTTTTTTAGACAATCTTTCGACGCATGTTTTAGATGTCGATTTCGGTGAAATTCGAGAATATGTGGGCAATTATGATCATTTTATGAAAGAGAAAAAACTCAAAGTTGAACAAAAACTAAACGAACTTCAATATTTAGAAAATAAAATTGCACATATGCGTACTTTTGTCGATAAATTTAGAGCAGGCACACGTTCGAAGCAAGCTCAGTCTAAGGAAAAAATGATAGATAAGTTGGAATTGCCAGACATTAAAAAATCCTCTCGCGTTAGTCCTCATTTTCATTTTAAACAGAAAAGACCTTCTGGAAAAATTGTATTAAAAACAGAAAAAATTTCTAAAAAATTTGGTGAAAAAATTGTTTTAAAAAATGTATCTTTTTCGATTAACCGAGGCGAAAAAGTCGCCATTATTGGGCATAATGGTATTGGAAAATCGACCTTATTGAAGATCCTTTTGGCGCAGCATGTTGCAGATACGGGCACCTACGAATGGGGATACGAAACCCATATTGCTTATTTTGCCCAAGATCACCACGAAACACTCAAGCAAAATATGGGGGTGTTGGACTGGCTCCGTCAAGAAAGAGAAAGCGATAATACACAAGATGCTATCCGTAGAGCGCTTGGGCAGATGTTGTTCGGGCAAGATGATGTGCATAAACGTATCCCAACTTTAAGCGGGGGAGAGGCAGCGCGTTTGTTATTTGCCAATATGATTTTATTACAAGCTAATATTATTATTTTGGATGAACCAACCAATCACTTAGATTTAGAATCGCGCGAAGCTTTGGCCTTAGCTTTATCTAAGTTTGAAGGGACGGTCATATTTGTTAGCCATGACAGGCATTTTGTGTCTAGTATTGCGACGCGGGTTCTTGCTTTAACCGAAAAAGGCATAACAGATTTTGATGGCAATTACGCAGAATATCTCTCGAAATTTGGCGAAGATTATCTAAACAAGGTTTGGTTAATGGACCAAGAGAAGCAATTAACAAAATAATCCTGCGACAACGTCGCGTCCTTCTGCCATTAGTACGGTATAGGTACGGCAAGCCGCTTTTGTATCCATTATTTCAACACCGATGTTATTGTTTATGAGTGCAGCATAGAGAAGTGCTGGTAAAAAGCGATGTTGCTTGCCTGTACCCAGTATGACAAGCTTAGGGTTGTAGGGTAGGATCATTTCGAAATGCGCTGGTGCGAGCTCTTCAAAGAAATGTGGTCCCCAGGGGGCAATTAAATGCGTTGGCATGACAAGTATTGGGCAATCGTAAGTATGTTCATTAACTGTAATTAAGCCTTTTTCGTAAGCTTTAATTTGAAATGCGGCATCGCCATTGTCTAAGGTAAATTGCATATATTTATTATACAGGAAATTACTTAGAATAGGGACTCGCTGAGGGAGTTAGAATGCTAGAAATAGAATTACCAAGACCTACTATAAAAACAAAACCTTATAACCGGGATTTGGAACAACAAGGATTGGCTGCTGGGCTGCATCCTATTGTTGCACGTGTGATTGCCTCGAGATCGCTTTCCACCGATGTGCCTTTAGAACAAGCTTTGTTTCCGAAATTGAAAAACTTATTTTCGCCATTCAAGATGGCAGATATGGAAAAGGCAGCCAGTCGCGTGGCAAGAGCGATTATAGCAGGGGAATGTATTGGGTTTGAAACTGATCATGATTGTGATGGTCAAACCAGCCATGCCGTGTTGTACCACAATTTAGTAAATCATTTTAAACATCCGAAGGAAAAAATACGTTCTTATATTGGCAATCGATTAACGGAAGGATATGGTTTATCGGAATCTGTGGCGACGCGAATTTTAGAAGATGCCCCAAGAACACAATTAATTATTACCGCCGATAACGGTTCCTCAGATGAAGCCCGCATTAAATTACTCGCAGATGCAGGCATAGATGTGATTGTGACAGATCATCACGAAATACCACAAGAAGGATTGCCCCTTAGCGCTTACGCTTGTTTAAATCCAACGCGATCGGATTGTGGTTATGGCGATCCCTATATTGCAGGTTGTATGGTTGCGTGGTTGTTAATGGCAGCAACCCGCCAAAAATTAATTGCTTCGGGCTATTTATCCGCCAATACGCCAACATTATTGGATTCATTGGATTTCGTTGCAGTCGGCACCATTGCAGATTGCGTGAGCATTGCAAGAAGTATTAATAATAGAGCGGTTGTGTCTTACGGGATAAAAATAATTGAATCGGGAATACGTCCCTGTTGGCGTGCTATAAAAACGACATTAACGGGACCTTTATGTTCAGAAGATTTGGGATTTAAAATTGGACCTTTATTAAATAGCGATGGTCGTTTGGCAACCGCCTTTGGTTCCGTGAGTTTTTTGTTGTCCGAGACGGATGAAGAAGCGATGGCCTGGTTATTCGCCTTGCAAGATTCTAATCAGGAACGAAAATCGATTCAACAAGATATTATTTTAAGAGGATTAAAAGAAGCAAAATTACAAATGGATCAGGGGCGTAGCAGCTTATGTATTTATCTAGAAGAAAGTCATTCAGGTGTACAGGGTATTGCGGCTAGCCGATTGAAAGATATTTTTGGTCGTCCAACGGTCTTTATTGCACCTAAAATCTCGGCAGCGGGGCTAATAACGGGATCTGTACGTGGAATCGAAGGTTTTCATGTACGTGAGGCTTTACAATACGTTGCAAATCAACATCCGAATTTGTTTATTGCCTTTGGCGGGCATAAAGGAGCAGGTGGATTGACTTTACAACGAGAAAATTTTGCATTATTTTCAAAAACTTTTGAAGAAGCGGCTCAAATTCAACTTCAAAATGTGCGATTAGAACCCGTTATATGGACAGAAGGTATTTTAGACAAAATGCATTTTAATTTAGCGCTTGTTGATAGCTTGAGCCAATTAGAACCGTTTGGTCGAGAATTTGAATCGCCTATTTTTGAATGTGAAGCAATTTTAAGAGAACTGCGTTTTATAGGCGATGGTACACATGCGCGGGTATTGTTGGAAACAGAAGGCATCCGATTGAAAGGGGTGTGGTTTAAATTAAGGCAAACGAATCAATCTCTCATCTCAGTAAATGTGGGTCATGCTGTGAAAGTCGCCTTTTCAGTAAAGGCCAATACCTTTAGAAATAAACGTACTCTAGATATTCATGTTGTTCATATGCATCGATAGAGAGGATCCTTCACAATTTGGGAGAAGGGGGCGCGAAGTGTCGGATGAGGGTTAAGTAACGCGCTGCCGTTTGGGTGTTTTAGGCTTATTTTCTGATTGCGCGGTGTTCTGCTGCTGATCATGCCGCTTCGAGAGAAGCCCCTGTAACCCTTGAAAATAAGGAATTATTTCTTTAGCGAGGGGGAGGGGCAGTGTTTCTGCGAACTTTTGTGTGAGTTGTGCATTTGTCTTTTTCAGTATTTCTGTTTCTTGCTGAATTTTTATTTTATTGGATTGTTGAGTGAGCGCTGCATCTCTTGATTGAGAAGAAGTTTGATTTGCAATAGAACCTCGCGATCTTAAGTGAACAACCTCAATCGTAAGCTGTTGTACCATTTGTTCATATTTTTGTTTATTTTCCCGTATTTCTTGTTCATAAAGAGATCTCTCTAAATCAATGGCTTCTTCAAACTGCCAATGCATTTTTGAGATTTTCTTTAATAATTTTCTAGCTTCTTTAAATTTACCTTTAGTTCTACAAAAAAGCGCTGACACATAAAATGGAGATGATACCTCTTTTAGGGATGTTGGACGTATTAATTTTAAGGCTTCTTCGTATTCATATTCCGAAAATCCACATTCGAGCATTCGTTTTTTAAAACGATCAATTGAATTCAAAGCAATAACATTTTTTAAATCAAGTATAATTTCATGCGGAAGTCTTTCAACCTCGCTTATTCGTGAAAAAAGATCATCAATATAGTCGGCGTTTTCTACAATGGCATCTTCTCTAAAGTTAACCGCTAAAAAAGGATCTTCTGTGACGGCAACGATGGGTTCCATCCACCCAATATCTCTAAAGCTTTTATCATCAATCATTCGAGCAAGCGTAGATTGTTTTTGTAAGCCCCGAACGTGAAATATGATGCGTCCACCTTCTGTAGGGCGCCGTTCTGCTACATAACGCCTCCAGCCTTCAAATTCCACTTTAGTGATAACTTTGCTTGGATCTTTCTCCTCCTTAGCAGAGTAATACGTCACTTTTTCTATAGATTTATCTTGATGCCCATTCCATTTTTGGGCTGAAAGGGTGCCAGTGGCTGTAGAAATTTGAAAGGATCGTTCGTCAACATCATGATTTATTCTATTAGAAAATGCCATGAAATCTTTTTCAAACAGCGAAGTGTAACCAGGCTGATTTGTATGGGTTACATTTTTATTACTAATGCCGCTCATTTATTACTGAAACCACTCAAAAGTTCTATCACTGACAAATCCTCACAATATCCATTTTCAAAAGCCATGGCGAACAACATCATAATAGAAAATATTGTGCATGTACATGAGAGTTTAAAGAAAAATCATCCTAAATTGTGGACATACACCCTATAACCTGGAAAATAAGTTAGCTAATTATGAACTAAACTAAAATAAGCAATAAGACCTGGGAGCTTTCCACATGCCTAATGAACCACAAAATATTCCAGAAACTTCTGCTATTCGGGGGATTAAATATCTATCCTGCCAAGGTGGTGGCATGAAGGGGATAGGCTATGTGGGGGCAATTAGAGAATTAGATAATTTAGGTGTATTACCACAATTAGAAGAGGTGGCGGGCAGTTCTGCAGGCGGTTTTTTAGCCTTGATGTTAGCGATAGGGTGTACCCCAGAGGAATTAGAAGCTGAAATGTTAGGGATGGATTTTAGATCTTTTCAAGATAAGCGCAATCTCGGTTGGATAGAAGCCAGTAAAATAAAACAACTTTTGAAGGGTGGAGAAGATTTGCTGGGCGGATCTCCTGAAAAAATAGGCAAACTGGTAAAAGTAGTTTCCGGCGCAGAAAAAATAGAAGATGTTGCTGGATTAGCGCTTGGTTCAGAATTGGGATTGTGGGAAGGAGAGGCGCTTACGCATTATTTAGCCAATCTGGTTGCCAGAAAAACGGGAAATCCCAATATCACTTTTGCAGAACTGGCAGCATTAGCTAAGGCCAATGGTAGTCCCTTTAAAAAATTGATACTCACAGGTTCTAATCTAAAAACAGGAAAACTTGAATATTACAGTGCAGAAGATACACCCGATAGACCAATTATTCAGGCCGCGCGCATATCAGCGAGTTTTCCAGGTGCTTATAAACCGGTTATTCTAGAAGACGGGGACGAACGGGTGGATGGTGGGCTTCTTGAAAATTTGCCAGATGTTTTTAATAAACCTCCTTATTTGACCCCAGATGCAACTAATGAAAAGAATGGAAATAAGTATGCTTTCGCATTGTCTTTTACATCCGCAAAAGAAAAAGAAAAGCCAGAAAAAATCACGAGCTTGGTAGGCTTAGGGCTGGCAATGTACTCTGCTAAAATGACGGAAGCGCCACTGGCAGCTAAATACGGAGACAATATTGCTTTTATTGATACGGTTGGCATGGGAACATTAGATTTTGATGCGACAGATGCACAAAAGCAGTTGCTAATTGGTTCAGGTGTAGATTCTGTCAAAAGTGCTTTTCAGAATATTTTGATCAGAGAAAAAGAGGCTGAAATTGCATTTAACCGCTTACCCATTGAGGAACTCATGAGAATAAAAGTGGCACTTATTGAGAAAAACAAAGAAAACATTAATATTGAGGAACGCGAAAAAAATAAGGAAATTCTTGTAAATATAACTAAAGAATTAAGTTTTAGAGTAGAAAATAAAATAATTTCAAAAGATCATGATAGCGTTGTTACATATGAATTATTAGAAAAGCTTGAAAATGCAGCAGAAAAAAAGTTTGCAAAGAAAAAAATAATCAGCGAGGAGGCGCTATCAGAACAACAGTTGTCTGAAATTTGTCTTGAAAAAAGACAAAGGTTGGCTGAAGTTACGTTACAGCTGACAGATGATTTAAGGCAATTAGAGCTTTCAAAAGCGGCGCTTGAACTCGATAGAGAGTATATTGTTAAAAAATATAAGGAAAATGATTTTAACAATGATATTGTAAAAGAATTAAATGAGTTGAAACGTTTGGAAGATGCTATTAATAAATATCTGCCAACTAAAATGAATCAAGAAAATGAATCGGAAACTTTATTAAATTTAAAAACAGAAAAAGAGAAACTTTACGCAGAATTAATTAAAAAATATGCAGAAGGTGATTCAAAAGATACCGCCTTGGCAGCACTGCTTAAAGATATACGCGCAGATAGTGAAAAATCAAGCTTCAAAATCCCGACCTCTGAACAGGAATTAAGGGTGTATTGCTTGAAAGATATACAGGCTTGTGAAACATATATTCGTGCGGTTAAAAGAGAGTTTGAAGTCAACACATCTGAAACCAATGTATTTTTACAATATAAGCCTATGCTTAAGGAAAAAAACGATAAAGCCTCCTCTTACAGTTCATTAATTCGATTAAACACAGAATTAGATAAAAACATTAAGAAAAGAACGACGCTGTTAACAAAAACAAACCATTATCTTTTGAAAAAAGCGCCGAAATTTGAACGGGCGATTTTAGGGTTTTCAAAAGCGGTGGCTTTTGTTTCTTTTGTGACTTGGTTGCCATTAGGGATCCCAGCGGTCACACTTGCTAAAGCGGCCTCTCATTTTTCTTCCAGCCCAGAGGCTAAAGCAACTGCTGAGGGTGTTATTGATTTTTTTAAATTGACAGATGTAGATTCTGATCATCGCTTAAGAAGATTGAGAGATCAAACAAGTAAATTTGTCAAAAAAATGAACGAGGACTATGCGTACGCTGACAAATCTGAAATAACCTATTTACATAAATTACATGAACTCTATTTAGAAAAAAGTGGTTTAAAAATAGAAGATATTTTTGTTAAAAATCCCGGAGAATCTTTAGAGGAATACAAGGAAAGAATAGTGGAAGAAACGGCAAAACTTTATAGAAAAACTCGAGAATTCACTGTGATAGGAGATACAGCTATCCCGAATATGGCTGTCGAATCACCTAGCAGAGTTGCTGAAAATTTTGAAAATTTCAAAAAAATTATGGTGCGGGATGTAAATACAGCTATAGCGAATGAAGCAGAAATGCTTAAAATTAAAAAAATAGACCCAAAAAGTCGAGAGGCGAGGAATTCAAGAGTCTTGAAAAAACAATTGGCATTAAAAGTAGAATCTGAGCAATATTTACACGAACAAATATTGCGTTCAAAAGTAAAAAAATTTGATGAACCAGACCGCGTGGCATTACAAAGCACATTTCTTGCAAAGCGTAAAAAACACCATGGTGTAGCGCATGGTAAGGTGCAAGATCTTGGCGACGTGGAAAGTACGGTAAAATCAAACAAACCGAAAAAGCCGAGGCCAGGGTCGCTCAATTAATCGATCGTGCTGAGACAAAAAAGAAAAGGCTGTATAAATACTCGGTATTTTGATGCTCGTTGAACCCGTAAAATATGCCCCATGTTATTAAATGAATTTTCTGATTTATCGTTACCTACCACATCTAAACGTTTAAGCTTTGGGTCACTATTGGGTTGCAGCCTAAGTCTTGGCTTGGCAAACATGGCTATTCAGCATTCTGGTGTGTTGGTTGTATTGGTTTCGGATACTCAATTTGCCTCTAAATTAGAAAGAGAGCTTAAATTTTTTCTTTCTCAACATCTCTTGCCACATGAACCTCAAAAACAAAATGAGGAGATCCCTGTTCTGATTTTTCCAGACTGGGAAACCTTGCCCTATGACGTTTTCTCGCCGCATCACGATATTGTGAGCGAACGACTAACGACCCTTTGCACTTTACCTAATCTGAAAAAAGGGGTTTTGCTGGTACCCATTGCTACTTTGATGCACCGATTATGTCCGCTCGAATATCTTTTGCAAAATACACTCTGGTTGAAAAAAGGGCAGGCCTTCCAATTAACAACCACACGAAAACGACTTGTAGATGCAGGGTATCATTGTGTGCCAGCAGTGATGGCGCACGGTGAGTTTGCTGTTCGCGGATCGATCCTGGATTTATTCCCGATGGGGAGCGAACACCCCTTTAGAATTGATCTCTTCGGTGACGAAATTGATTCCATTCGGATGTTCGATGTCGAAACACAACGTTCATCTGACAAAATGGAAGAAGTAAAATTATTGCCTGCTCGTGAATTTCCTTTAACTGAGACGGCAATTAGTACCTTTAGAACACAGTTTCGAACACAATTTGAAGGTGACCCGACCCAATGTGCGCTTTATCTTGATGTGAGTGAGGGCAATGCGGCTCCAGGGCTTGAATATTATTTGCCACTTTTTTTTGAAAAAACAAGCCACTTATTTGAATATTTACCTGGAAATTGTTTAATGGTACAAGTAGAAGATTTGGAAGCCCCCGCACTGGCTTTTTGGGGGCACGTTAAAGAACGCTATGAACAATACCGTTATGATCGCCTTCGTCCTATTCTAGAGCCCAAAGCGCTTTTTTTACAACCGACAGAAATTTTTTCTAAAGTGAATGATTTTCCAAAAATCATATTAACCAAAGAGAACTTAGAAAAATCAGAAAAAAAGAATAGTATAGAAAATCTCTCTGTAAAATCTTTGCCGGCTTTATTTATAGAAGCACGTGCTGAAAAACCTCTAGCAAAATTGGCAGAATTTTTATTAACTTTTAAGGGTTCTGTTTTATTTTGTGCAGAAAGTACCGGTAGACGTGAAGTGATGAAGGAATTATTGGCAAATATTGGATGTAGGCCTATCGAACGAGAAAATTGGCCGGACTTTTTAGCCGTTTATGGCGAGTCGGGTTATTCAATTATTATTGCACCCCTAGAAGAAGGCGTCATATTAGAAAAAAAACAGGGCAATGTTGCTATTATTACGGAAACTGAGCTTGTGGGGCAACGCGTTATGCAGCGTCGGCTTCGAAAAACGCAACCGCAAAGCTTGGACAGAGAAGTACACAGTCTTGCAGAGTTAAGCATTGGCGCCCCTGTGGTACATGTGGATTATGGTATTGGTCGATATCTTGGGTTAACGCGATTAAATCATTCTGGATCTCAAGAAGGGGAATTTGTAACCTTAGAATATGCAGGTGGTGATAAACTTTATGTACCTGTTGCTGCATTACAGGTCATTAGTCGATACAGCGGTGCAGATCTTGAGCATGTTCCGCTACACCGTCTGGGAACCGATCAATGGCTAAAGGCTAAGCAAAAAGCGGTTTTACAAGCGCGCGATGTGGCTGCAGAGTTATTAGAAATTTACGCTAAACGCTCACAAAAGCAAGGTTTTGCTTTTCCAAAACCCGATGCGCATTACGAGGCATTTAGCGCTGCATTTCCTTTTGAAGAAACACCCGATCAACAAAAAGCCATTGAAGCGGTTATTGCCGATTTAGTGTCGGATAAACCCATGGATAGGGTGGTTTGTGGCGATGTAGGCTTTGGTAAAACCGAGGTTGCGCTAAGAGCGGCATTTATTGCGGCTTTTTCCGAAAAACAAGTGGCTGTGTTGGTACCAACGACATTGCTTGCAGAGCAGCATTATCAAACTTTTACTGATCGCTTTTCCGAATTTCCCTTTAAAGTCGAAGTTTTATCGCGTTTTAGGACGAGTAAGGAACAGGTAAGTATTTATAAACGTGTAGAAGAAGGTAAAGTCGATATTCTTATTGGAACACATAAAATCTTACAAGACAAACTCAAATTTAAAGCGTTGGGCTTGTTAATTATTGATGAAGAACATCGATTTGGTGTTAATCAAAAAGAGGCGTTTAAAGCCTTACGCGCGGAAATTGATATTTTAACCCTGACAGCAACGCCTATTCCAAGAACCCTTAATATGGCAATGTCTGGTATGCGTGATCTCTCTATTATTGCAACGCCGCCAGCCAAGCGTTTATCCGTTAAAACCTTTGTTCGCGAACGACATTCTGCATTAATCACAGAGGCCATTACACGTGAATTGTACCGGGGTGGACAAGTCTATTTTTTGCATAATGCGGTAGAAAGTATAGAACGAGAGGCGAGAATACTGGCAGATTTGATTCCAACGGCAAGAATTGCCGTCGCGCATGGTCAGATGCATGAACGCGAACTTGAACAGGTAATGACAGATTTTTACCATCGACGACATAACGTTTTAGTCTGTACAACCATTATTGAAACAGGCATTGATATTCCAACAGCCAATACCATTATCATTGATAGAGCAGATAAATTTGGACTCGCTCAATTACATCAATTGCGCGGCCGAGTCGGGCGATCGCATCATCAAGCTTATGCATTTTGCTTAATTCCACCGAAAGCGAAAATTAGTTCGGATGCGACTAAGCGCTTAGAAGCACTGGTATCGCTGGAAGAATTAGGGTCTGGATTTACTTTGGCAACACAAGATTTAGAAATTCGAGGCGCGGGTGAGCTTCTGGGTGATGCGCAAAGTGGTAACATTCAATCTATTGGCTTTCAGTTATATATGGAATTACTTGAAGAAGCGGTTTCATCTTTGAAAAAAGGGAATGATATCGATAGCGGATTCTCTTTCAAAAAAGGCATAGAGATTGATCTTCAAATATCTGCCTTAATTCCAGAATCCTATATTCCCGATGTGAATACGCGCTTAGTCTTGTATAAACGCATCGCGAATGCAAAGCGTAATGAAGTACTTGAAGATTTATCGGTTGAATTAATGGATAGATTCGGGCTGTTTCCCGAACAAACACACAACTTATTTAAAACAGCAGAGATCAAGTTACAAGCAGAAGCTTTAGGTATTTGCAAAATAGAAGCGGGGCCTAAGGGGGGACGGTTTGAATTTGGATTGACTCCAAAGGTTAATCCGGGAAAAATCATTCATTTAATTCAACAAATGCCGACTGTTTATAGCTTAGAGGGACCTCAAAAATTTCGTTTTAAGTTAGATTTAAGTAATGTTAAAACCCGTGTACAAGAAGTCAGAAAATTGATGGATGGCTTAATCTGATTCAATAGGGTCCTCTTTTTTCTTAACAGGTTTTTCTTCACCGAGTGTGGGTCCAAGCGAGCGAACCCCAATGCCATCGTGGCTCATCAGTCCTTCGCGATTCCAAGGTAGTTTGCGGTACATTGCATAATCTGCAAATTCTACAAAAGGGTATTTAATAATATCGAAATAGGGAGAATAATCGAAGTCTCTGGGGGTATATAGCTTGGGGTTGCGAGCAATAAGCTCGATACCTTGTTCTCCATGTTTCTTGATAAGGGGGAGAATAGGAAATTCCACATTCAGAAACGCTTCGGCCAGCATGGAAGAGCAAACCGTCTTAGTGGTTTCGCCCACGTTGAATTCAAATAGTTTTGATCTCAATCGACGCGGCATAATTGTCCAAGGTAACAAGAATCGCGCCAGGTCAAATATCTGCCGCGTATCATATTCTTCGCCTAATCGGTGGATGGCGAAAGAAATCACATTTTGCGCATCGTGCCTGGAAATCCCACGAGGTCGACAGATTCGAATGTGGTCATTCTTATAGGTTGAAAGATTGCTGACGATTGTACCTTGCCCCATGATACCCTCAATTAATAACTGGGAATCCGCAGAACCTTTAAAATGAATAGACAGTAGATTGCGAACTTTAGGATCTTCGATATCGTGCAATCGACCTATGTAAAGGGCAGCATGGGACCAAGAACTCTGGGTGATACCACGAATAATATCGCTGACACGGCTTCGCCCTTCTATTAACAGAATATCGCAAGGCCGAAGCTCATAGCGAATGCGCTCAAAGTCACACAAAGGTATGCCTTCATACGGACGATCAGTGGTCATCCACTGTACAAATTTGTTAAAAATCCAATTATAAGTTTTAGAAAACATTGATTCTTTTCCTTGGGGGCTTCTTTAAATTTAGTGCACCCGAGGTTAAATAGCCAACTTAATATCTCAAAAAAACAACTTTATTCAAGAGTAAGCGGCAAGTCGGCTTTTTCGATTTGGATAAACCGAGAGGATATTTTTTTGGCGGAAGTGTGGACATGTTGCACGTCTTTCTGGGCTTGATCGATATGTTTTGCGAGATTATCCATTCGCATTTCAAAACGACTAAAGTCTTTGGCCAGATGGCGCAAATGTTCCTGTATGACATGAATATGCTGCTTCGTTGCAAAGTCTTTTAGAACAGATCTTGCCGTTGTTAAAATGGCCATCAGCGTAGTAGGAGAGGCAAGCCAGACATTCAATCGATGTGCAAATTCCACTAAATCTGGAAAATGCGCATGAATTTCTGCAAATACGGCTTCAGCGGGGATAAAAAGCACGGCACCATTGGTTGTTTCGCCGACAATAATATATTTGCTGGCGATATCATTAATATGTTTTTTAATATCCACTTTAAAGTCTTGTTGCGCTTTTTTGCGTTCTGGCGTAGTAGAATCAAAATCTGTCATTAATTGAAAGTTTTCTAAGGGAAATTTAGAATCGATGACAATGTGTCCGGTTGGTTCGGGTAAAAACAAAATACAATCGGCACGCATGCCGTTACTGAGCGTATGCTGGAATGCGCATCTGTCTTGAGGTAACATATTTTCTACAAGATTTCTCAGTTGCATTTCCCCAAAAGCACCGCGCGATCGCTTATCGACTAAAATTTCTTGAAGGCTTACGACACTGGAAGAAAGCTCTGAAAGTTTTTTTTGCGCATCGTCAATTAATGCAAGTCTTTTAACGATATCTGTAAAAGTTGCAGTTGTTTTTTCAAAACCCTCACTTAATCGTTTTTCAACATGGTGGCTAATTTCTTTGAGCTGTTCTTGAACCATTTTTTGAATTTCACCAGACTCCTTGCTTTGTCTTAAAAGATTTTCATTGAGGCGGTGTTCTAAGGTATGTGTAAGGGTCGCAAGGCGTTTTTCAACATGGTGGCTAATTTCTTTGAGCTGTTCTTGAACTATTTTTTGAATTTCAGCTGATTCTTTGCTCTGTCTTAACAGGTTTTCATTGAGGCTATGCTCTAAGGTTTGAGTAAGGGTCGCGAGGCGATCGATCATATTTTCTTTAAGACTGTGTTGTTGCCGAGTATTGAGTTGGCCATACCAAATTAAAAACCCGCATTGTACGCACATAAACACGAAGATAACAGCAGCGACAATAAGAACTAAAATTTCAAATGTGATGACCATATTGGATATCCTGAATTTTTTTCAGTATACCCGATTTTTGTTTGATTTATATCAAAAGCGATTCTAAATCATTCCCTTGGCTTTCGATTTGAAAGCGCAATAATTTAAGGGCCTCGCTTTGTAATTGTCTGACGCGCTCACGCGTAAGGCCTATTTCAGCACCTGTTTTGTCTAGAGTCATTGCATCAAATCCATTTAAGCCATAGCGACGCTCAACAACCGCTCTTTGCTTCATGTTAAGACGAGACAGCCATTTGTCTAAATTTTGTTGTAATTTGTGGCGATTCAAATTATCCAAGGGATCATTTTGTTCGTTACTCATGGTGTCTAACAGCGATTTGTTTATTTCGTCTGAGATAGGTGTATCAATAGAGATAACGCGTTCATTTAAATGGAACATTTTTTCGACTTCTTCCGTGGTTTTACCCCACGCCTCTGCGATTTCTTCAACCGTTGGTTCGTGATCTAAGTTTCTAGATAAGGTATGACTTGTTTTTAGGCATTTGTTAAGTTTTTTTACCATATGCACGGGTAGACGGATGGTACGAGTTTGACTCATCACAGCACGTTCGATGGTTTGCTGAATCCACCACGCACTATAGGTAGAAAAACGAAACCCGCGCTCAGGATCAAATTTTTCTACAGCACGCATCAGTCCAATCTTGCCTTCCTCGATTAAATCCAGAATAGCTAGACCACTTTTAAGATAACGTTTGGCGATTCTAACAACGAGACGGAGGTTGCTTTCGATCATCCGTTTTCGAGCGATGGGATCCCCTTGCTGAACCAAGCGACCATAGAAG
>DATLWY010000016.1:0-3003 GCA_035576045.1 Gammaproteobacteria bacterium | reverse complement strand
TACGGGAGACAGTTCTTTTGCACGAAATAAGCGTATTAATTCCGTCGCGGGTAGATAACAGAGTTCTTCATTCGTTAATTTTGATTGCGCAAATATAGGTGCACAAATCAAGCCAAGTAATAGGAACATTGAAAATCGAGCGAAATGCATTTTATATCCCTGCATAAATTCAATCCTTAAACTAACACGCGACTCCGAAAATTATACACCTGTGATTAAGAAAAATATATTCAAAACCCTAAAATTTACGTTTTGCATCAATAATAAGCCCTTTTCCAACACGGTAAATTCAGGACTGAAGCGCGAATTTCTGTTAGAAATAAGAGTGGGAAGACCACAAGTTTAGCGACTTTACTAACAGGAAATTTGTATGGGGAAATGTTACGGGCACATCACGCCGAAAATGAGACTAAAAATTCACCAATTATTAATTCAAGGTTGTGCTATTCAGGAAATCGCAGACCAGGTAGGCTACCATCGGGCGACACTTTATCGAGAATTGGCACGCAATAGCTGCCAATGTCTAGTGTCAACTATAATTACCGTCCCGCGACAACTATAATTCCCCTTTAATTAGCTAGCTATCTCTGAAAGCGTTTCATCTGGCGTCTCCTTAATATTTTGCTGTGCATTTGAGCGAGCTTTATCTGCTCTGAAGCTGACAGCATTTAGCTCTAAAATAGTCGCATGGTGTACTAGCCGATCGATCACAGCCGCTGTTGTCATTTCATCTTTAAAAATTTGTTGCCATTGAGAAAACACTAAATTACTTGTTATAACGACGCTTCTCTGTTCATAACGTTCCGATAAAAGAGTAAATAACACATCCGTTTCACCTTTTTCATAGGGAATGTAAGAAATATCATCAATAATCAGCACTTCAAATCCATCCAATTTTTTTATATGTTTATTGAGCTGCAATTCTTTTTTTGCAATTAATAAATCCTGAACCAGCGAGGCCGCTGTTTTATACAGAACTTTTCTCCCTTTTAAGCACCATTCTTTTGCCATACCCATCGCGAGATGCGTTTTCCCAGTGCCAGGATTCCCAAAAATAAGTATATTTTCGCATCTATCGATAAAATCTCCATCTGCCAAACGGTGAATTAAACTTAAGGATAACCCTTCAATACGTTTAACCTGGAAATCTTTCAACAATTTATCTCGTGGCAATTTGGATTGTTTTAATAAATGGGCAATCCTTCGTTCATGACGATGAGATAATTCAAGCTGGGTTAACTGCTTCAAATATTCAAAATGGGAGATTTTGTCTCTTTCGGCAGCCTCTGCCATTTTTTGAAAATTGTTCATAAATGCTCGTAACCCGAGCACTTGAAGCATATTATCTAGTGTGTCAGTGGATTGCTGCATTAGTTTTCTCCTGTCTGATTAAATAATCATATTGTGCTAAATTAGGCTGGTATACTGCGATAAATGGCCTTTTTTCTTTGTCCTGTTCAATCAAAGATTTAATCTCTGCAAGTGAAGGAGTCACTTTTCCTTCAATTAACCGTTCAAGTGTCGTGGCAACATCTTGTTCATTGGTGATCGCAGAATAATTTAAAATCTCTAAATATTGTTTAGCGCCTTTTGCAGTATTAGTTTTTAGTAAAATATCATAGGATTGACGAAAAATAGGCCGAGGAAATAAACTACCATGATATTGATAATGTTTAAAAGCTGCTGGTTTCCTGAGAAGATGACCAATAATATGCCGATAATTGATATCAGCTCCACCTTCTTTAGGTAAGCGGGGCATTCTTTGTATTTCTTTATCGCCATAATACAACACAACCTCTTTGGCATACACATGGGCGCGTAATAATAGGCTAATTAAACGGCTCGGAACTGAATAGACTCCCTTTAAGATAGTAACCGTGCTACTGGGCGAAACTCGAGCAGAAATTATTCTTGGAGCATTCCATTTGCGATCAGGCAGAGACAGCATAAACTTATATTCTTCAACCAATTTTTTTTCTCGCCCACAATTACGTGTTCGAATCACTTCTGTTAAAAATTTTTGATAATGCAACATATCATAAAAATCACGACTACCTCTTAACATTAACTGTTGATCAATTGCTTTTTTAAGTAAATCATGACTTTTTTCGACAGAACCATTTTCATGACTTTCTCCAGGATTATTGCGACTCGGAGTAACACCGTAATGCGCCAAAAATCCTAACCAATTATCATTAAAGATTCGCGTTGAACCAAAATGGTGTGTAGCTGCCGTTAAATTATCGGTTCGATGCTCAGCCACTACCGCGCCCAATTCCCATACAGCCTCTTCATATCCTTCCGTTAAGCTGTCTAAGCTTTCGCTAAAGCAAATGGAGACAGTCTCCCAACAAGAATAAGGCAGCATAAAATGAAACAATAAATGATTAAAAATTTCATTAGAAATGGTGATATTTAAACTGTTCATCCAAGTGCAATCAGATTGGCTTTGCCGACCAGGATATAATATTTGTGGAAAAATAATATTTTTAGAGTGTCCTTTTAAAGCTTTCCACAACTTAAATCTTCTTTGAAGACTTCTTAAATGTTTCTGATTATATTTTTGAGGATATTGCTCAATAAGCCAATCTAAAATAGTTTTAGCTTGTAACCCTGGGGCATTGGTTAAAAACTCTTCGATAGCAGGCCAATCTTCGGCAAAGAGATCGTGTCGCGTGCGCCAACCACGAGTTTCTTTTACTTCTCTTATTTGTTTAGGATGTGTTAAATATTTTCTAGCGGTTTTGGGTGCCATTCCTGCTTTTGCTGCTGCAATGATTTGGCAGTGGGTTTTTGAGTATCTCATTAAGATTCCTATTTGTTCCTTTTTGCAAGTCATTATCTCTGTACCTTATTAGCATGTTTAAACTAATTTTATGCTAAGTGATTTACTTAGCTAGTGCAAAATTAGAGCTAATAGGCAACGTCAATTAACGACAATTACTCAGATCATTTAGGTAATTATAATTGTCGTTGATCGGTCATTATTATTGTCGCTAATCA
>DATLWY010000015.1:0-2827 GCA_035576045.1 Gammaproteobacteria bacterium | reverse complement strand
AATACTGCACATTATTGAGCATCTAAACTTTCTGCCATAAAGCACCGCGCCCTTTACCAATCGCTTTTATTGTACCCTCATCGCGCATTTGGCGTAATACGATGCGAATCATCTCTCGGCTTATACCTGGGCAATCTGATTCTATGGTTCCAATTGAAAATGGTTCAATTCTTCTGTTAATCGTGTTGCGTATTAACTCTGTTTTTGAGCCTTTATTAGTACTGACTATTCCAACACGTTCTTCAAACTCCCGATAGGCTCGTAATAGCGTGCCCCAAAAATAATTTAACCACGGGTTAATATCATGTTTTTCTTCGTGCCAATCTTTAGAGCTAGTTTCTAGCGTTTCATAATAACTTTCTTTGCTGTCCTCGAAAATCCGCTCTAAACTAATATAATGACCAACTTGATAATCAAATTGATACAGCAACAGCAGTGTTAATAATCGCGACATTCTACCATTGCCATCGGTGAATGGATGAATGCACAAAAAATCTAGAATTGCTAAAGGAACCAGAATAATAGCATCAAGTTTTTGTTGCTCTACAGCATTTGAATATTCATTTGTTAATTGATTCATGGCGGTTGGTGTTAAAAACGCTTTAGTAGGCACAAAACGTACCCTTTTTGTGCCATCGGGATGTGTTTCTATAATTTCATTATCGTTAGATTTCCATTTGCCACCAGGATTAGATAAATAACGACACAATATCCCGTGTAACTGTAGTACAACATTAGTCGTAAAGGGCATGTGCTCGCCAGATTCATGGATCAGATTAAGCGCGTCTCTATATCCAGCAATCTCTTGTTCCGAGCGACTAATTGGCGCAGTATCTTTTAACACAAGCTCTTCTATTTTTTTATGTGGCAGCTCTATACCCTCTAGTCGATTGGAGGACTCGCTAGACTCGATCTTAGCCACCATCCGCAAGGTTTCTAGGGTTTCAGGTGATTGTTTGAAAAATAAAGCTTGCTTGCCACGATACTCGCCTATTGCTCGTAATATACTAGCTTGTTCTGAATTAAAACTGAGGCTGCTAAGGTATTTATCAGAAAGTGAGTGCAATCACACGCTCCTTTTAAGTAGGTGATAAATAAATTAATAGGGTAATGTTAGCATCGACATTACCCCATTTACAAGATATTACCCCATTAATTACCTACTTAATTTTTTGCATTATTAAAAGCTGCATATTAATACAGCAAAGTTAAACCCCTTTAATCCAGCAAGCTATCATTCGCACCTTGACAAATAATAAGTTATTTTTCATACTACAAGTTATGCGTATTTCCATTTGGAGGCACGTAGAAGCGGTGGCACATCGGCCTAAGCCAATATGCCACAACCCATAATGCGCAGGTGCAGCAAACACCTACTCATTACTACCACAACCAACGCTATAGGAGTTAGTCATGGGTAAAACCAGCCTACCAGATTATTCAACCTTGATACAGCAGCAATTTTCCCTACAAGAATACCTGCTCAGTCACCACTTAAAAATCGAGTCCTTGATTGGGTTGATGCTCACCCGAGATTTGCTCACCTATAAAACGGCAAAGCTACAGCACGCTTTGTTAGTGATTTGCGATTTAACGAACAGCGCGATGAAGCTTAATGAGGAAGCGATGGACAATCTTATGGAGATAAATGCGCTTATAACCAAGTCCAAAGTGCCGCCTTTTATTTGGCACTAGGGGCTTTGTTGCAAACCGCATCTGATGCACACACATTTATCATTAATTTAATGAGTGGTTGTATGAAGAACTTCATATAGCCCCGAGGAGGACTTATGTCATCAAAAAAGACTGTTAAACCGATTTTAGCGAATATTGCTTACCACCCACACACCAAAACCTTTTCTTTGCTGAGCCAAGCAAAGGAAATACAGCTTGCAAAAAAAATAGAACGCCACTATAAAAAAATTCTTTGGTCAGCAACACAATGCCCAGATGTATTGGATGTGCTTCACGCACATTTTCATCAAATTACCCAAGGACAATTAGAACTCAACACCTTTGTCTGCGGTTTTATGTTTGAGGAACATTCTGTGAATGCTAAAAGCCCCACACGCAACCTCAAAACCATGCAAACGAAAATGATTAGCCTATCCGTGCTTCAATCACTGTTGAAAGAACAAATGCAAAATTTTGGCAGACAAGATAAAAGCACACTTGCCAGTCAACAGTCCTTAGCGGAATATTTAAATACCTTTAAATGGGCTTCCCCTATGATTGAAACATTGGTTCAAGCGATACAGTCTTTACCTGATGATTCAGACATCCCGCAAATCAACCGTTTAAAATCCAAGCTTGACGCAGCTTTTGAAGGCTTTAAGGCTGCTAAAAAAGAGATGTTTGAAGCAAGCCTCAGACTCGTTTTTTCCATCGCTAAAAAATACCATTCTGAGGGATTAGAATATAGTGACCTGGTTCAAGAAGGCAATGTGGGTTTAAAAGAAGCGATAGATAGATTTGAATACCGTTTTGGTTACAGCTTTCCCAGTTATGCTACTTGGTGGATTAAGCAGTCCATTTTAAGCTTTATCACAAAGCATAAATTTGATGTCACATTATCAAACAATCCTGAAGATGAATCCACTTCAACACCCGTGGATTCTGTATCGGCACACTATTTATCAAAGATGACAAATAATGCATTATCTAGCTTATCGGACAGAGAGGCTAGGATTTTATGCATGTGGTTTGGCATTGGGTTGGAATCCGAACATACTGTAGAAGAAATCACCCTGCATTTTAACATCAGCTTTGATGACCTTCGCCGCATTGAAACAAAGGCCTTAAAGGCGCTGCTGCGGCAGCAGGGTCT
>DATLWY010000014.1:0-26637 GCA_035576045.1 Gammaproteobacteria bacterium | reverse complement strand
TTTTACCAAGATTCAGCGCCATGGATCTCGCTCTCCTAATTAAAGCTGATTACTTCTTTCAATTAACAACCGCCTAGTAACTATAGCTCTGCCATAATTAATCTTTATTATTCTAAAATTCACACTCATTAAACTGCTCTTTTTTCATACAGATATTTCTGAAAACCAATAAAAATAGAAAGTATTATTTCATTGTTACCCAATAATTCCCTAGCATCACTGAGTGTGTTATATTTTAACCTCAATAAGATTGGGAGCTTTTCTTGCGCCAATTCTTCAACGCCAGTTTCAATATATTTAGAGAGCACAAACTCTAAAAATTCCTTTTGCTTGTTACCCAAGTGAGAAAATATACGGGACTGCGCTTTAGCAACCCGCTCTTCTCTGGTAATCGGTTTTACAGCAAAGGAAACATAGTCTAGAACATCAAATAAATCACTTTTTTCTGCATCTACCAATTTTTGTAACGTGGAAAGCTCATTTTTGCCATAACCCGCTTTGGCGAGTTTGTCAAACAGAGCCTTACGTGTATCTGGGTTTGACCATATTATACGAAGTTCATCTTCGTTCTTAAAAAATTCCGGTAAAGTGCCAAATGCATTTTGCAGAAACTCTTTTGCTGAAATTGGTTTTCCATCAGCACTCCAAAACATTGTGGATATCATGTGACCAATTTCACGCTCTTTCCCATCGCGTAATTTGATCTTTACTTTTTGTCTTTTTTCTTGTTCCTCTAATTCTTCCAAAATCTCTTCTGATTCATTGAATTCTTTAGATTCAGGAAGACCATGTAATTCAGTCTTAGATTTGGGCTCTAATGACTCTCCGTCCCATTCAGGATCAGCGAAATGATGATGTGCATCTACAAAATCGTAGATTGTAAAATATTCCTTACCATCAAATAACCGAGTGCCTCGACCAACGATTTGCTTAAACTCAATCATAGAATTAACTGGGCGCATTAGCACAATGTTTCGAATATTTCGAGCGTCAACGCCTGTAGAAAGCTTTTGAGAAGTAGTCAGTATAGTTGGAATGGTCTTCTCATTGTCTCGGAATTCTCTTAAATATTGATCTCCCAATGCACCATCATTAGCTGTAACGCGAACACAATAATTCGGTTCTTTACTCTTTTTATTTTGATTAATCAAATCTCTTATTGCTAATGCATGCTCTTGATTGGCACAAAATACTATGCTCTTATCATTTGGATTGATTTCTGAGAGAAATATTTTAACTCGTTTGGCCTCGCGCTCTTTAATTTCAATAATTTTGTTAAAGTCGGCCTCTTCATAGGTTTTACCTTCCTCTACCTCTCCTTCAATAATATAATCATCAGAAGTATAAATATAATCATCCAATGTTGTTTTGATCCGTTTTACTTTAAAAGGGGTGAGAAATCCATCATTAATACCTTCCTTCAGAGAATAGATATATACCGGCTCTCCAAAATACTTGTAGGTATCTACGTTATCTTTTCGTTTAGGCGTTGCCGTTAAACCTAGCTGCACAGCCGGAGAAAAATATTCCAAAATTCCACGCCAGCTACTTTCGTTATTAGCCCCTCCACGATGACATTCATCTACGACAATGAAGTCAAAATAATCTGGTGGATAATCACCAAAATATGGCTTGCTATCTTTACTGCTCATAAATGTTTGGAAAATTGTGAAGAAAATGCTGCCGTTAGTCGGCACACTGCCTCTTTTTCTAATTTCTTTGGGATTGATTCGCACCAATGCATCTTCTGGAAAAGCTGAAAAATCATTGAATGCTTGGTCTGCCAATATGTTTCTGTCCGTCAAAAACAGTATTCTCGGCCTGCGAGATTCATCACGTTTCAAATTCCATCGAGAGTGAAACAACTTCCATGCGATTTGAAACGCAATAAATGTCTTACCAGTACCCGTTGCGAGCGTAAGTAAAATACGGTTCCGCTCATTGGCCACCGCTAATAATGCATTGTTAACAGCAATTTCTTGATAAAAATAAGGTGGTTTTGATCCGCTCAAATCATTAAATGGTACTGCATCAAATTTATCTCGCCAAGCATTTTCTTCAGCAAATGTCTTTTGCCAGAGTTCATCAGGCGTAGGGAATCTATCAATTAATTTTTCCTCGCACGTTTTAAAGCATATCTGATAGATTTCTTTACCATTGGTTGCAAAAGTTGTTTTTAGACACATCTTAGATGCGTACTCTTTAGCCTGAGCAACACCCTCACCTACATGCAAAGCTGCCTTTTTAGCTTCAATGACAGCGAGCTTTTGGTTCTTGTATGACAAAACATAATCCGCTCTTTTCGGCGTATCACGATGACCGCCTACCATAATCCTACCTTTGGTAATGGCATAATTACGAAAAACCTTAGTACCTTCAATAACACCCCAGCCACTTTCTTGTAGCTTAGGATCAATCAACTCTGCGCGAGTTTCATCTTCAGTCATGATGCAACAACCTCAGTTTTAGTTAATTCGCCACTAAATGCTTTTTGAAGAATTGATTTCTTTAGCTCTTCCAAATTTCTGATTTTAGATTGATATACAACTTTAAGTTTTTTAATTTCTAATGAAAGATAATCAAGTTTTTGAGTGATGGCTCGTTGAGCTTTTAATGATTTGGGGAATGGAATACGGTAATTTTCAATCCATTCTTTTGAAACTCTTTTATGGCCTACTGCACCACTCATATACTTTTTCCCCTCATCTCTAATTTGATTTCTTGAAAGAAAGTAATATAAAAACTCGGGTTTAATATTTCCTTTTGTTCTAAACACAATATATTCACTGGAACCGAAGCCTACGCCATTTATTAAATTACGTCCTATTCCAATTTTCCCATTCTCAAAACAAGGAGTGATCTTAGCCAACAAAACATCATTTTCGGAAAAATATGTATAAGAGCCAGCAACATCCTTTAATTGTCTTTCTTTAACTCCATGTATTTCTTTATTTAAAACACCTAAGTCCTCCATTGGTAAAAAAGTAACATAATCAGTTTCTTTCAGCTTATCCCTTGCTTCTTTTTTGCGTGGATTTAATTCGCATACTTCAATTAGTTTCTTTTCTTCCCAATCAGCGTCCTTATTTTCAAACACTCTTTGCAAGTAACTCTCGAAAAGTTCTTTCGCATTTTGGAGGTTTTGCTCAGCATTGGCTTTTGCGTTAGCTATGGCGGCAAATGCTTCATCTAAAATGGCCACTATGCGTTGTTGTTCTGGGAGTGATTTTGGATACTTTACGGTTAAACATTCCCATTTTTTTTTATTAATAATAGGTAATGTTGCTTGGGCCGAATTTTTCATTACTTGCTGGTAAAAACTGGGGGTGCTTAAGGCATAATAAAAAAATTTAGGAAAAAACTCTTTACTTACCGATAATGAGTTTACTTGTTGATTACAAGAAACATCACGATCAACATACCCAACCTTCCCAATTGTTGCCCCAATACAAACCATCAGGATTGAACCTTCTACCATTTTTCTACCAGCTCGCAAACCCTTTTCACTTAACCCATCGTTATCATATCTGACTTTACCATCGTTATAAATATCAATATTAGCTGGCTTTATAAATGGAATAAAATCCCCGTAATTATTCTTTTCAGCCGTTTTTGGAGTTGTTCCAGTCTGAGTAATTCCAATGTCTTTTAGCCTTCTTTCTTCCCAACTTTGTTTCATATCAGCTCCAAAATTGAGTCTAAAATACCAGCGCTCTTTTCATCTAAAGCTTTTATTTTTTTTAAAATTTCTTGCGGTGAACGTAAGGAAGCTTCTTCTTTTTTGTTGGAATTTTTGGCGCTTATTTCGTAGGTGCTTTGATCAATGTTTTTTACATTTATCGACCACGAGTTTTCAGTGTCGGCCTTTGTTTTTTGCAGTTCCAAAAATTCAGCTAAATCCTTTTCATTCAGAGCATTGGTCTTACCAAGATTTCTATCCAAATTCAGTTGGTAAAACCACACCTTTTTGGTAGCAGTACCCTTTTCAAAAAATAGCACTACCGTTTTAACGCCTGCACCTGTGAATGTACCACCAGGCAAATCGAGAATCGTATGGAGATTGCAACTTTCTAACAGCAATTTTCGCAGGCTAGTTGATGCATTATCTATATTCGAGAGAAATGTATTCTTGATAATAATACCGGCCCTGCCGCCTGCCTTAAGCGATTTGATAAAATGCTGCAAAAATAAGAATGCAGTTTCACCCGTCTTAATAGGAAAATTTTGTTGAACTTCTGCTCTCTCTTTACCTCCAAACGGAGGATTAGCAAGGATAACGTCATAGCGATCCTTTTCTTGAATATCGTCAAGATTTTCAGCCAACGAATTGGTATGCAGAATATTGGGTGCTTCAATACCATGTAGGATCATATTCATTGTGCCAATAATATAGGCTAATGATTTCTTTTCTTTTCCATAGAAGGTTTTTTTCTGTAACGTATCTACATCTTTTGTTGTTAGCTTCTTGCTCGTTTTCAGATATTCAAAAGCCTCCACCAAAAACCCAGCCGAACCAACTGCACCATCATATATCTTATCGCCAATGGCAGGAGCAACCACCTTCACAATAGTTTTGATAAGTGGACGAGGAGTATAATATTCTCCACCATTCCTACCTGCGTTTCCCATGTTCTTAATTTTGTCTTCATACAAATGTGACATTTCATGTTTTTCAGCATGAGAACGAAAACGTAATTCATCTATGCGATTGAGAACCTCACGCAGAGTGTAACCACTTTGAATTTTATTTTTCAATTCGTTGAATATTTCTCCAACTTTATATTCGATTGTATCGGCATGCTCAGCATTAGTTTTGAATTTTTTTAGATATGGAAAAAGCTTTTGATCAACAAAATTTTTCAAATCATCACCTGTTAACGCTTTGTGGTGATCAATTTTACCATCCTTACCTTTAGGAACTGCCCAATGCTCCCAGCGATATTCAGAACTGATAATTTCCTTATAAATTTTACCGGATAATTTCGCTTCTGCCTTTTTATCCTTCTCAAAATCATCTAAATACTTTAAGAAAAGAACCCATGAAGTTTGCTCCACATAATCTAACTCGCTGCTACAACCAGCATCTTTGTGGAGGATGTCATCAATATTTTTAAAAGTTTGTTCAAACAATTTGATATTTCTCCTGCTAAATTTAGCTTAAAGTTTGTTACATAAATATATAAGCGTTGCATCTTAGGTGATAAAGCGTATAAGATACTAAGCTAATCAAAAGCGTTAGTCAAATGAATTTGGCTAAGTTAACAAAATTGGAGTATGTGCAGGAAGGACATTAACGATTAATTAAGATAATTGTTCTAAAAAATACTCATTTCATATAATAAAACCATCGCGAAATTATGGAGTTCTCAGTATTGAAGCAACGCTAATCATAGCTGTTATCTAAACCATAAATTAGACGGTTATATTTAACTTGAGGTTTTTAGAAAACTGCTAATAGCATCCGCTTAAAAAGTTTGTAACTTTAGCACAATGCCTCCTAGATATTCACCAACATCCAGCAAATGTTTATCCTCTGAAATTAAGTACTTTGCTTTCGATGCCATTGCAGCCTGTAGAAATTTTATATCGTCTGGATCGGTGCACTCTGGTTACAATGCCGTTTGCATTGTAAACACCCCTTTGCCACTCGAAGAACCCGGGAATCTTATCATAATGGAAAAAAACTAAACGATTTTGAGCCTATAGTGTTAGCTATGTCTTCGGTATAATCTTTAACCTATATCTCAAGAATGGACACTAGAGATTGCCATAAAAAGTTGTTATATTTTGTGGCAAGGAGCTAAACAATGGATGAATCGATTGTGGATTAGGCAAAGAAAACATTGGCAATATTGCTCAAGCCAGAACACGAAAACTCCTCTCTGGTACAAGCAAATCCGACTGCATAGCTATTATACGTGTCGCTTATGCTTCGTATAGGCTTAATTAAATGGAATTCTTGTTTTCCTTCTATCAAAATACAATTCAATTGACCTTTTGAAATATCAATTCTTCATTCTTTCAACTGAAAAAGTAGCAAAGGTTATGCCACACATTAATCCTAAAAATTTCGCTTTATGCTCTCTAATATTTTTTGTTTCTCGTTGTTCTCAAAAGTATAATAATTTTCTATTATTTCTTTATATTTTTGCCTGAAAAATGATTCACACTCTTCATGTTCTTTAGATAGAAAAGAAAAATTTCTACCACACTCTTGCACTGCATTTTGGTATTTTTTCATTTCTTCCTGATGAGGGTTTTTTTGTGTTCTATCCACCGCCTGATGATCTGAGTCAACATCTTCCTGGTTTTTATTAAAAATCGAATCAAACTCTTTAGGTCTCTTATCGGATTTACTTTCAGGTTGATATAAATTATAAAGTATGGATGATAAAATAACAATAAAAACAATAAACGTGATCTTATAACAAGCAAAAAGCCTTGTAATAAAACTTTTGGAAACATTATAGTTGATCAAGGCTATAAGGTTATTCGCTTTATATTCTCGATACCACTGTTGAAAAGCAATTCTTTTTGCGTATTCTTGAGAATAGAATCCGGTATAATGCATATTGAACTTGGCGATATTCCATGCTCCATCCCATGGATATACTGTTGTTTGAAAGGTTGGATTATATAAATTTCCATTTCTACTCAAATGCCAATTTCCTCTGGAAGAAAGTACTTTCCATACATAAAATTTTCTATAAAAAATACTTATTTTTTTATCTATGATAAAAAATACAGAGCTTAAGGTATATCCTAATAACGAAAAAAAAGCATTAACAATCTTTTTTCCTTTATCTAACTCCATCTAAAGTTTACCTCCATGTCGATGATTTTTATCTACTTTACCAGAGCTGGATCACAGATGACATCTTTAACGGTCCATCATATTTAAGTTATTTGGTCGAATGCCCGCAAAGCATTTTTGAGGGTTTTGGAAAATGTGAGAAGTATTTTTAAGCTTATGATTTCATTTATTTTTTTGGTGGGCCCACTAGGACTCGAACCTAGGACCAAGGGATTATGAGATATTATCTCTAAAATTAAGTGTTTGATTCATAAAAATTTTTAGTAGCCAGGTGCCCCTTACAAGCACCTGACCATGCACTACGCTTCAAAGCTCAGTCGCGCATAAATCGCGCACGGTTTAAATGCTCAATCAAACTTAAACTTTGCCTTTATTGCTTTAGACTCATTTTTACACATTTAAACCATACAGCCAGATCCAGCCTTAGTTTTCATTCTACTGTTTTGTGGAATGCCGATGGACAAATGAGGCAAAGTGCTTAAAGCTGACATTATATTTGTACTCCATATCTTGGCATAACATTATCATTAATCGATTTAATTGCTGAAACCAGACTAACGACTTGTGCCTCTCCATAATACCCATAAATACTTTTTTCATGCATATCAGTAAATGGTGGCTGAAACAACGCATCAGATTCCATAACGCCATTTATTGTTAAAAAGTCAATAATCTGATTGATGAATTCGATTTGTTTTGCATTATACTTTGCCTCATCCAAAAAGCCTGAAAAGGCTTCTTTAGCTGCGGACCGATCAAGACCTACTAATTCACGCACAAATTTCCCTAAGGGTGTACCAGTTGCAAAGGCCTTTTTATACTCCTCTTTAGATTGCATACCACTTGCTTCAAATAATAATTCTTCAAGTACTTTTAAATCATTTTCAGTAATTGGTAAATTACGTTTAAGTTTTTGGATTGTTAATTGATTTTCATGATTTTTAATGAAATGTTCCATCTTTTTTCGGTATTGTGCAAGCGACCCTCCAGCCGAAGGGATCTCTACCTCAACACCAACACCAATTTCATCTTCAAAATTAGTAAAAATGATGGATTTTTCACCTTTATCAATAAAACGAATTAAGCCACGAATTTCGCGCCGAATTTTTTCTAACATTTTCACTGCTATATGTTGCCAAAATAAATTAGTCTGTATTTCTTGGATTAGCTCTAATCTCGCAGCAACAGCAGGAATACTACTCTTTTGTTCTAATTTTTCTGCAATAGCCATTATCTTTAATATGCATTCAGCAGAGAGCGTATTTTTCTGCAATTGTTCTAGTTGCATTCGCAATAATATTAAATCAAAGCGCTTTGCTAATTCATCTTGCATTTCAAATTCATTAAACGCCTCTGCTTCCGTAGGTAAATTGGCAACCACTGAAATTAATTCATTAGTCTGTTCTTCGCTCAATGCGATCCACTTATCACGTTTCAAATATTTTTCTACAATTTTACGCTTTGGTCGAACAATAAAGTTATGAAGATTCATCCCGGAAACATCGTTATGTAACAAGTCATAGATATAGTCTCGCAAACTGCATAATTCTTTATCTTCACTATTATTATATAGCTCCGATGTGATTTCTAAACGTTTTTCAAAAATGAGTTGTGCTAAGCTACGTTGTACCGTTTCTGGAGCACCATCAGGCCTATTGTTGAAATACTCAAAATTTTGACAATAATCAAATACTTTAAAGAACTGTTTATTCTGGCCGGGCCCAAATAAATCAGGGCATAAGCGAGTGCCTCGACCAATCATTTGTAAAAATTTTACTTTAGAACGTACTACCTTAAAAAACACAAGGTTAGCTACTTCGGGAACATCTATACCTGTATCAAGCATATCTACTGAAATAGCAATCCGAACTTTGGGAGTAGATAGCACATCAGAGGAAGTCGTTAATTTGAACTCATCTATAAGCGTCTCAGCATAATCTTGTTTATAAGTAATAACTCGCGCTAAATGCCCCTTCCATTTAGGGTAATTTGCATCAAAACGTTCACATATAAATTCAGCATGCTGAATGTTAGCTGAAAAAATAATCGTTTTAGCAATTTCATCACCACTCGCTGTTTTAAGACCGTTTGTCATTAAATGTTCTAACATCTTATCTACAGTATCCTGGTTAAACAGAAAACTATTAATTTCTGATGCCAGTACTTCTTCGCGCCCGCTAAGCTCGTCAATTTCTTCCCATTCTTCTTGTTCTGCAGAAGTTAACTCATTATACTTCAAGCCTTCTCGCATAATTTTTAAGGGCACACTGGTCGCTTTCGGGGGTACTAGATAGCCATCTGCATAAGCCAATTCCGATTCATAAGCAAAAGTAGGAACACCAGTTTCAAGGCCAAATACATCATAAGTGTTTTTATCAACTTCAGATTTTGGTGTCGCAGTTAAACCTATCAACAAGGAATCAAAATAATCAAAAATATAACGATATTTTTTATATAATGACCGATGTGCTTCATCCACTATGACCAAGTCAAAATGGCCAACAGTAAATAAGCGTTCTTCGGGTAATTCATTTAATAAGTTCATCATAGTATGATAAGTAGCAAAACAAATTCGGCTTTGAACACTTTCCAGCCCTGAACTTAATATGGTATGATTTACATTCGGCAAATGAAAAGCAAATTCTTTCTTTGCTTGCGATAATAAGGCGTTTCTATCTGCAAGAAACAATACGTTTTTCACCCAGCCATTTCTCATTAGAATATCTACTAATGCTATCATAGTGCGTGTTTTTCCCGTCCCCGTAGCCATGACTAACAAGCTTTTACGTTGATTGTGTTCTTGAATATTTTCGCAGATATTGCGAATTGCTTGCTCTTGATAATAACGTCCAGCGATGCTTTTATTAATATCAGCATGAAGTAAATTTTTACGTTCTCGACGGCGATTAATGATACGTTGCAATTCGTCTTGACTGTAAAACCCTTGTAATTGACGTTCAGGATATATGCTGTCATCCCAAAAATATATCTCGTAACCATTCGTGTAGAATATTAATGGCCTTTGCTTATTGCCATTTTTTCTTGTTATTGCTTCCAAACAGTTGGCATACAGTACTGCTTGTTGTTTACCTTTTTTAGCAGAATATGATGTGCTCTTTGCTTCTATTATTGCTAAAGGCAACCCATCATTCCCCCACAATACGTAGTCAACATAACCAGTGCTTTTAGCATTTGGCATTCCTTCAACTTCTAATTCAAAGGTCACGTCACTATTTTTTATCACATCTTGAGCATTACTTACACTAGATTCATTGTTTAAATCCCAGCCAGCTTCACGCAAGTATTGATCTATAAGAAATTGACGTGTTTCCGCTTCATTATAATTATGGCTGTCTGGATGGATTTCCAAATTTTGTTGATTAATTAGTTTGGCAGAAGCGATCTGCTCTTGCAGTTCCATTAGCTGCTGTTGCATCTTTTGATTTCGCTGCTCTTTTTCTGCAAGCATTTCTTCGGCTTTTTTATCTTGAGTTTCAAGTTGAGCATAAAGCTCACGTAATTTTTTAGCATTTTGTTGGATAATTGTTTCGTCAATGGAGATTAAATTAGGAATCTTATCCACGGAGAAAACTTCGTTTTCGATAGTTTGGGTTATTGAAGCTTTGCCCATCTCTTCAACTGAATAAGTTCGGGAAAACCAATAAAGAAAATGATGTAATTCTTTTAAAACTTGTAGCGAATCACGCTCAGTTATTTTAGTATCCGAGTGGACTGCTAAATTTCCAGTTTTTTGTATCGCAATTAATTTATAAATCAAACCAGCTGGCAAGCTGTTTTTAAATGCTGAATCGTGAATTAGAGATGCGAGTTTATCATCATATGGTTTATTTAAGAATTTATCATAACGGTACATCCATTTAACTGTTATCTCCAAAGCACGGCGACTATAAAAACACGAGGAACGCGGATCTGTGCGCACAATATTTTCTGCGCTTTGAGCACTCATTTGTATTTCTTGCCATTGTGCTAGAAAGTTAAAGTTAGACATGGCCCGCTTGACTCTTTATCTTTATTATTTTTTCCAATGATTTGAAACTGAGTTCACCATTGAAATTTTCTTGTATTAATGTGTTAAAAAGTGCGTCTACTTCTTTTTCTTGTTCCAAACAAAGTTTTTTTCTCAACAATAGTGCATGTATAAATTCTGCGTATTGGTCCTGTAAATTTTTTGGAGGAAGTAAAATCTGAATATCCTGTAATTCCTGAGCATTAATGTTAGCCATCCCTACAATGCTCTTGCACATATGCTCTAACGTAGCTTTTCCATGAGAGGAATTGAGATATGCTGAAACATATTCAGAATTTGCACTCTCATTACAACGGACACGAATTAAATAACCAGCGATAGCCATTTCTTGTTCTTCCCGGAAAACGGCCGTTTTACCTACTAACTCTTTACTATTAGTCCGATTAAATAACAGGTCACCCTTTTTTGCCAAATACTTCTCTTTTTCACGTTCTTCAAGATTTATGTATTTTAATGAAGCAAAATTCCAGTATCCCTCATATGTGAGATTATTCATTCGCAAAATAGGGTACTGCCCCTTTCCTTCAGAAGCTTTAGCTGAAGTCCCGTAGTTTACTGATGCAACGATATCTCTAATAGTGCCTGTCGCATATCCTCTTGGATTTAATATTGGATCTCCAAATATTTCTAAAAATAAAGATTGAGCAAGTACATTAAGCTCTTGCCCAATCTGTCGACACTTTTTTCTCAAGTTGTCCGCAGTTTCTAATATTTGGGCAATTTTTTTTTGTATTACTTTGGGTGGAAGAGGAATTTCAAGGGCCTCTAATTGAGCACTACTTATATTTGGCTGGGCCACTCCTACTGCGTAATTCCAAATCTGTTGTTGACAATTCGGAGAACCCAAAAAAAATCGTAAATAATTACTATCAAGCTTTGATGAATCAGTGATTTTAAAGTTTGCAACACGCTGGTTAAGATATACATCTTCATTTATTTCCGGCACAAGTCCAAGTTTGCCTGTTGTAGCTCCGGACATGGCCATTAATAAATCACCCGATTTAACTTTAAATCTTTCTGCGTTTACACTTTTATTTAAAGGAATTCTTGCCGCCGAGGAAATATCAACAACTCCATCGTGAATGTTTGAAATACGAATTATTGGGCATCCCTGATCAGAATATTCTTCTGATTTAAATGCGTATCCGCCAACTATTGAAACATATCGACCAAGCGTAACTATTGAGATATTCACAGCAACATTTCCAATTCTATCAAGCCCTGTTCCATCTGTTGTTGTAATCTTTTTATTCGCGCAATTATGTTTTTAGGAGAATCAGACTGTATTTTTTCATGCACAATTTTTTTATAACGATTTATTGAAAGATCATAACCTTCCTTTACAATATCTGATTTTGTCACAAAAAAGCTCTGATCGGTATGTTTACGCTTTCTTTCTTCCAATAAATTATTCCAGCGAGTAAGAATATCAGGAATATTATTTTTTTCATGTTGAATTTTCTCGCCATCAATATTCAAGGGGGTACGTTTATCATCTAAACTATAACCATCCGCCTTCATATCATAATACCAAACATTATCTGTACCACCTGAATTAGTTTTAGTGAACAATAATACTGCTGTTGACACTCCCGCATAAGGCTTAAATACACCCGTTGGCATGGAAATCACCGCCTGCAAACATTGATCTTCAACTAATTTTTTGCGAATCGTACGATGTGATTGCGTAGAACCAAATAAAACGCCATCAGGAACAATAACTGCTGCGCGGCCACCTTTTTTGAGTAATCGCAAAATCAAAGCTAAAAATAATAATTCGGTCTTTTCAGAAGGCTTTTTAGTTCTTACTCCCACTTTTTTTACTGTTTTGCCTAATGCATGTAATAAATCTGGAGCTAATTCATCAAAAGCTACGCTACCTTTGAATGGTGGATTGGCAAGAATAAGGGTATAAGCTTCTTCTATCTTATTACCACCCGCGTCTGATAAACTATCACGATATTCCACCCGTGGGTGTTCAATACCATGTAACATCATGTTCATGGCACCGATTCGTAACATACTGGTATCGAAGTCAAAACCAGTAAACATTTTTTTATGGAAGTGATCAGCATTAGGTTTTTTGAGTAGTGCATCTTTGTAATGTTCACGTACATATTCTTCAGCGGCCATCAAGAAGCCGCAAGTTCCAGCAGCAGGATCACAAATTAGATCGCTTTTTTTGGAATCAACGCTGCTTAATACTGGCTTTAGCATTTCCACCATCATTTTAATGATATGACGTGGTGTCCGAAATTGACCATTAACGCCTGACTGTGACAATTTGGAAAGTAAATATTCATATAAGTCCCCTTTAGTATCCCGATCTTGCATGGGGATCTGTTCGATCATATCTACAACCTGAGCCAATAAACCAGGTTTTGGAATCATAAAAATGGCGTCTTTCATATGCTGTGCAAATGCGCTTTCTTCACCATGAATATTTTTTATAAAAGGAAATACCTTATCGCGCACTAACTCAAACATTGTTTGGGGATCTTTGTCTTTAAACACCGACCAACGCAATGCATTCTGTTTCGGTAAGAAAATAGGATTTTCGATGGGTTTACCAATGATATTTGCCTTTCGCTCAGCGTTGGTATGTACTTCGTCCAAACGGCGGATAAAGAGCAAATAGGAGATTTGCTCAATAACAGAGATAGGATTAGCGACACCTCCAGTCCAGAAAGTATTCCAGACTGCATCCACTTGATTACGAATTTGACCAGTTAACATGGGTTATATCTCTAAGTTTATATGGGGATTAAAAATCTACAAACAAACAGATCGCCTGTTCACTCCTATTGTGGCGTATGCACACACCTAATAGGCCATATAGCGTATTGACTAAAATGATATATTATTATTTGGAGAAATTAAACCTCTTTATAGTAGTTAGCTTGTCGATTTTTGCTATTTATGCGCAATTTTTGCTCGAATAAGGATTTAAGCTCTACCATGAAAGATGAAAGTAAATTTACTAAATTTTTCAAATCTCAATTCGGTGTTCCCATTTTGATGATATTCAATTAGAGCCCAGTTCCGAAAATTTAAGCTTTTAATAACGTTACCTGAACCATAAATTAGACGCTTAATATTTACCTGGAAGTTTTTTAGAAATCTGCTAATGGAATCCACTTAAAAAGTCTTGTACCTTTAGCACAATGCCTCCTGGGTATTCACCAACATCCAGCAAGTGTTTATCCCCTGAAATTAAGTACTTTGCTTTTGATGCCATTGCTGCCTGTAGAAATTTTATATCATCCGGATCGGCGCATTCTGGAGTTATAATGCCGTTTGCATCTATAAATAATGAGCCGGATATAAGTAAATCAATAATTTCTAAAGATGGCGACAAATCTAGTACTTTTTTCTTTTTGCCGTATCTGATAATAACGTTTCTGTATTCACTGACTATTTCTTCAGACAGTACAATTTGATGAACCCCGTTTAATATATCTTCTAAAACTTTACCTGGCAATCCTGCGAAGAAAAGTCCTGAAAACACAACATTGGTATCAACTACAATTTTCACTATTGTATACGTTTAATGGGAACAACGCCTGTTTTAATTTTCTTAATTTTTCTATTTGCTCTAACTTCTGCTATTACCCCAGGGATATCCTTTTCCTTAAATTTATATTTTTTAGCGATAGCTCGTGAGGCTTTTAACAAAAGCTTTATATCTTTTTGAGGAATGGGCGTGACTTTTTTAAATATGATTGAATCGCTTGTCGCCATAACAATAAACTTAACGCCGGATTCTAAATGCATATACTCTCGGATCTCTTCAGGAATGACTACCTGCCCTTTAGAGGTCATTTTGGTTGTTGAAATGTCAGACATCGGTATGCTCATTAAATAAGTACCTCATAGATTTCTTACTGGTAAGAATACCACGCGAGCTCATGAATTGCAAGGGCTTGTCCTGAATCCACCCTCAGACACCTTCAAGAATGGCATCATTCCACAAGCATATCCGTTAAGATCTCTGGCCTTGCTAAGCAGCTCACTTCGTAATCTCATCAAAAAATACTTCCCAAATGCCTTAATTGTCTCAGGTAGATTTCACATGTTATGGCTGGTTGAACGTGCTTTTATGCAAACTTGCCACCACATTACCCCACTCAAATAAGGCCATGCTTTAATGCAAGCAATGTTAATTCTACGTCACTTTGTATATCTAGTTTTTCAAATATACGATACATATAGCTACGAATAGTTTTTCCACTCGTAGACAATTCTTCAGCAATAGTTTGAATGCCTCCACCTTTAACTATCATCATAATAATTTGTAATTCAAATTCAAATAATTTATCAAAAGGAGATTTTTCTATATTTACACTAGCAGATGGATTTTTAACAGATTCCCTTTCTTTGCTTTGCGTTATAGCATTACTCTGATGATATGTATTGATAATTATTGTTGAATCTTTTGCATTAATATTTGGCATATTAACATTAGCATCGGCTGTTCCAAAAAATGAATAAACATTACCACTATTTTTTTGTTTTTGAGAAATTTCTTTTTTGCTAAAAAGATCTTTCAGCCAACTCCAGTATTTCATCCAATTTATTTCCATAGCAAATCATGAATTCCAAATTGATTGTATTGGTGGGCCCACTAGGACTCGAACCTAGGACCAAGGGATTATGAGTCCCCTGCTCTAACCAACTGAGCTATGGGCCCGATATCGGGATTGGAAGAGGGGAGTATACCACGCCCCCCGCTTAAAAATTAACCCTTACCTTCACCTTTTTCTTCTTCCAAGAAGCTCTTAAGCTGTTCGGCACGGCTGGGTTGTCGTAACTTACGCAATGCTTTCGCTTCAATTTGGCGAATACGCTCGCGGGTAACATCGAATTGCTTGCCCACCTCTTCTAGAGTGTGGTCGGTATTCATTTCTATACCGAAACGCATACGGAGCACCTTCGCCTCGCGCGGCGTTAAGCCTGCCAAGATACGGCGTGTGGCTTCGCGCAAGCCTTCCATGGTAGCGGCATCGACGGGGGATTGTACATTAGCGTCTTCAATGAAATCCCCTAAGTGTGAATCGTCATCGTCTCCAATGGGCGTTTCCGTAGAAATCGGTTCTTTCGCAATCTTTAAGACTTTGAGGATCTTGTCTTCGGGCATCCCCATGCGTTTGCCTAACTCTTCAGGGGTGGGTTCTCGTCCCATTTCTTGCAACATCTGACGTTGGATGCGATTTAATTTGTTGATGGTTTCGATCATGTGTACCGGAATACGAATGGTACGTGCTTGATCAGCAATCGATCGGGTAATAGCTTGACGAATCCACCAGGTTGCATAAGTGGAAAATTTATAACCACGACGATATTCAAATTTATCAACCGCTTTCATTAACCCAATATTGCCTTCCTGGATTAAATCCAGAAATTGCAGCCCCCGATTCGTATATTTCTTCGCAATAGAAATCACCAAACGAAGATTGGCTTCTACCATTTCTTTTTTGGCGCGACGCGCTTTTGCTTCACCAATAGACATGTGCCTATTTAATTCCTTAATTTCCGGGATTGTTAATGCAGTTTCTTTTTCAAGTTCAACCAAATCTTGCTGATATCCCAATAATTGTTCTTTATATTCCATAAGCGAACCTGCATAAGCAGCGTTGCCCGTACAATGCATTTCTATCCATGCAAAATCTGTTTCATGATTGGGAAAAGAAGTGATAAACAACTGTCTTGGCATCTTAGTTTTGTTAACGCAGATATCCATGATGGCGCGTTCGGAAACGCGCACTTTTTCCAACATGCTACGCATGCCTTCCGTTAATGCATCAAAAAACCGTGGCACTAATTTAAAACCGATTAAACACCCGCCTAAGCGAGTCAACAAGTCTAAGGTTTCCGGATGATGACGGCCATGTTTTTCAATCGCGGCTTGCGCTTCATGTTTTAAATCAAATAATTCATCAAATCGTCTTTTAGTTTCGATAAAGTCGGGTTCTGTATCAAATCCCGTACTTTCCGTTGTTTCTTCTTCTTCCTCTTCTGCATCGATGGCTGCGACGGCAACAACGCTTTCTTCTGCAGTAGGTTCTTCTGCTACCGTCATACCAAAGGTCATATCGACAAACCCGTTAATCAGTTCAGCAACTTTTATTTCGCCTTTTTCTACTTTAGCGAATTCATCTTGGATAAGATCTAGTAGCGTTGGGTATGTCGCCACTGTTTGTAAAACTTCTCTAGCGCCTTCTTCAATACGTTTGGCAATCGCGATCTCGCCTTGGCGGGTTAAAAGCCCTACGGTTCCCATTTCGCGCATATATAAGCGCACAGGATCATTCGTGGGATCACGCACTTTATCGGTTTCGCCCGCAGCAGACACCGCTTGAACTGCACCTTCTACGACTTCTTCAGAAACAACCGGCTCTATTTCCTCGCCCGAAAGCAGTAATCCTCCAACATCCGAAGACATTTCGTAAACGGTAATGCCTTTTTCATCGAGCGCTTGTACAATCTCTTCGATGATCAACTCTGCATCGGGAACGTCTTCTGTAAGATGTTCATTCACATCATCATAAGTGAGATAGCCCTTTTCTTCGCCCAAGGCGATCAATAATTTAATCTGCGCCGCTTGGCGATCTTTATCTACATAACTACTCATAATTTATTCTCTACGCTCATTTTTATTTGGCCAAAAAGGTAACCTACCCGCGTAATGCCGATTTTATCACTAAAAATCGGTTAATCCACTCGGTTTTTTTCCCTTTGAGCCAACAAATTTTTTAATTGTGCTTTCTCATCCGTTGAAAGCACGCCCGTTTTGGCCTTTATCAGTAGAGATTCCATGGCCTGTTCTTGGGCTGCCCCCCGCAAATTCTGCAGAGCGCCCAAAAATTCCTGATCCACCCCGCCCGGTGGAATGCGATCGACGATGCGCTTTAATGCATCATAAGAAAACTGACTAATACAATTCTCTGGAAGCTGTTCCTTAAAAGCTTCTATGCCAATAGTAGAATCAAAACGTAGAATTTCAATAGCAGCGCACAATAAATTTACACCTGCCATCTCTAAACCTCGAAATTCCGTCGATTCTCCTGCTTTTAAAACAAGTTCTCTGTGTTCTAACATCATTGCAACCAGCTGATAAGCCGGACTCGGCGGAAGAGCTAGCTCTCTAACGGCCCTATTAGACACGGTATTTTTCTTTTGGTTCCCGTATTTTGTTTGCAGTACCTGAGGACTTACGCCTGCTAACTCTGCTAAACGATCATACAGCATTTGTTGTAATACCCCGGGCGGTACTAATTTAATCAACGGTTTTGCCAGGGTGACTAATTGGGCACGACTATCTAAGTGATGCAAATCTAAATGTGCCGTTAAATCTTCAAACAAAAAATCTGACAAAAGACTCGCGCGTTCCACCCGATCTAAAAAAGCCACCTGACCTAATTTTCGTACCAGCGAATCGGGATCTTCACCTGCTGGCAATAACATAAAGCGAACACGACGCCCTTCTTTCATATGGGGCAAAATAAGGGGCAAGGCGCGTTTTGCCGCAGCTTGCCCTGCCTTATCACCATCAAAGCAAAATATCAGCTCTGAAGCCTGTCGAAATAGCGCATCAACCTGTTTTTCCGTTACCGCGGTTCCTAATGTAGCGACCACATTCTTAATGCCAAATTGCGCGAGGCTCACGACATCCATGTACCCTTCAACCACTAAAAGGCTGGTTAAAGCACGATTTCCTAGTCGCGCTTCATATAATCCATACAGCTCTGAACCCTTGTTAAAAACCAGGGTTTCAGGAGAATTCAAATATTTAGGCTCACCTTCAGAACCCATGACTCTACCACCAAACCCGACAACGCGACCACGCCTATCCCGAATGGGAAATAAAATACGATCGCGAAAACGATCGTAATAACGACCTGCTTCCTTTTTAACGACTAACCCTGCCAAAATTAAGGCTTCTTTGCGCGTTTGATCAGCGCCCAAATGTTTAATTAATGCATCCCACCCAGGTGGCGCAAACCCTAATCCAAATTGTTTTGCAATTTGTCCGGTTAGTCCTCTTTTTTTTAAATAGTGATGTGCTTTTTCTGCCGCCACATGTTTGCGTAATTGCGTTTGATAAAAAACGGCAGCTTCGGCTAATATTTCGTAAACGGGGGTAGATCGCGCTGCTTGATTGCTTTCTTGTGTTCCTATAGGCATCACTAAACCTGCGCGACTCGCCAATGTTTCGACGGCTTCTACAAAATGTAGCCCATCGTGTTCTGTTAAAAATTGAATGGCATCGCCGCTCACACCACAACCAAAACAATGATAAAATTGTTTAGTCACGCTAACCGTAAACGAAGGGGTTTTTTCTTGATGAAAAGGACAACAGGCAATAAAATTCGCACCGGCACGGCGAAGCGAAATCCGCCCACCAATAATTTCTGCAATATCAGTCCGTGCTAAGAGTTCTTCAATAAATGATTGGGGAATTTGCCCCGTCATAACACTTACGACGCTAATTGGTTTTTGATTAAACTACTGACTTCGCCTATGTCTGCACGACCTTGAAGCTTAGGCTTTAACACATTCATCACTTTAGCCATATCGCGAATCGATGCTGCACCCACTTCTTGAATGGCTTGCTGAACAAGCACTTGAATTTCTTCATTACTTAAGGGCGTTGGCAAATATTCTTGAATAATGTTAATCTCAAAAACTTCTTTTTCGGCGAGATCATGACGTGCTGCCGCTTCAAATTGTTTAATGGAGTCACGACGTTGTCGAATCATTTTATCCAGCGTGCTTAAGATCTGCTCATCATTCAAAACAATACGCTCATCCACTTCTTGCTGCTTAATGGCAGATTGGATTAAACGAATTACAACGAGCTTTGGCTTATCTTGCGCGCGCATGGTCGCTATCATACTCGCTTGTATTTTATTTTTTAACGATTCTTCTGTCATATTTGCCTCCATCCATCACGCTACAGCGGAAAATGGCTTGTGTTTTTAAGCGCGTGCTTCCCGATGACCCGGTTGTCCGTTCATTTGCTCTCGCGTTAATTTCTTTAAATGACGCTTTCTGGCAGCAGCTGCTTTTCGTTTGCGAACCATAGACCCTTTTTGATAAAATTCACGGCGACGCAATTCTTTGGGAATCCCAGCCTTTTCAACCGCACGTTTAAAACGACGTATTGCAGAATCAATAGACTCCCCATCTCTCATACGAACACTTGGCATCGAATATCACACCCCTAAAGTTAGTTAATTAAAATTAAACCTATCTACAATTAAGCATGTTATTCTAGACCACTTCGGAGAAGATTGGAAAGGTTTTATGAGAGTACTTGGAATCGAAACGTCCTGTGATGACACAGGCGTTGCTATTTTTGACTCAGAGGCGGGCTTATTAGCGCATGCACTTCATAGCCAAACCGCAACGCACGTCCCGTACGGCGGCGTTGTGCCCGAATTAGCCTCGCGCGATCACGCTTGTAAATTACTACCGCTCTTAGAAAAAGTGATTCAGGCAGCCAACGTGCCTAAACATTCTATTGATGGCATTGCTTATACCGCAGGACCTGGGTTGATTGGCGCTTTGCTGGTCGGTGCCGCTTTTGGCAAAGCACTGGGATATGCCTGGGGTATTCCAACGGTGGGCGTGCACCATATGGAAGGCCACTTACTCGCGCCTATGCTGGAAGATCCTGCCCCCGCTTTTCCGTTTGTCGCTTTGTTAGTGTCCGGCGGTCACACTCTATTGGTAGAAGTACGAGGCATTGGCCAATATAAAATCTTGGGAGAGTCGCTGGATGATGCCGTAGGCGAGGCTTTTGATAAAGTTGCAAAACATTTAGGCTTGCCGTATCCAGGGGGGCCTGCACTTGCCGCATTAGCGGAACAAGGCATACCTAACCGTTTTATATTCCCTAGACCTTTAACGCAAAAACCTGGATTGGATTTTAGCTTTAGTGGCCTTAAAACTTTTACGATGAATACATTGCGTGCGACTAATCAAACCACACAAGATAAAGCCGATATTGCCTGGGGATTTCAAGATGCTGTTGTCGATACGCTTTACATAAAATGTAAACGTGCGTTGCAATTCACCGGATTAAATCGATTAATAGTTGCGGGGGGCGTTAGCGCCAATCGAGCACTCCAAACTAAATTACAAACATTAGCGCAAACGCACAATATAAGCGTTTTTTATCCGCGGCTAGAATTCTGTACTGATAATGGCGCAATGATTGCATATGCCGGGTGTCAGCGTTTAAAAATGGGGGGCGATCAAAATCTTGAGATTTTAGCGTGCCCACGATGGAATATGGAGTCATTGCCAAACATAGAAAAATTCTCTGAATAATTGTTTTCTGAATCCTAAGATACTGTACTTTAAATACACATTTCTATCCGGCACTCATCGTTCATTGCATACTCAGCATTTTACATAAGTGGAAAGAGGTGAAAGTGATAAAATTGCCAGTATTGTGTACAATACTAGCATCCGCCTGTCACAGGCTATTTTAGCCTTTTAAGAGAACCCAAAATGGACACCTTAAGGAATTAGTGCCACACTAAAATATAAATTTGCGCTTTAAAACTCGCCTCCTGAAAAGGGGGCGATGAGCGAAGCGGACGAGGAATGCTGGAACGATTAGGGAGAACACGATGCAAAATATCACACGTATTCTGTTAGGATTTTTATCATTTTTTGCTGCCACGCCTTCTCTGGCAAATAACAAAATACTCATTTGTACGGATACTAACTTTTGGTATCCTTTTACTTATCTTAAAGATAAAGAACCTGCCGGTTTGCATATTGATATCATTAGGACGGCACTGCAAAGTTTAGGATATGAGGCGCAATTTAAAGCCACTTCATGGAAACAATGCTTAAGCGATGCAGAAGAAGGCCTTGTAGATGCCGTCGCAACAACCTCTTATCGTGATGATCGTGCTGCTTATCTTAACTACCCGGAAGGCGCTGCCGTGGATAAAAAATCTCCTTGGCGTGTATCACAAGTCGGTTATGTATTAGTAACGTCCTCACTTGATAAACAAGGCAAAAAAAACACTTACCGCTTTAACGGGAATTTTAAAAAAGTGCCGGAACCTGTTCGTGTACCCATTCATTACTCCGTTGCTCATGATCTGAAAAAAGAGGGATTAAAAGTACGTGAAGGAAAAGAGTCCTTATATAACTTCCAGCAATTAGCACAAACACGCACCGGCTCTGTCGTCGATATTGAAGACGTGGCGCTATACTTTAAAGCCCAACCCCAATTTGCAGATAAATTAACAATCCAAAAGAGGCGTTTAAATTATAAATCTTATTTTCTGGCTTTTTCAAAGTCAGGGTCTGTAAAGCGGGATGAGTCAGAAATCATTTGGACAAAAATTGCGAACATCCGTGATAATCCAAAGCAAATAGCGGATTTTTTGAAGAAATATTAGAATTTAGCAATGCCACTGAAATTCAAGCGCTATAAAGAACCAATTTTAGGTTCGGTACCTCGTAATAACCGTTGTATATTTGCCCGATGACGCCAAAAGAGAAATACACTCATGATAAAAACAGGGAGCGTATATTGGGTATTCAACAACCAAAAAGTATAAATGGGTGATAACAACGCCGCAACTAATGCCGCCAAAGAAGAAAGCCGAGAACAATAGACGATAATACCCCAGGTAGCCACCGTAAACAGCCCCAGAGGCACAGAAAGGGCAAAAAGCGTACCAACCGCTGTTGCCACACCTTTGCCACCTTTAAAGCCAAAAAAAACAGGGTACAAATGCCCTAAAAATGCAGCGAGCATCACCAACCCTACAAATTGAGGCGTTGAATTAATATGCATTGCAATAAAAACAGGGATGAACCCCTTCAGAACATCGCCAAACAATGTCGCAATCGCCGCCTTTTTGCTACCAAGGCGCAGTACATTTGTAGCGCCAGGATTTTTAGAACCCGAATTACGAGGATCAGGTAACCCTGCCAAACGACACACAATCACCGCGCTTGAAAGCGAACCAATAGCGTAAGCCAATAAACAAAAAATTATCAAAGTTAACATGCTATATTTCATCTTGAGATTGAGATTAGGAGTTAAAATGGTATCATGGTGAAAATGTATTTGACATAGGATTTTTATGCAGCGCAACCATAATACATCATTACCTAATCAAATGCCCATACCCAGCCCAGACGCCTTCCAGCATAGCACGCAGCTATTAGCGCATATTTTTTCTGAAATTAACCGCGATGGTGGAAAAATCTCATTTGCGAAATATATGGATCTTGCATTGTACACCCCTGGACTTGGCTACTACAGCGGTGGCATGCAAAAATTTGGTGTGCAAGGGGATTTTGTGACGGCACCTGAACTCTCTACTCTTTTTTCAAAATGTCTAGCAAGCCAATGCCAGGAGATTTTAGAAAATTTGGGTGGTGGCGATATCTTAGAGGTCGGAGCAGGCAGTGGCCAAATGGCTGCCGATATACTTTTAGCGTTGACTAAAGCTAATACGCTACCAAACTATTATTATATTCTAGAATTAAGTGCGGATTTAAAAAAGCGCCAACAAGAGAAAATAGCAACGCTATGCCCTGCGTTTTTTAACCGTGTCATCTGGCTGGAAACGCTCTCACTGTTTGATTTTAAGGGCATTATACTTGCCAACGAAGTATTAGATGCCATGCCTGTTCATCAATTTCAAATACATCAAAGCATATTGCATGAAGTTGAAGTCACCGCGCAAGATGGCAAACTGCAGTATCAAATGTCCCCGACAAACAATCCACGTCTTTTAGCACATTCTCATTCCCAAACCTGGCCAACAGAATACACTTCCGAAATTAATTTACACTTAAAGCCCTGGATAATGAGCCTCTCGGATATTTTAAAATCAGGTGTTATATTAATCATTGATTACGGCTTTCCTCAGCATGAGTATTATCACCCTCAGCGATCGATGGGCACCTTAATGTGCCATTATAGGCATTATGCACATCACGATCCTTTTTTATACCCAGGCTTACAAGATATCACAGCACATGTAGATTTTACGGCGATTGCCGAAGCTGCTAGCGACGTTGCACTCGATGTTTTGGGATATACCTCACAAGCTGCTTTTTTATTCGACACTGGACTTATGACGTTGGCAGAACAATACAATGCAACAACTGATAAAGAAACACTGATCCGCAACCATGCCATTCAAACGCTCACTTCTCCTGCAGAAATGGGCGAATTATTTAAAGTGATTGCATTGGGCAGAAATTTTGAAGAAACTTTGATGGGATTTAAGCTAACGGATCGACGCTATACACTTTAAGCCCTGAAAAAAATTGTTCTTGCTCAAAGCCTTAGCCAAAAGCTTCCTCAATCGCGCGTGCGCGTTGCTGATGCAACCGTACACCCAACGCAGCCCCCTCTAACCCTGCAACCATTAAAGGCTTAATCAAAACCGCTTTTGCGACTTGCAAGGCTTCTCGCATTCTATCTGCTTGCGGATACAAAATCGTTTCTCGCCCGGTGCGACCCTTTGCATCAGCCTCGCATGCAATCAGGAATTTTTCAAACCGTTCGGGTTGTCTAAATGCATCTAAACGCTCTAAGGTTTTTAAAAGTGTAGTGGGCTTTAATTCAAATACACGATGACAATGTAAATGAAAACGACTGACCAACTTTGCCAAATCGGCATATTCCTTTGGTACACGATACCGTTTACAAAAAGCTTGAATTAATGGCACGCCTCGCTCTTCATGTCCGTGATGACTGGGCCACCTCTCGGGTGGGCTTTCGCCCTTGCCTAAATCATGACACAGCGCTGCAAAGCGCGTTAATCGCTCTTGGGAGAGCTTGACTGCAACGCCTAACGCCATCATGACGTGAATACCCGTGTCTATTTCGGGATGATGCTGTTCTGGTTGTGGGATCCCCCACAATTTATCGAGTGCAGGCCAAATCCGTTGTAATGCCCCACATGCACGCAAGACTAAGAAAAATTGAGCGGGATCAATCTCTCCTAAAGCACGATGCATTTCTTGCCAGACACGCTCTGCGACTAATGCGTCGACCTCATTTGAAGCAACCATTGAGCGCATTAAAGTGAGCGTTTCTGGCGCTACAGTAAACCCTAATGGCGCAAATCTGGCAGCGAAACGAGCAACACGCAAAATACGTACCGGATCTTCAGCAAAAGCAGGCGAGACATGCCGTAAAGTTTTATTTTTAAGATCTGTTTGACCCTGAAAAGGATCGATAATTTCGCCTCGTTCGGTTGTTGCCATCGCGTTAATCGTTAAATCCCGACGTGATAAATCTTCTTCTAATGTAACATCCGAACTGGCATAACATTCAAACCCGTAATAACCCTTACCGATTTTACGCTCGGTGCGTGCTAATGCATATTCTTCTTGGGTTTGAGGATGTAAAAAAACAGGAAAATCTTTGCCAACGGGCTTATAACCCTGCGTTAATAATATCTCGGGTGTTCCCCCGACAATAACCCAATCTCGCTCACGTTGCGGTAAGCCCAGTAATTTATCGCGAACGGCACCACCCACTAAATAAACTTTCAAACAGGACCTCGCTTAAAAGAAAAAGTTATTTTTGCAAAGCGCATCACTATCGAGAAACTTCATAAATTAATAATTTCATGCCTAATAAGATTAAAATACCACCTGTAAAACGTTCTAACCAATGTTTAAACGCATTGATCCTTTTACCAATAACCGGGCTTGTAAAAAAGAATGCCACTAAGATAAACCAAAAGAGTGCCATTGAACTTATCCAAACCCCATAAAAAATTTGCGTCGACATTGCTGTAGTCTTTGATAGCATGACTGAAAAAAAGCTTAAGAAAAACAAACAGGCTTTTGGATTTAAAAGGCTGGTCAAGACCCCATTGTAAAATCCATTATGCTGTCGAACGGGATTTACGGCAGTGATAACAGCTGTTGGCTTGTCTTTTGCAGTAGCTGGTTTTGCGCGAATGCCTTTATAGCCAAGGTATAAAAGATAAATTGCGCCTAAAATTTTCATTATTGTAAAGGCGACAATTGATTGAGCAATAATAATTCCTATCCCGAATAAATTAACAGCGACATGGCAAAGATTTGCTATCGCAATACCTATCGCAGTATAAATTCCTGAAACACGACCGTGCGCTAAGCTATTTTTTACCACAATCGCGAAATCAGGACCTGGGCTGATAATCATCAACGCCGACACCAAGGTTACCATGAAGAATTCGGTCATGATTTAGCTCTTCCTATTATCAAGTCTGATTATTAACTATTTTTTATAGCGAGTCAAGCGTTCATTAAGATAAAGCATGTAAAGATTGCACTGTATTCCAGCGTTTATTTTTATATCGCACAAAGAAACACACCGCATTTAAAAATCCATACATCGCCCATAATATCCAAGTCATCATGGGCGAAGCGCCAAAATAAAGCACGCAAATAGCGGTTGGAATGACTGAAAACACCCAAGCGCTCACGCTGTTCATCCACATTACAAATTTTGTATCGCCAGCGGCCGTTAATATTCCGCCAATCACCCCGGAAACCGCATCGAACATAAAATATACCCATAGCCATCTCAAGGCTATTGCCACTTGGTTCTTTAACGCTTCGTTTTGCATTAATGATGAATCGGCATTGAAAAAAAGATCTGCCAGTTTCTCGGAAAAAAAGAAAAAAGGAATAATCAAAAATAACATAATGATCAAAATTATTTTAATACTCGATCGCAACGTTCTAGACAAAACTTCTTCGCGTCTTGCACCCATATAATTAG
>DATLWY010000013.1:0-1847 GCA_035576045.1 Gammaproteobacteria bacterium | reverse complement strand
TGCCAGAATTTTATAAAACCACCTGCCCTACCTGTGGTAAACCTGCTGAACGCGAAACGGACACCTTTGATACCTTTATAGAATCTTCTTGGTATTATGCGCGATTTGCGTGCCCTGACCAAACTCAAAAAATGTTAGATGGGCGTGCACATTACTGGAATCCAGTGGATCAATATATCGGCGGCATTGAACATGCGATTTTACATTTGTTATATGCACGTTTTTTTCATAAAGCCATGCGAGATCTCGGAGTATTAAGCAGCAATGAACCCTTTACACGATTATTAACACAAGGCATGGTGCTGAAAGATGGCGCCAAAATGTCTAAATCACTGGGAAATACAGTTGATCCCGAAAACCTTATTGCGCAATACGGCGCTGATACGGTTCGTTTATTTTTAATGTTTGCAGCTCACCCAGAGCAATCGCTCGAATGGTCTGATTCAGGTGTAGAAGGTTCTTCTCGCTTTTTAAAACGACTGTGGCAAATGGTTATGCAGTATACGCAGTCACCGTCAGAAAAATCGTCAACTGAAATAACCCATCCAGAAGTGCTCAAAAATTTTAGATACACTTTGCACGAAACCATTCGCAAAGTAACCGATGATATGGGACGTCGCCAAACTTTTAATACCGCCATTGCGGCTTTAATGGAATTGCTGAATGCCATACAAAGTTTTTCTGCTGCCTCTAATACAGACTCCTCCACTATGGCTGCAAAACACAGCATCAAAGAAGCCCTCGAATCCTTGCTCTTAATGCTCTCTCCTATTGCCCCCCACATTACGCATGCACTTTGGTACATAATGGGAAATACAGATGCTATTGTCGACCATCCTTGGCCGACCTTTGATCTCAACGCGCTAATCAAAGATAATCTAGAATTTGCGCTACAAGTGAATGGAAAACTTCGCGGATCGCTCAATGCTCCCGCATCCACTGATAATCACGCATTAGAAATGCTTGCCTTAACACATGAAAACATTAAGCGCCATATCGACGGGAAAGTAATCCAAAAAATTATCGTGGTCCCTAAAAAACTGATTAATATTGTGGTGAAATAATATGTTTAAAATACTTAGCTTAAAATTATTTCACTTTATTATAATGCTTTCGTTACTGACCGGCTGTGGATTTCATTTAAGAGGCGCTTTTTCTATACCGCAATCCTTACAAATACTCCAAATCTTACCTCACCAGCCTTATGACATTTTTCAACGCGCACTAAAACAGTTCCTAAAAAGCAATCATATTAAAATAATCGAACAAAATATTGAGAACACCCTAGCAGTCACTACGCTCACTATTTTGAGCCAAGCATTTTCTGAACGTGCAATTGCCTATGGCTCAAATGGTCTGCCGAATAGAGCCGTGCTTGAACTCAAAATTAGCTACCAGCTTACTGATCCTAAAGGAAACCCCCTTGGGAACAATACCCTTGTTACAGTCGAGCGCGAACTCATGCTTAACCCGAATGCTATTTTAGGAACCGACAACGAGCGCAGCCACCTTCACACAGATCTCTACCGCGATGCGGCTTCCCAACTGGTGCGACAGTTATCGATGATTTCTGATCATGCAAAAAAATAGTGTCCCAACACTCGCTTGTCAAAAAACTTTGCAGGAAAGATTGTGAGGATCCTTGCCCAAGATTTACCCCAGCATTTAAAACGTGGTTTAGCCAGTTGTTATTTCGTCTTTGGCGATGAACCACTACAACACGCCGAATCTATAGATGCCATTCGTTTAGCGGCAAAACAACAAGGCTATACAGAACGCGAAGTTTTTCAACTTACACCAAATTTTGAGTGGGCATCTTTACTGTCGAGCGTTGACACACCCAGCCT
>DATLWY010000012.1:0-9754 GCA_035576045.1 Gammaproteobacteria bacterium | reverse complement strand
TGAGTCTTATGTACTCCTAGGCTTTGAGCGTGCGAGTTTTGTACCGCAGCTGGTATTTAGCTAAGATTGGCAACCAGGGCAACCCTTCCCTCCCTATTGCCCAACGAAAGCTTTAGCAAAGATGAGGCGAAAAGTGGCGTTTCCCTTGGCGGGCGGCAGTTTTCGATTAAAAATTCCTGAGCCTCTCATTTAAGTAAGACACCTAATGAATAGCGTTGACGATAGTCAACGCATAAGTGCGCTCTTACTATCGTTCGATGCTGGACACTTCGTCCAAATTCCTCGGGTTACCCTAACGCTTTTTGGAATAACTTTTGTGGCTGGGTGGCCTGATGGTAAAGAGACTGAGCGCGGTTGCTTTTTAAAACTAAAGCTGCGACTGTAAAATTTATGCTTGTTAGGCCAGCGGAGGTAAATGACGAGCAGCCCATAAAATCGAAGAGAAAATACCCGCGTTGATTTTTTATAGCCGCTAAAAATAATCTGCTGCAGCAATCCTCGCGTTGAGATAAAGACCTGTTAAAATCATAAGCCCAAAATACAGCACTGCTGCAGAGGAATCGCTAAAACACAAAAGCCAAAGACCCATAAGGGCGCACAGTAACCGTTGATGGTTCAACGTGTGCTTGAACCCTGCAATTATTTTATGACCGCTTCGGCTTTTGGTTTCTCAGGACTGGCGGGTTAATTTAATCAAAATAAAAATATGAAGCATTGAAAAAATGGGGAAGCGTCATTCAATAGTCTTGAATGAGAATCTGCACGATTTGGAAAACACGGAATGAGGATTGTGTCACACGGATTGTTTAGATTAGGATGAGCGCGGATATCGTGCGGGTGTAAAAAATGATGATGAACGACAAGAAACAAAATGATTATAAAGTCACTTGGGGAAGCTCCAGAGGTGTTTGGGAAATCTTAGTTCATGTTGCCTTAGCGTTATGTGTTATCTATGCGGTTTATTCGTTTTGCAACCCAGAAGAAGAGGGAATACCGAAGCCTTCAATCGCTCCAGAGGCACTTAACATGGCTTGCTCTTAAGTGGATATGAAAAACGGCAAATACGAAGTACGGTATAAGCTTAAAAATTGATAGCCCTAGCGTACCCATAACCCTAATGCGTCCAAGGTATGTCTTATCAGCCAAAGCGGCAGGACAATGATAATCACGGAGTAATAAATGCGCCAGGGCGGTTTTTTTGATGCTGAATGGCTTAGATGCCGCTAAGGCGGATTGTAGCCACGGGGTCATCTGTTTTCGCTCTCGTCTGAACAACCTATTGTAACAATACTCGGTTTTTTGATGGGTGATATCTTGATTTCTTAACCGTGCGGCCGTGGATTCTAAAATATGCGCCCCTGTCTCTAGGGCATTTGGATACGGCATGGTATGTTTCCCGCTTGCGGTACGGTGACTTGTCAACGCAGTCGGTTGTTGGTTTAGTTTTCACTAACGGCTATATCGACAAAAGATTATGACGGACAAGCCATCGTATCGCAAATTAATACCTCATAAAGCTGACTTCCGCTTTGGGCGATTACGTATACGCTGCGTATCATTGGGCAACCGCACCCCGAAAACACCACACTAAACAAAGAAGTTTTTCAATTAACTAAAAGACTAAGAATTTGCGATTCTAGACGTTTTTTTGGTTGGGTTTGTTTTGGGTTGTGTTTTTTATTAAAACCTCACTTGCAACCGTGGCTTTCGTTTTATATACGCTTTGAAAGGCTACAACAGTTTTTTTTAGCAATGTCGGTTTGTTCTCCATTACTTTACCCTGTCAGCGGTTCCCGTTCCCAGGGGTTCCAAGGGGATTTTTCCCCTTGGTGGGGTCTGGGGCAAAGCCCTAGGGGCGTAGCGAAACCTCTAACCGCCGAGTTATCCACAGATGGGGTGCCCTTAACTATAGGATAAATATAGGTATATACAGGTATAAGGAGAACAAGACAGTTAATGCGCGATTACAAGACAGTTAATGCGCGACCTATATTGTAAATGCAAGACAGTTAATGCGTGGATAACTTCCTAGATCCACACGTTTATTAACAAAATTGTTATTTAAATTACTTTTTTAAAATGTGGGGTTTGCTTGGTAGTAATACTAAACACCCATCGTTAGTTTCAAGATTAGCATCCCTATACAAAACATCAATTTTTTTTAGTTCCCGCAGGAACGCTCTCTTAAAATCTCTTGTTCCTTGAACATTGCCAGCGTAATCTGAACCAAATTGAATCTGTAAAGTTTGCCACGGTATTTGTATTTTCTTATTTAAATAGCTCATTCTATACGTTAGCCAGCAATAAATATCAATTGCCAAGGGCGAACGAGATAGTGCTTTTAACACTCGCACATCAATTGGTACGGGTCTAGAAATCACTTCTTGATAAAAGGCTGCGGAAAGAGTAACCGTGGATTCAAACAAGGAGCATTGATCAGGAGATTTAGGATCCCACCACAAATCATGACAATCAGCTATTCTAAAGCCAAGTTCACTCTCGTGTACATTATCTGTATAAGAGCATGATATTGATGATGTAAAAAGCCTTCTAATTTGATCTTTAAGCCTCGTAATAGTGCCCCATCTCCCGCCTGTTGGAACAAGCCCAAGCTCTTGCATAAAACCAGATAAGGAGTCGCCTAAACTTAATACTCTACACTTGTTACGAATAGCATCTGTAGTAACCCATGCCATTAATAAACGTGGAATCACCCCATAAGGAAGTCCGATTTTCGAAGGAGCTAAAATAGACAAAGTAAAAGCTCCATTTTTTCGAATAAATTCATTTGCAGTTTGTTTTTTATGAGGCATTGTTGCCTGTACAAGTGCCCTTGCCATATAACCTAATGCACCGGCTTGTTTAGCTTCTTCGGCTTCAATTTCTAAAGCTGTTTGAAATAATTTGTTGAAATTTTCGTTCATTTTTCTAACATGTAATATAGCTCATATAAGTAAATACTTACTTTTCCATGTACTTATTTATTGATTTACATACCAACTCTGTCACCGTTATATTTTCATCTAACGCTCTCTGTTTAATTTTTTTGTGAAAACTACGAGGGATATTGACGTTCATTCTTATTGTTTCTTCTTCTGAACTTTGTATAGCTGCTATAGCCTTTTCTTTCCTACTTGGTCTACCCGTTTTCAAAATGTTTTTCATAAAGAAAATTCCTTTAACTCTTGTGCCATTAATCGTATTTCGTTTGCAGCAGTGCTATTTGATTCATTATCTAAAACCGTGGTTCCAATTGCAGCGGTCTTTGCATAAATTATTCTCTGAAAAGTTCCTTGTTTAAAGATTGGAAATCCATAGCCTTCTAATGCCTCTCTAACTTCATTGCCAAGAGTGGTGGTTGCAATTTGCCTACTAATTACAAAAGCAGCTTTAGGTTGCCCACTAGCTATATTCTGCCGTGTTTTAATTATTTCTACCAAATCTTCTGATGCCCAGATGTCATATGGCGATGGTTGAACTGGAACCAAAACAATGTCAGAACATTTTAAAGCTGCTATAAGCATCTTTTCTAATTGAGGTGCTCCATCTATAATAACCCAGTCGTAACCATGCATAACTGCTTTAACATCTTTATCAAGCGTCGCCCTATCAAGTCCAATGACAGTTAAGATGTTACCATCTCCCATGGCGTGCCAATCTCTAGCACTACCCTGTGGATCTGAGTCAACAAGCAACACCTTAGAACCGTCTTCTTGTAAAGCTCTAGCTAAATTTACAGAAATAGTTGTTTTACCAGCTCCGCCTTTTTGATTAACAACAGACACTATCATAAGTATATACTCCTTTGAGCATGTGTGATTATAATCATATGCGTATATAAGTAAAGTGATTGGTCATAATTATTTTTATAATGTTAACTTAAACCTAATAACATTAAATGTTCATATGAGTAAATAAGTCTTTACTTATATGAACATATCCGCTACTATAAATCTGTCATAGGGGAAATTCACAATGAATATTTCTCTATAGCAAACAAATCTTGCTGCATGAGTTTTTAGAGAACCCATGCAGCAGAATCACAACCTAACCTAACGGGAGATTAAGCCATGGTTAAAGCTAACTTATCAGAATGCTTAGCATTATTGAATGAACACATCAGCATCAACACGGAGATCCTAAACGATTATAGTCGGATTGACTACCATTTAAAGTATATCAGCCTAATTTATAAGAAAACTAAATATAATACGCAAAAAATGTTATGTGAGCTTATTGGGATAACAGAGCGAATGTTAGATCAATTAGGTGTTGAGACCTTTAAAGAAAATAAAGAGTAAATAACAGAGAATTAGTGATCTGGAGTTTTAGCTCTAGATCACTAATTCATAGCAAAGAATGTTAAAATTTAATTTTAACAATTCATTGATAATGTACTTCGACCCTACAACTACAAAAATTTTGACCTCTCATTAATTTTGTATTACAATGTAATACATAGTAAAGATTAATTCGAGGTGTATATGCGTGCAGTTAGGCTATCTGATGAAATAGAAGAACGGCTTATGCTGTTATCTGAACGGACGGGGCATTCCAAGAGCTACTACATTCGAAAGGCGGTTGAAGGCTTTTTAGAGGACAAAGAAGATTATCTGTTAGCCATGGCTCGCCTGGAAGAAAAAAACACTCGGATCCCATTTGAAGAAGTGAGGCGATTGCTTGATCTGGAAGATTGAATTTGATGTTAAAGCAAAAAAAGAGCTGTTACGTTTAGATAAGCAAGTACAAAAGCGTATTATCAAATTATTAGAGGATCGCGTACTAAAAAAAAGAAATCCAAGAGCTACTGGCTCCGCTTTACAAAATACCTTATGCGGTCTGTGGCGTTATAGGGTTGGCGACTATCGTATTATTTGCAAGATTGAAGACACGAATTTAATTGTGTTGGTTATTACTGTTGGGCATAGAAAAGATGTTTATAAACTGAAAGCTTAAAGACGAATAAATTATTTTTTCTATAAAAAGGCATTGTGAAAAATACGTTGGTTAAAAATGAATGTTCGATCGTGTAACGTTGAAGTATACTCAATTGAAACATACTAAAAAAAATCATTAACTATATACCCGCTGGTGCGAAATTAAAATAGTCATAGTTTTTAATAAGATCTACAGTAAAATTTCACCACGGTGTTTGGTTATTAAAAGCCTATTTATTAGCATAATTCCTCTGAAAAATAAATAAAGAACAGTGCTTTTAATTGTCTCGCTTACTCACCCGTGTTTAAACACCCAATGGTTAATTACCACTACAAACCGAATTAGTCGATCATAAAAGAAAGTTGGTTTTCAAAATTTCACATTTTAAATGGGTTTTCAGGAGAGTATTTTCATAAAGTTATGACATTTATTTGGATTCCGTATGCTCTATTGAATTTTTATGTTATTATAAAAAGATTCATATTTTAGCTTAAAGGAAGGAGATAACCATGCCGGTAAAAAGCTCAGCAGAAATTGATGAAGCTAGTAGTGGCGATGAAGGTAGTAGCACTGATGAAGCTACTCTAGAATTTCAGCTTCGTGTAGCTGCTGTAAGTGGGAAAATGGAACAAATAACCGCACTGATAGAAAGAGTCTCAGATGTGAATGCGATGGATGAGCAGCGCGCAACGGCACTTCATATGGCTGCTGCGAATGGGCATGTGGAAGCAACCAAAGCTTTGCTGGAGGCCAAAGCAGATCCAAGCCTAGAAACATCATCAAATAATACCGCGTTAAAATTAGCTACAAAAGCGAAAGAACATATAAAATCATCTCCTAATAATCCAAAGTTTGTTAATCTTTCAGGAGTCATTAATGTATTGAATACGCATGCAAAGAAGGCTAAAACAACAAAAAATCGCTAATAGGTTCCTGCTACAATAGGAATAGGGGCCACAGAAAGCGGAAAAAATTGTACGCTAAGCCATGGCAATCAATCGCCCTGAAAACCCCTCAAAATACCTAAATTTTTATAATAACGCATCTGAAATTTGACCGTAAAAAGCTAAAAACAGTTAATTTTCCCGAAAAAATTGCAGTGCGATTGCCATGTACGTTAAGCCGTTTTGGATTCCGGAATCCATCTCTAAAAAGCTGAAGCTGATCCCTCAGATTTTTAGAATTTCCTTATTTCTCGAAAACGACCGTTTTTGAGAATATTAAGTTGCTAAAGATATTGACGCAAATCATCCCACATTCTTTATTACCGTGATGATCCAGCATGCATAAAATAAAAACTTAACGGGCTTTAAATTCTGTTTTCTGGAACGAGCTCACTTTCATAGCATTTTCTATATTTGAAAGGTTATTAAAACCAGATAGCATGGGTCTAGGATCAAGAAGGAGGGGTGCAGGGCTAGAGGGAGTTTTCGAAATTATTTTTATTACTTTTTCACGATTATCGTTTTGTATTGAGTTGACCCATTCCATCATATAGCCTTTATTAACATCAACGCCCTTCTTAATTAATAATTCTAAGATCTCTTGGTATTTCTTAGTAAGCCCATTCTTATTGGATGTTATTGATCCTCTAGCAGCTATATGTTCTAATGCGTTACCTCCACCATTTTTAAAATTAGTTATTTGCTCAGTTTTGCTAAAGAGAATAATTATTTTGATAAAATCGAAATCTGGATTTTCGGTTCTAACTGATTCAATTAACTTTTCTGGATTGTATATATCTTGGTTTATGTATGCATTTTTTATCTTATTGAGATCACGGTTTTCAATTAATTTTGCTAATTCGGGATTATTAAGGATCACTCTAGCACTTTCGATATAAGATAAAGCGATTTCAGTTAATTGCTCTGGATTTAGGCTATCAACATGCTTTTCAAGAATTGTTTGAGCACTTCGGGGATGCGATCTAGCAATTTTGGTTAATTTTTCCGTGTCTAATACACTCAAATATTTATTCAGAATTATCTGAGCATTTTCAGCATTATTAGCCCAATCATAGTGTGGATTTGAAGTAGCAATCCTAGTTAATTGTTCGCCATTTAATTCATTACCAAGATTACTATTAAGAATTAATTTTGCGATAGAAAAATCAGATAAGGCAATCTGGGTCAATTGCTCTGGATTTAGGTTATCAACATGATTTTCAAGAATTGTTTGAGCACTTCGGGGATGTGAAATAGCAATTTTGGTTAATTTTTCCGTGTCTAATACACTTAAATATTTATTCAGAATTATCTGAGCATTTTCAGCATTATTAGCCCAATCATAGTGTGGATTTGAAGTAGCAATCCTAGTTAATTGTTCGCCATTTAATTCATTGCCACGGTTACTATTAAGAATTAATTTTGCGATAGAAAAATTGGATAAAGCAATTTCAGTTAGTTGATCTGCATTTAGGTGAAAACCAAGGTGTGAATTAAGAAGCGCCTCAGCGTAGATAAGACTTTTTACTGCCTTTTCTTTCAACTCCTCCGGTGATCCAGAAAAATCTAATGCAGCTTTATTTTCCGTTTTTGTTTCCATTTTTATCCCTGTCCCTTAAAACCATCTATTAAAAACTAATAGTGAAAAGTAACATAAAATGAATTAACAGTCCATCATAGAAATTACATAGAAGAAAATTGGTTGTAAAATAGCTGATTTATTAAATACTTCTAAGATTGACTTTTTAGGTAAACGCACAAAATACCGGAATATCAGATCAGTCGTCATTTCGTTTAAAAGCTAAGTTTATTTTCTTAGTATTCGATATATTGTGGCTTCTCCCATTTTAAGTTGTTTGGCAATATTGGCTTTAGACGAACCTTCAGTTGCAAGGCGTATAACCTCTTTTTTACGAACAGACGAAATAGGCTTTCGACCTTTGTATTTGCCCTGCGCCTTCGCTTTGGAAACACCTTCCCGCTGACGTTCCAACATGATTTCTCGTTCAAATTGGGCGATCCCTCCTAGCACGGTTAGCATCAATTTTCCGGTTGGCGTTTGAGTATCCATGCCCAAGTTAAGAATACGCACACCTACTTTTTTTTGTTCTAATGTTTGGATAATGCCGAGTAAATCTGATACTGATCGTGCTAATCGATCAATCTTAGTGACTACTAAAAAATCACCTACTCGTAAAAAATCGATCGCCGCTTGAAGTTGTGTACGTATAGCAATCGATGACACCTGCTCTTGAAAAATTTTTTCACAACCCGCTGCTTCTAATTCTTTCAATTGCACTTCGAGTCCAGCGACTTGATCAACCGTCGACGTGCGCCCGTATCCAACATTCATACAATCACAAGACTCTAGAGGTTATGCTAGACTCCCTATCATATTAAAAAACCGAATCTATTGGTAGACTTTTTTTACGGGTTTCGTTCAATCATTAGGGCGAGGTTTATTGATAGGCGCATGGGTGGTCTCCTAATAAACGGTGAACAATTATTAGTTATTTAAATAAGTAGTTCAGACAGCAGGTGATTTCGATTAGTACCCGCTTCGTCTCGTATGCCGTTTTTTACCAGCGATAGTTAAGTATCCTCTTTACTTAACAAGGCGCATTTTTGGCTTTTCGCGGGCAACCTGTGGTTGACGGCCTAATAATTCTTCCAAAGATGCTTCAATCTTTGCAGAATGTTCTTCATATTTTGCAGAATTTTCTTCAATTTTTGCAAAACGTGCCTCAGACTTTGTAAAATGCTTTTCTATCGCTGCCATCCGAGCTTCGAGTGATGATTGGCCTCCTAACACTTGATTAGAAGCTTCCGACGCAAATTTTTGTTCTGCGACACTTTCCAATTCAATTTCATTATCGCGTACCATGACGGGATAAGAACTCGATTCCCTATTTGGCCTCTCAACAACCGTTCTCCTGATTTTATCTGCTACCGCTTCTTTTTTTACCGTCATTGCAACCACTTTAGCTATCGCTACAGCAGCGCCTTTGAGTGCAGCGGGCGTAAATGCCGGGCGGATAAAACTACTAGAGCCGCCAGCAACCAACTGGATATTAATTTCATCTACGATTGCGGTTAACAAGTGAATGCGCTCAGTGACAGAAAGTTTCGGAAAATGTACCTCAACCCCGTGATTTTTTATCTCCAATAATATTAATTCAACGCCCTTTAAGTATGATTTAGTGTTGGTTTCATTTCGATATCCAATAAGGCTCGTCGTTTTGAAACGATTAAAAACTTCTTTGACCACGGGTAATAAAGTTTCTCGTTTCCATTCTTCTTGTTCTTGTTCTACGGTAGAACTCCCAACGACGAGTATATTTTTTAGAGCACCGTTCATCCGTTTACTTAAACAAAACTTGAAAACAAAAAAGCCGAATCCTATCAGACCGCTCAAGGCACCGCCAATAATGGCATTCCGTACCGTATTGGAGCTTTCAGCTATGGTCGGGAAAGTGTTAGCAGGAGGCGTGTTTAGTCTTACAAGCGCCGCTTGTGGGCCACCCCACAATACGCCATCGCTGACACTGACATTATAGGCGGGCAACAAGAAGTCATTCTCTGGTACAAAACGAATAGCGCCATTGAAGACCATTTGCTGGGAAAATACCGTAATAGACGTTCCAGGCAAGGTTATCGTGTCAAAATACCCATGTTCCACCCCCGTGAGAGTGAACCCTAAATTTACCAAAGGGGTCTCTTGGTCAGTAGCACTCAATTCTGTAGAAGTCAAAATAAGCGGTTGACCATTTGTAATGGTTAATTGATTATTGGTGATCACCGGCACGCTATTAAAATTAATATAAGCGGCAGCGGGCTTGGTTTTGGAGCATTGATTTTGAACGGAAACAAGG
>DATLWY010000011.1:0-7969 GCA_035576045.1 Gammaproteobacteria bacterium | reverse complement strand
TTGCGCGGCAGTGGCCGTTGCCTCCGCAACAACAACCCCATTCACAACGGTTGCACTCATCGTAACACCCATAATCGATTCCAAATAGCTACCAATTAATCCCCCCGTGTAATAACTTACCGGTAATGAAATTAACAACAGTGTTGTGCTTTGTCTCGATTTGCGTTTTGCTGTTCTTGCTTGCACCTTTAATTCTGACAGCAACAATGCTTCACTTGCGCTATTGTTTGCCTCTATCGCGTGTAATAATTCATGAAAATGCAATTCCGAAATCTCAAATTCTTTTTTTGGCTCCTCACCCGCGGCTCCTCTAAAGTGAGTCGCGTCGAATTGCCCATACCGTGCTTGAATACTAACAGGCCCCTCTGTTGCAATATCACTGCCAATGGCCTCTTGCAAAACAGGGGTTACGCGCGTTGAAGTGCCGCCTACGCCCATAAATCCTTTTTGGTTGACTGCAACTGTAGAGCCTATTTTGTTTCGAACGATTGCCGCATCCACAAACGAATCTGCATTCTCTACAACTAATCCTTCTGGCCCCAATTGGTCCCTGGCTCCGCTGAGATAAATATTATTCACATCAATGTAACGCACGCCTCGCCCCGCAACCATTTCATTTCCCGGTTGCGATTCTGTCATAGCCACTTGTTGAAAGCTCACTGTGGTTTCGTTTTTACCTAGCAGATTTTTTCGGTTGCTTTCATGCGTAATCATCTCAGAATGTGTCCAGGTGTTTTGTGTACGACTGACGGTTCCTACACCTCGATAAGTCACTAATCCTTTTGCGTCTATGTTGGCTCGACTGTGTAATTCACTTCCAGGAACACCCGAAAATGTAATATCGCCTAGCGCAAACATACAACCCGCGCTGTCTCTTAAGCGTCTATTATCGTAATGCTTTGGGAAAAGCGCAACAGAGGATAAAACTTCTTCAGAATGACCATCTGCCAAAATCACTGTCTCGAGGGTATCGACAATACAGGGTTCTGGAATGGAGTTTTCTGCTATGGATAGTGCTGTGCTCATGCCATTTTCTTTTACCAAACTCAAACCATTGGCTTTTGCATGTGCGTCAATACTAAGCACCGCTGGGCTTTGTACAGTAACGAGCTTTTGATTCGTTTGACTATAACGAAGCGTATTGGCTTCCAGATATTCCATCATGCTTTGCGGGGTGTTTGCCGCTTTGTTTAAAAATCCGCGACCAAATTCTCCCAGCATCGCTTTTGTTAAAAGGTACGCTTCTTGTTCTCGGGGAAATAATCGTTTGACATGGCAAGGCGAGTGGCCCAGTGTCCCGTCCGCTCTTAAAAGCATTCGAGATAGCGCTGGCGTGAGATTACTCACAGGAAGCACCGATTTAAAGAGCGTTTCTCCACCCGGCGAAATTTCATACAAAGATGTGGGCTCAAAATAATTAAGCAGTGAAACTTGCCCCTTGAAAGGCTTGAAAACCATCGGGGCTAAGCTGACGCGTGCATCAAATTGTCCCATAAGCCCTTGCTGTATCCCCTCTATTTCGAGGCTAATGGCGGAAAAAATACCCGAAATATCGAAAGTGGGAATTGAAGCCTTTACCTCCGAGCCTACACTAAAGGCCGCATTAATCGGCGTGCCGAAAACAACGGTAGGAAAATCTGCAAACTTTTCATGGACATCATCGCTATGAAACCTGTGTTTTATTCTGTCCTCGCCTATCTTACGACGTACCATAACAGTTGTGAAGGGTATAAAGCTTGTATCTTTCAAGCTTTTTGCCTCAACCTCGTCAAATGCACTACACGATATTTGACTGGCAAATATATCTAATGCATTGTTCCCAATGCTTAACTTTCCTTCAATAATAACAGTCGAAGGTTTTGTTAAGGCCGCGGCATGGGTGGCATTCTGTTGTACCAACAATTGATGTCTTGTTGGCATTGCCCAGATTGCATTACCTTTGACGTGTACTTGGCTACTCGTATTGGTTAAATTGCCGTTTCCTTTAGCATGGAAATCCCCACCACATATCATTTCCAGTTGATTCCACCTGATATCATTGGCATCCATTTCAATAGAACCCAGACACTGTATGGCTGCTTGTGCGGCATTTTCTCTACCCAACACAATGTTTATTGTCGCCTTAAGCCGCATGCCTTCTACAGACAATAACCGGCCTTTATGTAAATCCAAACCTTGACACTTTAATTGTAAGGGCTTTCGTGATTTCAATGTAACAGAATGTTCATTGTCCCCAATAATCAGCGGGGCGGGTGTCTCAATGCTCACATAACCCGATTCTGCAGTTTGATCAGCCAAAAATAAGAGCGGTTTTGTTGCGGAAGGCGACAATACGTAGCGTAAAGAGCCAGACACTGTACGCGCTCCTGTAATAGTGATACCTTCCGGCAAATAAAAGCCTAATTCCCCCGCTGCTTTTACCTTATCGCTGACAACACAGTCTCCACCGCCCTGATGTAATGTGATATTTTGGCCAGCAACCGTTTGGGCTTGAAGGTTAATGTTAATTGCCGTAATCACGATATTTTGATTGGTCGTAAGCGTGCCAGCTGTATGAGAAAATCCTTCTCCTCTAAAGGTAAAATCACCTTTTGTTGTAATGATATGCCCTCGGTTACGGAATGAATAACGTGATGGTTTATGCGTAACCGATTGTGGGCCTAATTCAGGAACTTGATCGGTTCTTATGACTAGGGTTTCTGCTATGAATGAATGCGCATTTAGAATATCCTTAGCGGATAAGCAAACCGTGCCGCACAACAAATCAGCGCCTGTTTTAATCGAACCGAGTGTCTCTATTGTTAAATCAAGACCATCCGGAACGCGGTTAATCCACACATTCCCCTCTGGTGTAAAGACTAACTGACATTCTCCACCGAGAATCGGAATGCACAGCGTTAATTTTTTACCTAAGGTTAGGCCTGGTGTGGGTAACACGAAGGGGACAAATTTGTTTTGTTGGGCACTTCTATGAATAAAATTTGCAATGGTTTTTGTATCGAAACAAGCTGAAGTGTTTGATTTTTTAGACACAGCATCCGCTTGTTCATCGGGCATTTTATGATCAAGAGAGATTTTTGGCTCGGGTTGCAAAAACAGCGGTATCCATTGTTTGTTTAAAATACCTTTTTCATTACCATGAACAACTCCAACGAATAAAATGGGTTCATTTGGTTTTATCTCGAGTGTTTTTAATCCTTCCAACGGATTTACCACAAATCGGATGTTAGCGAAAGATTTATCCAAAGCTTCTTTAGTGTCTTTAGTTTCAGTATTGTTTGATAACGGCATGCAGCGCTCCTTATTTCTGTGAATACAAATATTGCTGATTGTGTTCAGCGGATGAATTGTAAACAAGAAGAAATAGGGATAGATATCCGACAAATAACCGAGAAAGAGGTTTTAGGTGGATTAGCTATGGCTTTTCAGAGGAAACAACTAAAATAGATAATTAGACAGCGGCATTTAAATATAACCTAAAGCTTCTAAAATATTCGCTTTTTCTAATAATTCCTGTTTAGTGTGACAATTAAGTTTATTTTTTACGTTTTCTATGTAACTCGTTACAGTCGTTAACCCCAAATTTAAATCTCTGGCTACCTGTTTTATGCTTTGATCGATCATGTATATTCTTAAGCAATTAACTTCTTGTGGCGAAAGGGTAGGCATCTTTAAAAAATCTTCACCCGTTATTAAACCCAGCTTTTTTAATAAGCCTATTTTATGTTTATTTTTAGCTTCCTGGTTAAACACCACCCCTTTTTGGGAATAAAACGCATCTCCTTTGATTGCAGCGAGATCCATTTTATGATCTTCTAAATCTTTACCTATCACAGACATTAGATTCTCATCTAAACTTTTAATAAAATTTTTAATTATTGAAAGTTCATTCATTAATATGTTGTGTATTTTATAATTATCTTTAGTTGTTGCAAAACCAAGACCGGTATAACCACTGTTGTCTGGCCTTTTTTCTATGTGAACAAAAGCATGCCACCAATTCGAGTGTACTGAACCATCATAAAGAAGTGTATTTTTATATTCTTCATTATCACTTGCATTACAAAGCGCAAAGCCATTGTTTATATTATCGGGATGTACCATGCCTGTTTCTACTTTGTAATATTGTTTTTCTAAAACTCTTTCTCCCCATTTATCAAGAGAATAAATAGTCAATGCCTTGCCATGTTTGTCGACGTTTATATAATGTGCACTCACAATGCCCATATAATCTGTTATCGGCTTACAAAGCTCAGTAAATTTCTTTTGATATAACTTTGTTCCTAGAAAAAAATCATCTTCTAACATATATAAATCCTTAATGCCCTTTTAAATCTGTTAAACGAATGCTACACTTTTCCTCATGTAGCTTCTGCTGACATTTTTCAACCATGCTATTAAGAAAATTTTTTATTATTGGCATATTTTTTGTTAATTGACTCATAAAATAAAATCGATTATTTTTCCTAAAGAACTTCAAGCAATAATGCTCTGACTCACTTTTTTTTCAATAGATACATATTCTTCCATATTACACATTTTGTATAAATCATGTAAAAATCCATTTTTTCTGAAGGCTTCAGAATCTGTTCCCAGCGTTATTTTCCAGTTGGATTCATCCTGGTTGGGTTTAACGTCAAAGGTAGGATCTTGTAAATAATATTTTTTATCTAAGTAGGGCATTAATAGGCAGTTGTCAGTTACTACTACATTTGACGAATCACCTCCCAATTTCATGTTCCATAATGCATTACAATTTAGTATTTTAAAAACCATTACGCATAATCTTCTAGAATTATTATGGGAAATAACAAATTTATTTCTTGTGTTCATTAGCTTACCATCCATAATTAAAAACAACTTTGGTGGGGGATTTCAAAAGGCATTTCTCCAAAAATCGCCTCCCTTTCCGCTTTGTTTAACTTCAAAGCTAAACAATCATAACTCTTATTTTACCGAAAAGAGAAGCGATAAATACCTGTGTAATCGAGATGTTCATCAAAAAAACAATTGACTAGGGCTAAGGTAATGATAGAATATGCCTGAGAGGCAAAGAGTGTAGTTAAGACCTAATGCAATTCTAGAGGAGTCTGCGAACATGGATAGCGCTGCAAACAAGACTATCAGCAATCAGAAACAGAGTGAAAAAATGCCCGCAGCCGACAAATTATATACTATATTATGTACTTTATTTTCTGCACTTCTAATAACTTGTACTTTGACTTACAAGAAAATTGTTTATTTACCCGCATTACCATTTCATACTTTCACGCTTTCTGTTGCTGTCCTAATAACACCTTTGATGTTTATATTAACTGATGTGCTTGCCGAATTTTATGATAGACAGAAAGCAAGTTTTTGTGTAAGAGCCGCAATTGGCGTTAACATAGTTGTCGCATTAATCGTTAGCGGTATGGACTCGCTAGAAGCTACTCAATGGTCTACAGTAGATGTTGCTACTTTTCATAATGTGTTTGGATCATATGGGTTAGCTTTTGTCATTGTCCTTTTTACCACTTATACAGCGCAACTCGTAGACATCACCTTATACCTGTGGCTTAAAAAATTAACTAATGGTAAAGCGCTGTGGCTTAGAAACAACGGTAGTACAGCAATATCTTTACTCGTAGACAGCGTCGTCGCAATTAGTTTATTAACGATGTTGGGAATATATCCAAGAGAACAAATGTGGGCCGTTATAATGAATGCTTATTCTTACAAGCTGTTTATAACTATTTGTAATATCCCATTCTTCTATTTAATCGTAGGTATAATAAGGAAATTTATTCTTCCCAAGGAACCGCTACAAACAAACGCGGAATTACAATTAGATGTAATCTAAGGTTATGCGCTCAAAATATTCCATAAGCCGGTAAATTCATGATGCTAACTTATATAGGCTATTTGTGAATAATTTTAACCAACCTTTCCTGTTAATTTTTATTTAAAAAAGCAATAATAAGCGAGAGGTTAAAAAGCAAAATTTGTGTGCACAGGTGCACTGAAGTACAATGTTTTTTGGAAATGGGCTGCGGTCGTTGCTCAAAAGCCAAAGGGCTAAGGCCTCCTCCGGCTCCTTTAAAACAACGTATCAAGACAACAGGAGTGAAATATGACAAAAGAAATGAATTTACATCAATATTACAAATTTGGCCTGAGTTTATTACAGTGGATGCTCATTGTGGGTACCACTGGGCTCCTGATTGTTGGGATTTACGAATACCTCAATTAAAGTGCTACAAGCTCCGGTGGCACAGTGGATAGCGCGGTCCCCTCCTAAGGGACAGGTCGGCGGTTCAAATCCGCCCCGGGGCACCATAAAAATCAATAACTTACAAAAATTTACCTCTTCTAATTACGTAAAATTAATTTTTTGGTATAACCACAGGTATAACCAAATAAAATGCTTGCTTGCTCGTTTGTGTGTTCTACTCTCATTCAAACATTCGGCACACTTACCCTTTCCAATATACGATGAAAAAAAGCGCCCGTTCAAACGTTTGATATCAATGAGTACTGAGTTTTTATAGCTGTCCCCCTTGCAAGCAGGCCTTGCCTAACGGCGATGCACACTTAAACATAGAACTGTTGGTTTGATCTTTAAATTTGCGCCGTTTCCCTAATTGGTATAACCCAAAAGCTGCTTGTCAGCAAAGCTTTTTAAGCCCTCACGTACAAAATTCTTTCATTTTTTAAATTAGATTTGCAATATCAACGAAAGAATCCCGACTATAATTGATAGAAATGCCAGCATGTGATCTAAACACCATTTCCGAATCCTAAAAAAAATATTTTTATTTTGTTGCAGCTCAAGCAAAATTGAATTTAGCTCTATATTAGATTTATAGTTAACACCTGAAAGCTCACTGATAAACTTTCCTTTAATTTCATCGTAAAATTTTCCTTTATCACTATATGGTTTAAAATGGGTTTCAAAAAGAAGATTTGCTTTGGAATATAGTTTATTACGATTACTATCAAGTTCTCTTTTAATTTTTGCGAACGCCGATTTCTCTTGCAAGCCGTACTTGTGCATTAGACTTTTTAACTGGTTTTCAATTTCAAGCACAGAATCAAGTATATTTTGGCATACAGCTTTTAAGTATGCCGAACTAAAACCATAATTTAAATGACCTAAACGAAAATAGTGCGCTTCGCTTTTCTTTCGCCCTGCTTCTACCAAATTCTCAAATTCCTTTTCAATAAGAATTTTCATTTTACTAAATAACAATTTTTTCTCCGGATAACGAATAGCATGTCGCATATAGATCAAGCAGGGGCTTTAGAAAAATATTAATAATTTAATATGGATCTACACACTCGCGATTTATTTAAATAAACATAAAAATCAGTCCTGCCTATTTTAAATTTCAAGCTTTTCATTATACTGCAGCTAGCCTTTAGTTAAAAGTAATGAAGAGGACAAAAATTAGAAAGCTGTAACCCCATAGCCCAATTCAGAGCAGCACTAAAAACCGCGAGGTGCGGATGATAATGAGTCCGACAGGCGAATTTTAGCACCTTGATTTCATTACATTTTTTGTCGCGCCGGCCACTACGATCTGGCGTGTTATGGCGAGGAGTGGCGTACTCAAACCCGCGGATCTCACGCAGCGTTTATACAGCCCTCTGGACAAAACCATCTGCTAAATACGGAGCATCAGAGATAAAGTTTAAATTTTTATCTTTGTAAAACAATAGCACCTTGCGGTCTAAAAGCGATAAGCTCCGCCTCCTGTTGGGCCAATCTTTCTTCCAACATTTTTCGATCTTCCTGCTCTTCTGTCCGCTGTCCCACCCTCTTCACATGATTTTGCATCAACTTAAATTCTTTCTCTCTTGGCACGCCCTCGTTTGCGGCTTCACCTGAAAATCCTATGTTGCTCTGTTTCCCGAACTCAATGCCTGAACGGGTAGGCTTTGTAGAAGTACTGCCCATGTGCCTCTTTTGCCAAGCAACCGCAGCCAA
>DATLWY010000010.1:0-8928 GCA_035576045.1 Gammaproteobacteria bacterium | reverse complement strand
TTTCCATATTCCCTATTCCTCATGCAGTAAATTCTTTCGTTTTCAGACGCAACACCTACTGAGTTACACACAAGTACATCTTCGATACATGCTGAGTTACATACAAGTGCATCTTCGGTAGGTATTGGGTTACATACAAGTACATCTTCATTACATTCAGCATCTACGCTGTTACACACCAGTACATCTTTCGTATCTATAAAGTTACATTCTGCGCCTATTGCGTTACGCAGCCGTACATTTTCCTTATATATAAGATTGTGATCATTTCTTAGCGTATTACCTTCCTGTTCATTTTCTGTAGGTGCTCTGGGTGACGGCATTATCTCGGCTGGAATAGCAGTCGGTAACACTTCATCTAAAGAAATAGCGGAATGCAACGTTTCATGTAGACTTGCGAGTGGGATTTTTTTCTGATTCTTTGAATTATTTCTTCTAGTTGACTTATTGGGAACAAATCCCTCCGGGGACGGAATACCGCTGGGGTGCTCAGGACTCGTAATTCTTTGATGATTTGCCCAAGAGGGAATGCGACCATACCAATTCCCTTGTACCTCATATTTTTCTATAAAACCCCGCATCGCTAATGCATCGAATACCTGTACAATATCGACCTCATCGTACGGTAAAATACTCAATTTTAGGCGTTTGGGCTGCCAACAAAACCGCCCCCATTGATCACATTGGGTAAATAACGCGATAAACGTCAGTCGTAACGGCAATTTATAGTCACTCTCTGCTTCAAATAAGCCTTCATGCGTAAATAATTCTGGTTTTACACTGCGAATTCTCGCCATTATCCTACTCCTCTTGTTGAGTGAACATTGTTTTTAAAATGAGCCCGTGGTTTGCATCAATGAAACACTTTCTCTATTTCTCCCGGGTATTTCATTGAGGCAAACGTGTTTTGTGTTAGGGTTTAGCTTGCATTTACTGTTTTTTTTCTGTTGCAATTGAAGGGTAATTAATTGTTGAGCGACTGGAAGTTCCGCAATCTTTGCTCCTGCTTTAATAGAAATACATTCATCATTAACTGCTTCTATTAATTCTAAGTTTCTTTGCAAACAAATTTGTTTAATACGACGATAAGTGTCTCTGCTGCCAAAACCAAGGATTTTGGCAATATAATCTTCTATTCTGCCTTCAATGATGAAGTCTGAACACCACTGGCCGGTGCGAAGTAGCTGTTCTATGCGCAATCCAATGGCGCCAAGCTCGGCCTTTAAAAAGTGACCACCGATGTTTTCAATGGTTTGCATGCCTAAATAAAGAGATTCCAAATCGATACATGCCACTAAAATGTGTTCAATCTGGGAAGCTTTATACACTTCAACTCTTTCTGATCCCGTAATTGTCACACTATCTGTGCCAATAATGACGGGACGGTCTTCTTTAATTTCTCCTAAACATTCTGGGGTTTGCCTTAAAATGCTTTTAACTGGAAGCTTTAACAACGGCGAATTTTTATTCAGCATTGCAAGCATCTTATTCATCATCTTATTCATTGGTTTACCGGGTGCGAAGCATTTAAGATTAATTTTTGTGACGTAGGACATCGCTACAGCATCGTCAAACGGAATATTATCCTTTCGATTTAGATAATTCTTCACTCTTGATACCGTTAATTCGTCATCTTCCTCAAGCATTTCCCCATCCTCACATTGCGATCGCTTAAATTCGTTTACTGCCTTAACAAAATTTTCTATCGTTTTATAAAGACGAATACCGTCCATCAAAGCCTTATGGACTATTTTTTTCTTTAAATGCTTAAACATCCTGTCTCTCCGATAGCAATTATGCTTAGAGTTGATCTATGACGTTCCCTAATCCATCACAAACATTGAATACTTCTGTCATCGTACTGAAAAAAAACGATTCATTTGTACCTTTTTTTTAATTGCGGCAAGTGTTTGTAAAATCAAATATAATTGAATACCACCGCGAAAAAATGCGGCTATAAACATGCATTAAGTGGTGCCCGGGCACCATTCTGAAAGAGGAAAAGGGGGATTTTTACTAAAATTTTTGGTTCAACAGGATGGATATTTATCGTGGGATTCAGGAAATTTGTTTGCAAGGGAAATTAACATTAATGTAGGTCGTCGATTTACAGCACATTCCTACTAAAACGAATGTGGCAATTACACGACTTCCAGTGCCTCAACAGGTTATTACTTTGTAATTAAAAAAACGATACATGCATGACAATACCAAAACATGCCATTCAAGTTAATGGAAAATACACTGACAATACTTTTGGCTTACGACGCGAAAAATCTTAAATTTTATCTAAAAAAACTGGGTTTTAAGGGCGACCAACCTTACTTTTGAGGGTAGCAATGCTCAAAATAGTTTGGTTATTATAGATTTTATAGCGATGAAGATTAGCTTGTTGCAAGCTGTTGTTAATGATTCAAGGAGAAAAACTATGTCTATTCGTGACACTGTGACGGCTAAAAAACACTTGTATGGATTGCAATCCGAAAGCACCAAAAGTGCACTGCTTAACGAAAAGAAAGTGCGTTTAAAAAACAAAACATATAAAAAATATGCTAACAATACTAAATTATCCTCGCAGAATACATGTAAGTCTGCGGTAGATATTACAACAACCTGCTTTAGGGCAAGAGAGTGCTTCACAAAAATTTAGGTGTTTACCAATGTGTACAAAACAACAAATCGGTATTTTATAGAATAGGAGCAATTAAAAATGTTGGTATTACAACGGCACGCAGGAGAATCTGTTTGGATTGGCGACAACATTCAAGTCACTGTATTAGGCAATGTTAACGGCGCTACGCGTATTGGCATTAGAGCACCTCAGAAGATCAATATTGTTAGAGAAGAATTGCGCAACACGGAGGTAGCTCATGCAGTTACTGCCAAGACTTATTAGGTTTAGGGATGCTCCGACCTACTTAGGGATGGATAGGCATCGTTTTAACAGTGAGGTCAGACCCTATCTCACCGTCATTCCTATTGGAAGACAAGGAATTGCGTTTGACAGACTTGATTTGGACGCTTGGGCGGAGCATTATAAGCAGCGTAGTGGTCGTCCCGCGGCATCTAACCTTCGGAGGATAGAAATATGGGACGAAAACGAATGCCAGGTCTCTTCAAACGGGGAGAATATTGGCAAATTGACAAAACAGTCTTTGGACGCCGAATTTGCGAAAGCACTGGCACTAGCGAGCTTGAAGAAGCCGAGAAGTACTTAGCCAGGCGTCTTGAAGAAATAAGGCAGGCCAGCGTCTATGGTGTAAGGCCTAAACGGGTCTTTCAGGAGGCAGCAATAAAATTTCTAAGGGAAAACCAACACAAACGCAGTTTGCGTGATGACGCAGCTCATTTGAGATTGCTGGTAAAATACATTGGAAAACTGTCACTTGAATCTATCCATATAGGATCACTGCAAACATTTATGAATGCCCGACGTCAAGATGGAGTCAAAATGCGAACTATTAACCATGGGTTGAAAGTTGTACGACGGATCCTAAACTTGGCGTCCAGTGAATGGATGGATGAGCATGGACTAACTTGGTTGGCGCACGCGCCTAAAATCAAGCTATTACCAGAACCTGATCTGCGTAAACCTTATCCGTTGAGCTGGGAGGAACAAACAAGACTCTTTAAAGAGTTGCCGGCACACTTGGAAAAAATGGCGTTGTTTGCTGTTAACACAGGGTGCCGAGAACAAGAGATCTGTCGATTACAGTGGGATTGGGAAATTAAAGTTCCAGAATTGCCACATCTCATAGTGTTTATTGTTCCAAGCGAGCTGGTTAAAAATGGAGACGATCGCTTAGTGGTTTGTAACAGTATGGCTCGTTCTGCTGTCGAGAATGTGCGAAAGCAACATGCAACACATGTTTTTAGCTATAGAGGCAAACCCGTTGCGAGGATGAATGCAACAGCGTGGCGAAATGCTAGAAAAAGAGTAAATTTAGAAAGTGTACGAGTACATGATCTAAAACATACTTTTGGTCGCAGATTGCGATCGGTTGGTGTCAGCTTTGAGGATCGACAAGATCTATTAGGACATCGCTCAGGGAAGATTACAACGCATTATTCGTCAGCTGAGCTACAAAACCTTTATGCGGCGGCCAACAAGATTTGTGGCGAATGTCCCAGTGGAGTAATACTCACTCTGCTGCGGCGCTCAAATAATCTGAAATTGGTGCCTCAAAATCAGCAAGAAACCCATGAGGTGGCATTATGACCTACTGTATGGACACTAATTCCAGGACCCGTAAAAATTACGAAAGTATTTTTGCTAGTCTACTGGATTGTAAAATAGTTAGTTATAAATGTTTGATTTTGTTGGGTTTTTTGGTGGGCCGTGTTGGGATCGAACCAACGACCCGCTGATTAAGAGTCAGCTGCTCTACCAACTGAGCTAACGGCCCTTATTAATCTAATCTTAAATGTTACACCCTCACAGAATTAGAAACAAGACAGTTGAGGAGGCTCATCCCCTTTGATGGTTTACACAGCTTTTACTTCGTAACTCAACTCAAAATTCGCCTTGAGCATCAAATCCATAAATACGGGTGTGGGACAATCGGCGTTATAACGAGTATTAGGTGCTCTAACCAGTATAAAAATTTTTAATTTTTGTCTTTTTTATTTCAGCAACTAGAAAATATTTGTCTTTTTTAAAAATTTTTTGGCTATTTGTTAATAGCAAAAGGGAATAAAGACCGATTCTTTACTAAAATAATATGCCACCAAATGTGTTTCTATTTTTAACTTGAATTTATAGTCATAAGCGATTAATGTTGCATTTGAGTGTTATCGCGGAATATTTAAAAAGGGAAAATTTAGAGGCGTTTAAAAGGCCTAGGGAAGAATACTTATGGAAAAACGAGGAAGTTTTGATGATTTTAATCATTCTGAAAACATTGCCATGGATCTTACCTCTCATTTAAAAGAAAGAACACATCCTACTCTGCTCGTTGACATCGATCCTAAGCGATGTAAACCTTGGCGCTATCACAATCGAGACGGTGCTTGGTTAACCAGAGAGCGTTGTGCGGATTTAATTCACTCTCTACAACGGGACGGTCAGCTAGAGCCCATTTTGGTTAGAGCGCTCTCAGGAGATCCCGATGCGGATTATGAAATCATTTATGGCGTTCGTAGAGCTTTCGCGTGTGCTGAAATCCCTAATCAACATGTTGTGGCACGTATTACCGATCTGGATGATAAGAGCTGTATGATCTTAATGCATTCTGAAAATGCTAATTCAAAAGACATTTCTGACTTTGAAAGAGCATTTTCTTTTGCACAACAAATGAAGTCCGGGTACTTCAAAAACCAAACCGAAATGGCTGAAACCATGGGGCTCTCACAAGGAACCATTTCTAAAATGATTCACGCTGCGGAAATATTTGAACTTGAGTGGATTGCCGAACTTTTTCAAACCAAGATAGATATTCCAATAAAGGCTGCCTATACCGTATCATTATTATTAAAAGGAGCAGAAAGCCGTGCACGCATAAAAACAGAAGCCTTTTATATTCAACAAAGCATAAAGGAAATTGGATTTTTACCGGCGCCCAAGGTGCTGCATAGATTAATTGCTTCTGCCAAAGGGGACGCTGGCACACCATTTGAATCTGTTATTTTAACTGTAGATAATTCGCCTATTGTTTGTTGCAGGCAAGAAAAGTCAGGAAAATTTATGATTGTCATTGAAAATGAGGCCAAAAAGCTTACGGCTGTGGATATTGAGACAGCCTGTCTTAAAGCTCTCAGAGAACATGTGCTACATGCATTATTCCCTGGGAATAAGAATGACTTAAGATAACTGAAAGCATAATAGTAAATGAAATCACCTAGCATGATAACCCCGATTGTTATAAAATGACTAACCATTAACACAAGTCAATTGTCCGACCTTTGACGAATTCATCTCGCGCGCCAATCACTAAAAATAACCAAAGGACAATCGCTCACAACAATTCCCAACTAATTCACACATTTCTTTTCCGACAATAGGAATATCATACTTGTTACAGAGAGAGGGAAGCCTTTTTCTTTTGTTCAAGCTATACGCTCTCGCTAGAGTCTTAATTTGGAGGATCGCAAAATGACGACGCACCAAAATATATATGGTTATGTAAACGCTACATTGCATTACGCTTGTCCGGGAAGAACCATCGTCAAAACAAGAAGAGATCCTAAACTTTTAAGTTACTTTGAAACTAGCCCAGAAGAAATTATCTATAGGGCTTATTGGGAAGCTTATTTTGACGGACGCGACTAATTTAGTATAAAAATCAATGCAATACAGTAGTCTGCAGAAATTAATCGATCGAATGATTACTCATATTAAAAAAATTAAAAAATCAGCGCCATTTCTTTTTTCCTGTAGAGTGATGGGGTCATTACAATTTAAATACAAAAATAGTATTTTTTAAATAGAATGAATAACATGTATGGCAATGCCGAGAATTTTAAAATCCATTTCTGCAGTAATTTTAATAGGAAAATAAGCAGAATTTTCAGGGATTAATTGCATTTTTCCTTGTTTTAATTTTAAACACTTCACGGTTAGCTCTGAATTTAAACAAGCAATCACAATTTTCCCATCCGTCGGTTCAATTGAATTACCAACCACTAAAATATCATTCTCTTGAATACTTGCCTCAATCATTGAGCTTCCTCCTACACGGAGGCAAAAGGTAGATAAGGGATTGTGAATCAGGTATTCGTTAAAATTTAAATAGCATTCGATCTAGGGTTCCTTTCTCCGACTTTAATGATGCAGTGTCTAGTGCTATTATGCGGCGCTAAGAAATATATACAGAAAATAGTGAGCTTAGAAGGCAAACACTTGAAGATGCCCTGACTATCGCTCGGCTCGACGCTCAGTTGGCCGAATACGCATATAGAGCAACTTCAAAGTGAGCGTGAGACAAAAGCAGCAGCAAGAAGGTAATTTGACGCACGTCCTTTTACAAAGTGCCACTGACACCGAAACCGAACAAAAGCACAAGAGCTAAAGTCGAATGACCAAAAAAAAGATAGTAGAGAATCGTAGAGCACCCTGCTAATGAAACACGTATAGTATTAGCGAACCCGGAAGCACTTCTAAGTAAAGCAGGTTCTTTGCGGTCTGTTGAAGCAATTCCTGTAAGTTTGCTACCAGACGAAGAGATTGTTAAACATAGCTCAAGTATAATGCCCCTACAACCGTGGGGACGCACTAAATAATATGATTTGGGCAACGAATAAAATAGAGGCTCTAAAGCTGCCGCGCAATTTGCATCTTTCCTGCAATTTTCAAATTTTCCGATTTCTTTTAATAATGAAGGTTTACTATTAGGCAAAGGCTTATCGCTGAATATTTACAATGGATTTAACATTAATTTTTTGTTTCAATTCCTTCCAAGAGATAATGCATCTTTATCAGATGTGCTAAATTTTTTGCTTCCATTTTTTGCATTAGGTGTGCTCGGTGTGATTCCACAGTTTTAGATGAACGCCCATCAAAGGCCATTCTAATGATTGAGACATTCCTAAATCATCTTCAATTACATAAACAGTAGTTGAAAATTTTTTCACGCGGTCCCCTTTTTCATAGATACGTCAAGTCTATATCATTAACAAGCTATGCGATTTCCATGAGCGTGGCTTGCTGTCGCTCAACAAATATCACGAGACTTTTTTCTGAACATTCCTCGACCTTAATTGAACCCCAATTATGGGTTGAAAGGAAGAAGGCGGTTGCAATAACATATTAAATTTTTTAAGTAAATAAGAATTTCAACCATAAATGTTACGCATCAGCTAACCGCTATTTTCTGCCAAATAGAAGATTTTTGCAATGAATTTGATAAATAGGCCGCACATTATCCACTATCCGTTCTTATATCAGCCCAGCAACCCCAAAAAGATGGGCAGGCATGATGTATGTCAAAAACCTGAAAGATTTTCAGGAAATCCAAGTCCAGTGAAAAGAGTTACCGATACACCTACTTAACATGGCATTATTTGCTGTTAATACTGATTGCAGGAAACAAGAAGTGTGTAAATTGCGCTGGGACTGGGAAATTAAAATTCCAGAAGTACCACACCTCAGGGTATTTGTTATGCCAAGTACGCTTGTTAAAAATGGAGATGTTTGCTTAGTCATATGTAATCAGATAGCGCGTTCTGTGATCGAAAGCCAAATTGGATGAAATAAAATGCAACGTGTTGATTTTTATGGCATAAAGATGGGGCGAACGACGGGGCTTGAACCCGCGACCACCGGAATCACAATCCTAATTATATATTTTAAGTATTTGATTTTATTAATAATTTTTACCGCAAAGCCCGCTACATTCGTACCAAAATGCACAACTATGCACAACTGATGGCCACAAATTGGCCACAGTCAAAAATCTCTGACTTGAACATCAAGCCACTAATACATTAATGCCTTTTGTATCCAGAATGTTAAGCAACTTCAGAGAAGGCCCACTAGGATGCTTATCCCCTATTTCCCATTTACGTACCGTTGATGGACTGATATTAATAATCGCTGCAAGAACTGCCTGACTAATATGATAACGCCTGCGCAAGATTTTAATTTTATCTGGAGTATAGGCAGTGACTTTTTTCAAACAAAATAAATCATACTTATCCATTTTTCTCTTATCAATTAATCCAATGCTATGCAATTCTTGAGCAGTTTCATGCACGGCACTTAATATTTTACTCTTTTTGGATACAGGGTTAGGGGCGCGGCTCATATAGCACCTCTAATAATTTAAGTTTTTTAACTGCATAATGTATGTGATCTTCTAAAAGGCTCAAAAAATCCCCTGACAATTCTTTTAATGCCTCTAATTCTTTAAGCATAATATTTGCTTTTTCATTTTTCAAAAACCCCAATAAAAATATCCACCGCCCTCTTCTGTTAGTGGCAACCAATGTCCT
>DATLWY010000009.1:0-33781 GCA_035576045.1 Gammaproteobacteria bacterium | reverse complement strand
CTACAATGTCATCACTGCGAATTGACAATACCTCTGTATACAGCATGTCCCTGTTGTAAAACAAAAAATCCCAAACCTGTCGGGATGGGTACTGAGCGATTAGAGGCCGCATTACAGGAAAATTTTCCAACCCAGTCGATTGTTCGCATTGACCGCGACACCACCCGAAAAAAAGGAGAATTAAAAAAAGCGATTGATCTGATCCACTCGGGAGAAGCCGATATACTGATTGGCACACAAATGATTGCAAAAGGGCATCATTTCCCCAATGTAACCTTGGTTGGGATTTTAGATATTGATCACGCTTTATTTAGCACAGATTTTCGCAGTATTGAAAAAATGGGGCAGCTCATTACACAAGTAGCAGGGCGATCGGGTCGTGCGGAACGACCCGGGCACGTTATTCTGCAAACCTGTCATCCTGAACACCCATTACTGAAACAATTATTAGAAAAAGGCTATTCTGAATTTTCCAGTAGTCTCTTAACCGAACGTAAAATGACAAACCTGCCTCCTTATAGTTATCAAGTATTAATTCGCGCAGAAGCTGTTGTGTTAGAAAAAGCGCTCGCTTTTTTAAGCTTTGTCAAAAAAGAAGCCCTGCTAAAAGCCATTTCTAAACTCACTATTTCTGGCCCTATTGCAGCGCCTATGGAGCGTCGTCTTGGGAAATACCGCGCACAATTATTATTTCAATCTCCCAAGCGTTCTACTCTTCAGCAATTACTGCAAAAGCTCGTGCCTAAAATTGAATCCAATAGTATTGTAAATACGGTTAAATGGTCGTTGGATGTTGATCCAATCGATATGTATTAATGTATTAGAAATATGCCTTAAAATTAAGGTAACGCCAGCAATGTTTATTGCTGGCGTTTTTTGGGTGTTATTATTTTATTTTTTAGCTGTCTTAGTCGTTGTCGTCGAAGTAGCAGTTGTAGTCACAGTACTTGCCTGAGTTCCAACTGGGCTTTGACCAGTGGGCGAAGTTTCAGTTTTTTTCGCTTGTTTAGCCAGCTTTTCAACAGCCGCTAAACGAGCCTCTCGTGCCGCTTTTGCTGCGTCACTTTCGCCTTTTTTTTCTACCGCCGGAGCGCTCTTTGCCACAGGCAGTTGAGGCTTTAGCTCTAGCGCATTTGCTGAACCAGAAAAAACAACACGAACAGTAGGTTCTTCAGATGCTGCTTTAGGTTTGTCCTCTACAGAAGCAGGGGCAAGTTTAGCAAGGGCATCTAGGCGAAGGTTTCGCAGTGGGGCCTCTACCTTAGAGGCCTCTAATACTACCGCCAAGTCTTTTTCCAGTCTTGCTTCTTCCCTTGCTTTCATTCGTCTAGCAGTTTCTTCTTCTGACGGTTTTAAGCAAGCAAGGAGTTCTTCTTGTTGACGTCTACTCTCATCTGTATGCTTTTCATCAAGTTCTTGTGGAGCTTCAAGTTTCGCAATTTCTTCAAGCGCTTTTTTTAACTCTGCTTCATCTCTGGCAGCTTTTTCTGCTCTTGCTGCCTTTTTAAATTCTTCAAATGCTGCTTCCTCTCTAGCAGCTCTGGCTGCCGCTTGTAAAGCTTTCGCGTGCTCGCAGCGAGCAATGGCATCTTGTTGAGCAATAACTTCTTTGGACACTGCTACATCTGCAACAGCTACTCCATTATTGCCTCCCTCTTGAGTTTCCATAGCGGCAAATAATTCCATTGCCTGTTTCAGCTCTGCTGCTTCTTTTTCTTCTCGTTCAGCTTTTCGTCTCTGGAAATCTGGCGTCCGTTCAAGCCGAGCAAGCACTTCCCGTTGTTGTCCCGCTTCATGATCCTGCATCATTTTATCAATAACTGCCTTCCATTTTCGGTACACTGGATCAGTCTGTTCGAGCCTAGCAGCAATTGTCTGTTGTTGTACTGCGTCATGACCCACCATCATCTGATCGATACCTGCTTTCCATGTCCGGAATTCTGGGTTATCTTGTTCAAGCCTAGCAATAATTGTCTGCTGTGCTGTTGCTGTAACACTATCCATTACCTGACGGACAACTGCAGGCGCCGGAGGCGGTGGCACATCCTCTTCTGCCTGCTCTTTTACTTCTGGGGCTACTGCATTCAGCGCGTTTTCGTCATCAACTCTTGGCAAAACTTTCACGCGCTGCCCATTGCGTGCATGAGCTTGAACTTCAGCTTCAGCTTGTTGAGCAAGAACTTCTGCTGGTAGATCCCCAGTAGCTGAAAACATGGCCATTATCCGATCCACTTCTTCTTGTTCTTTTCGTAATTGTTCAGCTTTAAATCTCTGAAGCGCTCGCTCTTGCTCAGCATTTCTATCTTCTTCTCGTTGCATAATACCCTCTCCTAAATAATAAGTTTTTAAATTATTCTAACATTGCTATTCATTTCATTTCGCTATGCTACAATTTAGTCAGCAAGCACATTATATCTATACATTGATACCCTAGTCAATATAAATTTTTTTCAAATTTTAAGCTTAAGTAAAGACGCATTCTGGTATAAAAATAGTCTTTTGTTGTATATACTCATCTTCCTTTTGAACATTTGAATTACAAAGGTTTGGCTCTCAGGGGAGCAAACTTGACTATGTGTCGCTTGCCTTACATGCACAATCTATATATATAATTAAAACGTCCGAAAATTAAGTACATTTATTATGAGGGGAAGATTTACATGAAACAAAAAATAAGCAAAGTTGCAGCTGCCATGCTGCTAACGGCTAGCCTACCCGTTACGGCGGAGATGTGCTCGAACTTTAATCCTTACGTTGGTGCAGATGCACAATATCGCTATATGCCATTTGAAAACGACTTCGGCGGTAATATTTTTAAGAAGACGTCACCACAAGCAAACTTTTTTGTTGGAAACCGATTTAATGAGTATTTTGGTTTAGAACTTGGGTATAACACTTCGAAAAAGGTGAAACGAGACGTGCGATTAACGTCTGGCCAGGTAGTAGCGGGCAGCGCGCGACCCCTCCCTCCAACTGTATTCCTAGACTTGCACAGCACCTCAAAGGTTTCTGCTTTCTCTACAACCGCTCATGGCTTTTTACCCATACCTGACATTTGTGGTTTGGATCTTATCGGTTCTATAGGGTTTGCTAGAACAAAAATTAATTTAACTTATGATCGATTAGCTGACGATGTAGGTCCTATTCCTACTAATAATCGGAGAAGAACTTTCGTGGCACATAAAGTTATAACGCGTTTAGGAGCCGGTATACAATATGCTATACTCGATAACCTATCTGTTAGAGCATTCTTTAATTGGGAAAACACTAAGAGGTTTCAAAATCTTAGAGCCAAAGAAGCGCCTGCTGCTCAATTAAGGCTGAAAAATTCAGTTATATATAGCTTGGGTTTAAAATATTCGTTTTAATTAAATTATAGAAAAATGTGCGCCAGATCTTACTTGCCGGTAACGTTAAGAGCTGTGCGCACGACCCCAAGGGGTTTCGAAGCCTAGGCTTCTTTCCCCCTATCCATCCCCGCGTCTCTCCTCATCCGAAATCACGACCCCGAGCAGGCGGCGGTGCAGCGGCAGCCCGTGCATTTGCTTCTACACGCGCCGCTTCCGCTCGTCGTGCTTCTGCTTCTTGCAGTACTCGTCGTGCGGCTTCCTCTTGGAGCGCCGCTTGCCGCCGCCGTTCGGCCGCTTGTTGAACTTCTAATTGTGCTCGTGCCGCCGCTGCTTCTTCACGGGCTCTTTCATCTCTTGCTCTTACAAAAGCGTTTTGGAGTTCTCTTTGCCTTTGGGCAGCAGCTTCATCTGCTATTTTACCTTCTGGCCGTGCTGCTAGCGCATTAAAATGAAACGCCACGGGTACTATCCCCTGCACTGCTCTTCTAGCCTCACCTAACTGCTGCGCATTTCGCGCGGCTGAAGCTTCTGCAGATAATTTCTCTTCTCTTCCGCCTACTACTGCTGCTACTGGCGCGAATTGGTTAGCAGGCTGTCCGAAAAGTCGATATTTCTGGTTTGCCGATGGCTGTGCTTGTGGCTGACCGCCTTGTAACATCGCATTAAGCGCTGTAACAGGGCTTATCCCGTTAATCGGCGTATTTAATGTAAAAGCTTGCCCTAATGCCTCTACTTTTTTACTGAACGCTTCCAACGTAGGTGTATTTTGCAAAAGCGCACTGATTCGCTTGTGATCAGCATCATTCAGCAGCCAGTGTAAGGTGAGAGCTGCCCGTTTTGGATTTGTAGCGCCATCAACGCACAATGAATAAAAACAATGTGTATTATTGAAATCCTGAGCACCCTCAATTGCGAATTGTGGTTCTCCCGAATATACAACATTTCCAGCGCGAGCCGCATGAACCCGCACCTTATCAATCGCTCCTAGCTGGGGAAAACGCACTCCAATATCCGAAATGCTTGCTTGGATGTTACTACTGTGATTGTAGTTTGCCTGATTTGTCTGCGCATCTGGCTTGAGCCATGGGTGCGGCCTAAGCAAAAATGCGCTATTGTTCCAAGGCATATTTTGCACACAAAAAAACATTTCCAAGTTAGCAACGGACATGCCATTTGCGCTTAACTGTTCCAAAACGCCACTGGGAATCTGATCTTCCAGCGGTTGTTGTATAGTGGCGGCTACACTAAAACTAGGAAGCCCAAAGTTTTTACGCTGGTCATCTGTGGGATTATAAGGAAATACACTGGGTAATAGAGGTACATGAAGCGCCTCGTAAGGTTTTGCAGTACCAACATTTTCCAGTCTCTGTGCATCTGGGCCCTCAAGAAAACCAGTTACATCACGCGAACGCAGCGAATGTCGTTTTTGTACCCGTTGCTCTGCACTAGAAAATGCAGTGACTAAGCTGGTTATAAGCTTGGTGCTGTCAGCAGGAAGGTTTCCAACGTAAGTTCTTTTATATTTGTCGACCAATGCGGTTATTGCTTGCTCAGCGTTAAATTTCTCATCTTGCGCTGACGCTGCTAATTCTCCTGCCCAACTGTTCGCATAGCATGAAGCATCGTCATCAAAATCATCGCTGTCTTCCTTTGTTCGGTGAACTGGCATCCCAGAAGTAAGCAATACTCTTTCCAGACGGCGAGCTATTTGGTTTTTGAAAACTGCTTTCAAGGCGTTTTCGTTCTTTCTCGCAGCCGATAGGTTAGGATTCTGTAACCTTAATGCTTGATCATAAGTTTCTTCTTCAATAAATGGGCGTACCCATGCCTCCGCTAGAGGCTGCGCTTCTGCGGGAGGTGCGTCTGTGACAGGATGTTGATCTATATTTTTTTCAATAGCTGGAATCAGCATTTGAAGAACAAAGTTTTCGAGTGCGCCCTGCTGATACTGTAATGCTCGATGAAAATCTGAGAATTCCGTTGCTAAAACTGTTGGTAATTGCGCAATCAGTTTCTCATGTAATACAGCTTTAAAGGTGTCGATTAACGCGCGTTCTCCTATAGAAGGTGTTTTTGAATCCCAAGCGCTAGACAATGCTTCTTTGTCGAAAGCTTCTGCGGTTGTAAGCACTAATTCCTTGACAAATTTTTCATCTAGAATCGCTAGTATTTGTTCGAAGTTTGTATCAACATCATTGCCAACTCTCACATCCGGATCAGTTAGGTTAAGACTTTCGACAATTTTATTATAAGAACCATGACCACATGCCTTACCGGCTCCATACTCTGTTTGAAATTCCCACAATGCCTGCACGAAGTTCATTTCTTTTTGTTGGATAATGCGGTCTATCTCAGCAGCGTTCTCAGCTGAATCTGCCAATACTTTACCTTTGGCACCTATTACTGTTTTGCGATCGTGAACTGCCTTCCACACAAGCACTACTGTTGATATCACAGTATTATTAAGTCCATTTAGCGCCACTCTACCATTTCGTATGCTTATAGCCTGGTGAATATCGTCACCTTCAGCAAGCGTTACTACCGTGTTACTCACTCTCTTAAATGCCAGATTTATCGTAGCAAGATTGAGCTGGGTAAATTCTATTTTTAGGGCTGGGCTTAGGTTAGAAACACACTCTACCCATTGCGGGGTGCTAAGGACAGCGCTCCAGCCGCGAGGCTGCAAAGGACGGCTTTTATCCACAATATTTTGTAGCGCTGTCACCTTTTTAGATTTAATTATCACACTCTCTAGAATACTATTGTCCTTTAAAGGGCGGCTTTTATCCGCAATATTTTGTAATGCTGTCGCCGCTACTGAATCAATATATTTTCGAATTTGCTGTATAGTCGTATCAAATAATGCGGCATTGTTCCTCTCCCAAGCATCAATGATGGGATCCAAGACTGCTATTTTCTCCCTGTACTGCAATTCGCGTCCCCGTGTTCGTTCTGCCTCTTGCAAAGCTTTTGGAGCATTTGGAGTATGTGGGGTATTTGGAGTATTTGGATCATTTTGGACGATATAGCGCGTAGCCAAGTTCATCACACTGGTACAAACAGAACGATCTGCTTGACCAGTGCTTTGTCCGGCACCGGCAAGTTCAATCATTCTACGCCGCGCCGCTATCTCTCTGTTTAAAAAGGCGGTTAACTGCCCAAATTTACAACCGAAAAGATATTGGGGCGTCTCAATGTAATGGCTTTTTTCATCCACACCCAATTCACTTAATTCTCGCATCATGGCATCAGAAGCGGGAGGGCGGCGATGATTATCAAAAGCATTGAGCGCATTTTCAGCTGCTACTATCTCTGCATCCGATAATGTCTGAAATTTCCTTACAAAGCTATCAAAAAGTTCCCTGCCCTCCACAGATCGGCGTTCCAAACCTTGCTGCACTAAACGTGAGACTGCTTCGTTTCGAATGATGGCATTTCTTGCGGTAATTAAAAATAAAGGCGTTCCTGCTGTAGCCACGCTTGCATCCGAACAGAAATGCCTCACACCTTTTTTAAACATCAAGAGACCCGGATCACAATCTTCGATCGCTTTTGTAACTGCATCTTTTGCTGCAACAAAAACTGCTTCTGATAATGTTCCAGTGTCTTTTAGTGCAGTAATCCGACGCAGAAATTCGGCTCTGATGTCAGGTAATGTGATTTCAACATTAGGAGCAACCAAGTTTCTTAATGCTTCGTCGAGCGTTTTTCCCAATGTTCCGGTACAAACCCCTTTAGAGGCGGCAAGCACGGCGTTTGCTGCTACCTGTGCGTCAAAATTTTGTCCAAAGTATTGTTCTAAATATACTCGGTCATTTATTTTCATGAGCAATCTCCTATTATTCCTAAGTTAATATGTCTGGGTTGTTAGTACCGTATTATAGAGCCAGCAAATTAACTTTTTTCTGGCTTGAATCCGTCCATTGTAACCTGTTCGGCTAATAAAAGCTAGGTTTTTATTTAACTAAATTACTTGCGCATACAACTATTTACGTAGAAGATTAACGCAATTGCCGTTTCCTAAAATACAACACGGTAAAAAAAAGGGGACACGTACTCCCCTCTTCTGAAATCCTTATTTTCTTAACCTCAAAACGCAGCAGCGCTAGCATTCAAAAAATTTTCGAAGTCGCGCGGCAATTCTTCCATTTTAATGACAGCAGGAGCATTTAGCTTAGCAACGCTAGCATTATAAGCTGGCAGCATCACATTATAGGCACTTCTTGCACCTTCGTAGACCATCGCGCCACATTCAACTGCGAGCTCTCTTGTTTTTATTGCAGCATCGCATGCGTGATACAAAGCATCCCTCGTATGACTCACACCCTCTACAGCATTTAAAGTCGCATCATACGCCTGCTCGCACATTGCGCCCGTTTTATGGGCTGCCACTTGAATTTCTTTGCGGAACAAAGAGAGGCTTACAACGCCTTCTTCTCTAGCGGCTTCACTGGCTTTCTTATCTCTATAATACAAAGTGTTTGCAGTAAAACGTGGCGCATCATAAAAAAAAGCTTTGCCTAGGTTACTCAAGCCTTTAGCGGTAGCAAACGCTGCACCTACACCAGAAATCAAAGCGTTAACTGAAGAAAAGAGACCAAATCCATAAGAGCTTGTCGCTTTAAGGCCTTCTACGGCAGAATCTTTCATCGATGTCAGAATGGGGAAAATCTTGTTATCCGCGATTTCTACGGCTTCTGAAGCTTGAGCAGTTTTAACAATCTCAAATGTATCCGCATTGATATCAGGCATTGTCATCTCCTCGTCTTTATATATATATAAACTTACTCGTTGCAATAAGCTTGGGGTATTTGTACCACGGTCATAGAATGACTGTCAAGAGAAAATAACAGTCGGCGCACACTTCAAGCATAAATGCTTTCTTATTAAGTTATTCAACTGTTTTATTTTATGATTTTTTACTTCCCGTCTATTTTAACGCAACAAAGTAGCCCATAAGCCCTAAACACAGCCCTTGCCCGTTTTTCGCTAGAGCGAGTATACTTTTGGGCTTAGTGAAACGTGAAACGGATAGAACAAAAGGGGCACACAGATGTTTGAAGTACAAGGGTTTATTATTTTATGTAGCATTCTTGCTTTGGGATACGGTGCATTTGCTGCCCGATCTGTTTTTCAGGCGCCCTCAGGTAACGAGCGGATGCGGGAAATCGCATTGGCCATTCAAGAAGGTGCAAATGCATATTTAAACCGTCAATATAAAACCATTGGCATAGTGGGTATCGTCATTGCCATCGGCCTTTTCCTTGTCCTCGGCCAATATTCCGCCATTGGTTTTATCATAGGCGCGATACTCTCTGGCCTCGCAGGCTATATCGGCATGGGGGTTTCTGTGCGGGCAAATGTGCGAACTGCTGAAGCTGCGCGAACAGGCCTTGCAAAAGCGCTCAATTTGGCTTTTAAAGCAGGTGCTGTGACGGGGCTTCTCGTTGTAGGCTTAGCATTATTAGGGATCACGCTTTATTTCATTATTTTACAAAAATTGGATTTGTCTGAACGCGCAGTGACCGAAGCGCTGGTTTCTTTAAGCTTTGGTGCTTCCTTAATTTCCATCTTTGCACGCCTAGGCGGCGGCATCTTTACAAAAGGTGCAGACGTTGGAGCCGATTTAGTCGGAAAAATTGAAGCGGGTATTCCAGAAGACGACCCTCGTAACCCTGCTGTTATTGCCGATAACGTGGGCGACAATGTCGGGGATTGCGCTGGCATGGCAGCTGATTTGTTTGAAACCTATGCTGTGACCATTGTCGCTACAATGGTTCTAGCAGGCATTTTAGCCCCCAGCAACCTCCAGAAAACGCTTATGATTTATCCATTGGCAATTGGCGGTGTGTGTATTTTAGGCTCTATTGTAGGCACTTGGTTTGTTCAATTGGGCAAAAGCAAAAACATTATGAATGCTCTATATAAAGGGCTATGGGCAACAAGTATTATCTCGGGATTACTCATCGTCGGTATTACTAAGTGGATGCTCGGTATTGAAACCACCTTTGAAATCGGTGAAAGAACGCTCTCTGGTTTAAGTTTGTTGTACTGTGCTTTAGCAGGACTACTGATCACCGGGCTTTTGGTTTGGATTACGGAATATTATACTTCGACCAAATTCCGACCGGTTAAAAGTGTTGCAAGGGCTTCTTTAACAGGACATGCCACCAATATTATTCAAGGATTAGCGGTCTCAATGGAAGCTACTGCATTGCCAGTGTTGGTAATCAGCGCTGGGATTCTCTTTACCTATCTGTGTGCAGGCTTATTCGGCATTGCGATTGCAGCGACCACCATGTTGGCTCTAGCTGGCATGATTATTGCGCTCGATGCTTATGGCCCTGTAACAGATAATGCAGGCGGTATTGCTGAAATGGCGGGCTTAGACAAAGATGTTCGCGTCATTACCGATGCACTCGATGCAGTGGGCAATACGACCAAAGCCGTTACCAAAGGATATGCCATTGGTTCTGCTGCACTGGCTGCGTTAGTCTTATTTGCAACCTATACAGAAGATTTGAGTCATTACTTTCCGTACTTAGATATTAACTTTAAGTTACAAGATCCGTTTGTAATGGTCGGTTTATTTATAGGCGGCTTATTGCCTTATTTATTTGCCTCTTTTGGAATGATGGCGGTTGGACGCGCAGGCGCCCAAGTGGTCGTAGAAGTGCGTCGCCAATTTCGTGAAATTAAAGGGATTATGGAAGGCACCGCAAGACCGGAATATGGTGTTGCGGTTGATCTCTTAACGAAAACAGCCATTCGTGAAATGATTATTCCTTCTTTATTACCCGTGCTTGCACCTGTTGTTTTATACCTCGTGATAAAAGCTATTGGTGGTCAAGAAGCCGCGTTCACCTGCTTAGGTGCTACGTTGCTCGGAACCATTGTCACCGGTATTTTTGTTGCAATCTCAATGACTTCAGGCGGAGGCGCTTGGGATAACGCGAAGAAATATATTGAAGATGGGAACCACGGTGGAAAAGGATCAGACGCGCATATGGCTGCCATTACCGGTGATACTGTCGGTGATCCTTACAAAGACACAGCAGGTCCCGCCATTAATCCCATGATTAAGATTATCAACATCGTGGCATTGCTACTGATTGCGATAGTGGCACACACTTCTTAAATAACATCCCTCTTGTTCGTTTGTTAACGCTCCCTTCCCCCCTTCATAGGGGGGAACTTTTTAGAGAAAATTATTATGGAAACATTCGCCTGATAAAGCACCTAACTGTAATAATTGGACTGATTGTTTTTTCCACCCATACCCTTGCGGATAAACAAGATAACGAAATCGTAGTCTTAAAAACGCTAGCCGTTAAAACGATTGCGCCTATGCGCGATTTTTTGCTTTCAAAGGGAAGGATAGTAGATTTTGAGAATATAGTTACGCTTGTTACCTTGGCAGATGACACCCAGGTGGTATTCAAACCCGTTCCGTCAGATGATTTAGGAGATGCGCACGCAGAAGTAGCTGCTTTTAAGGCCTCAAAATTCTTAGGATTCCCTGAAGTACCGCCCACAGTCATTCGAAAAATTAATGGGAAGACAGGGTCGCTACAACTTTATGTCGAACCTACACAAGATATATTGAAACCCGGCGCTTATGAAAAAGTTTTGCAAAACGCTGCCCCAGATGATTTAGCTAATCTTAAATTATTTTATTTTGTTTTTGGTCAATGGGATTCTGGGCCTCAAAACCTTATCGTCACTAAAAAATCAGATCGTATCCATTTGGTTGCTATTGATAATAGTGGGATCCGAAATCGTCAGTATGTTCAATATAGCCATCTGCCTTTCGTAAGAGTTTGCTATAGTGAACTTTTAAATACAAATGATTGGCACTTACCTTTTCCATATCAGAATGTAAAAATGATAGAAAATCCCACATTTGAAAAACTTTATGAAATTTTAGGGGATAAATTTCCTAAAAAAACACTTATGAATTTATCCAAGCATACCAAAAAATCTACGGATTTTCATCGCTATGTTATTTACAAAAATAGCCTCTGGATACAATTTCACGCGTCTGATATCTCCTTTGTTCTCTCGCACACAGACCATTACCCTCAGAAAACAATAGCAATGCTTAAACGATTAAATAAAAGAGTACTGGATAATATTTTTTCAGAGGCAAAAGGTTCTGATTTTCTTACCAATGATTATCTCGAAGCTATTTTAAATCGTCGTGATCAGGTTGTGAAGGCATATGAGAATGCCAGAAAAAATATCTCTGCAAAGAAAGTTCATTAAGGGAGCTTAAGATACAAAAACCAAGGGCCCTTACGGGCCCCTTGCTACACAGTCAAAATGGTTTTTCTAGTTAATTAAAATTGATAAAAAAGACCTAAGCCAGCAGAATTCACACTCTTCACAAACTTATTGCCTTTTTGATGACGAACCATAAAGCGTGCACCAACATTTGGTGTGACTTTATACTGAGCACCCAATCCAAGACGCAATCCTGTTTTGGAAGATTTCAGCGATACGTTTTCAGTTGCTACAACGCGTGCATTATTTGGCCCTATAATTTTACCTTTCACAGTGCTAGACAAACGCCCTATACCCAGTGAACCAATCAGATCCATATCTTCACAAACAGGCACATAACCTAAAACGTCTGCATACATATTACGGCTCTTGGTTTTCAATGAAGAATTTTGAAAACCGGGGTCTTTAATAGACAACTTACCACCACTTAGCGCCGTGTATCCCAATTCAATACCTGCATACTCTATGAATTGAGAACCCAAAAAAGCACTTACGCCGCTGCCAGATTTCCCAAAGAGCGGCTTATTATTGACCTTTTCGAAAGTTCCAAATTGGGTGGTTTTAACTTCCTTCGCGCCTTTATACCTGTTCGCTTGCACCTCAGCACCGAGATAAAACTTAGGATCGAAATCCATACCAAAAGATGCCCCACTCAAAAGCATGGCACCTGACAAAGCTATACCCGCTAACTTCATATTCATATTTTTTCCTCCAACCATTTTGATGCATAGTTTCAAACTATGAGTCATGATGTTAATCGACTTTCGTTGTAAGGTAAATACTTTTCAACTAAAAACAATTAAAATAAAACCAATAAGACTGTTTTAAAAAACAGATTTTTAACATTTTTTAATAAAAGACCTATTTTTTTATACACTGGCCATAATATCGTGCATATATCATAAACAATCATTGCAAGCGTCTCTAAGATAACCTAACATTGCAATTGGAGGACTAGCTTAAATTATGTTGGGAAAACCGCCTAAAGTACTCATCGGATGGCAAGAATGGTGTGCGCTTCCCAAGCTCCACCTACCCGCTATTAAGGCCAAAATTGATTCGGGGGCAAAAACCTCGGCGCTTTATGCTTCCGCGCTTCATCCTTTCCACCACGATGGCGAATTATTTGTTCAATTTTTGGTTCATCCGCTACAACGAACGCAAAGGTTCGAAACAGTCTGTACCGCGTTAGTCACCGATCAGCGTACCGTCATGAATTCTGGTGGACATAAAGAACTGCGTTATGTGATTACCACTACGATTGCTTTAGGCCAAATGACATGGGAAATTGATATTACATTAACCAACCGTGACCCCATGACTTTTCGTATGCTATTAGGCAGAGATGCGCTGAAAGGTCATTCAATGATTGATCCGGGTAAAATTTTGTATCAAGGAAAACTTAAGTTAAAGCAAGTTCGTTCACTCTACGCATCACATAAGAGCCATCCCCTATGAAAATTGCAGTATTAACACATAACACAAATGCTTTGAGCCAACGACGCTTCAGAGAAGCTGCCAATAAACACGGGCATGAAATTTCTTTTATTCATATTTCTTATTGTTATATGAACATTTCCACCACGACGCCAACGGTTTATTATCGTAATAATGAAACTTTTGAAGATTTAGATGCGATTATTCCCCGTATTAATCCCGCGCACAGTTTTTACGGCACCGCAGTCTTAAGGCAATTTGAATTAATGGGGATCTACACGCTCAATAGTTCGCTTTCTATTACTTGGACACGAGACAAGCTCAGAACACTACAATTACTTGCACGTAAAAATCTTCCGTTGCCTATTACCGGCTTTGCAGACTCACCTGAAGAAACCGAAAAATTAATCGACATCGTAGGGGGGGCACCCTTAATTATACGATTACTAGAAGGCACGGACGGCCGTGGGACTATTTTTGCTGAGACGCATCAAGCAGCTATTAGCGTCATCAACGCTTTTAAACAATTAAAAACAAATATACTGGTACAAGAATGTATTCAAGAGGCGATGAGTAACGATATACGTTGCATCGTGGTTGGCAATAAAGTCGTTACAGCCATTAAGCGATCTATCCATGAAACAAGCCCGCATTCTACCCAACACGCCACTAAATCTACTACGCCAGTCAACATTACACCCGAAGAAAATAAAATGGCTATTCGCGCTGCTAAGGCCATGAAACTTAATTTAGCCTGCGTTGATTTGATACGTTCCAATCGTGGACCACTTGTCTTGGATGTTGACTGTTCTCCCAGTATTGAAATGCTAGAAAAAATGACAAAAATTGACATTGTTGATCCAATTATTCAATTTCTGGCGGAAAACGTAAAGAAAACTGATTAATTTTTAACCATTGTAATGCAATAATGGCCGATGGACTAATGATATATCCTTCCCCTAAAAGCTTAAATGCTTCCTCAGTTTTAAATACCCATACTTTTATATCTTCGCCTTCTTCTACAAGCCCATGATTTCCACCTACAGCCGGGGCTTTTATCTGTCCACAATAAACCATTGTTTTTTCGTTTGAAATTCCCGGACTCGTTAAATACGTGCAAACGGGAATCAACGAAAGCACCGTACATCCGGTTTCTTCTTTGACTTCGCGGCATGCTGTATCGATAAAAGGTTCATCGGGCTCTGTTAGCCCTGCTGCAATTTCTAACAACCAAGGGCTTTCCTCTTCTCGCAATGCACCCACTCTCAGTTGTTCTACGAGTACGACTTTATCCGCTATCGGATCATAAAGTAGAACCGCTACAGCCGGTGGTCGATGCAGTAATTCGCGAACAACAGGCTTACTCATCCCGCCACCAAATAACGAAAATTGTAATTCAAATTGTTTGATCTCACAGTACCCGTTAAATAGCGTTTTTTCTTTTAACAATTCTACGTCTTTAAGGTGAAATTGTGGTGCCCATGATAGAGGCATGTTATACTCCTAAGATACAATATTAGAACGGTGAATTTATTTAAGTTATGAAACTAATGAGATGGGCCGCCTTTATCCTTTTTAGCATTTCTCCCCCATGCCTCTTTGCCTCCGATCTCTTAGAGATTTATCGCCAGGCACAAATAAATGATCCCACGATTCAAGCCGCAAGGGAAGGGCAACTTGCCACACAAGAAGCAATCCCCCAAGCACGCGCACAATTTTTACCCGTGCTGAATGCCGATGTAAATCATATTGCTTCTCATCAGTCTGTGGGAACGAATAATGCCACGGGTACAGCTATTATTAATACCTCAAATAGTCATTATAACCAAAGTAACTATGGCCTTACGCTCACGCAATCTATTTTCTATTATCAACAATGGATTCAACTTTCAACTGCAGCGGCACAAGTTAAACAAGCCAATGCCACCTATGCGGCCGCTGAACAAGACTTAATTGTACGGACGGTAAAAGGGTACTTTAATGTACTTAAGGCGCGCGATACGCTAAAATTTTCAAAAGCGAATCGAACACAACTCGCTAAAATTTTAGACCAAACGCAATTAAAGTTTAAAGTCGGACTTATCGCCACTACCGATGTTCAAATAGCTAAAGCTAAGTACGACAAGGCTTTCGCAGAAGAAATTTCGAATGAAAATGAATTCGCAAACCAAAAAGAACGCTTACGAGAAATTACCGGTCAGTCTGTCGAAAGCTTTTCTTTTGTGCGGGAAGATTTATTCTTAAAATCCCCTGAACCCAGTGATCCTGAAAAGTGGGTCATAACCGCTGCTGATCAAAATTTTGAATTAGAAGCCGCTCGTTTTGGTGCAGAGGCTTCGCGCACCGATATTAAAAATACGACAACGGGGCACTTACCCACGCTTAATATCCAGAGTAATATTAAACGCTTCACCAGTGCTCGAGGTGCGCCCAGTGCAACAAACTCAGATGTCGGATTACAAGTAAGCATGCCTATATTTAATGGCGGCGCTGTCTCTTCAAAAACCAGGCAAGCTGTACACAACTATGAACACAAGCAAAAAAAAGCAGAAGCGCTGTACCGAAAAATAGCCAGTGACACAAGACAAGCCTATCGTGGTGTATTAACACAAATCAGCCAAGCCACTGCACAAAAACAAGCGATTGCTTCTACCGATAGCGCTTTAAAAGCCACTGAAGCTTCTTTTAATATTGGTACACGCACAATTGTAGATGTCTTAACAGCACAAACTGATTTAATTGAAGCACAACAAAAATATGCTAACGCACGCTATGATTACATCATAGAAAGTGTTTTATTAAAACAAGCTGCCGGTATCTTATCTCCAGAAGAAGTGCAACATATTAATACTTGGCTTATTGATAAGGAAAGGAGAACCCCTAAATCAAGATCAACAAGAACGGATGTAGAGGTTGCCGTCTACCCATAATCAGATCTTGAGGACTGGCATAATAACATCAACGATCCGCTTTACAATACCTCGATTTTTTTCTACAACTTTTTTCGCGGATGCGCCGGCTTGTTGACGATCAACGGGATTTACAAACCAATGCAATACTGCTTTTGCCAATGCATCACTGCCCGATACCTGAATCAAAGCGCCTGCACCTGCTAACTGTTTTGTAATTTCCAGACAATTATCAACATAAAGCCCCATAATAACCGGAATACTTAAAGCAGCAGCTTCTAAAGCATTGTGGCCGCCGACTGGCACAAGGCTTCCGCCCACAAAAGCAACATCGGCAGCAGCATAAAAAAATGCCAGTTCTCCCATCGTATCGCCCAACAGGATCTGCGTTTCTGGAGCGACTAAAAATCCGCTGCTGCGTTTTACGAATATATACCCCTGTTGTGCTAATAACGTAGCGACAATGCTAAAGCGTTCTGGGTGTCGAGGCACTAATATTAATAATGCACCTGGCTGTTGTTCTAAGATCTGCTTGAATGCTAATAACACGAGCTCTTCTTCACCTGCATGGGTGCTTGCCGCGATCCAAACGGGACGATTGCCAAACGTGTCTCTATATTGTTTTCCCGCAACTTCCGCACCTTCTTTGAGCGACACATCAAATTTGACATTGCCAGCAACAATAAGATGATGGGGATCTAATCCTAATGCCAAAAATCGTGTGGCATCTATTTCAGATTTCGCAAAAACAACCGTAATACACTGTAATATTTGCTGTTTTATGCGTGGAAACCATTGATAGCCTTTGAGTGAACGTAGAGAAAGTGTACCATTCGCAATAAAAATAGGTATTTTTTTCTGATGACAAACCCAAAAACAATTGAGCCAAAGTTCTTTTTCCATAATGATTAAGATTGTTGGACGGACGCGCTTTAAAAATTGTTGAATACACCACGATAAATCATAGGGAAAATAAACTTGAAAAACGTCATTTTTAAAAATAGTTTGCGCTGTTTTATAACCGGTAGGAGTCGTCGAGGTCAGTGTAATAGGTAATCCCGGAAACCGTTTTTGAAATTCGCGAACTATGGGAACTGCTGCCATGGTTTCACCCACTGAAACGGCATGTACCCACAACCCCCCCGCTTGTGCAGGCGGCTTAAAAAAACCAAAGCGCTCTCTCCAACCTTGTCTATAGCCTGGATTTTTCCGGCCTTTCCACCAAAGCCTCAGTAATAAAGCTGGAATACTGAATGTGAAAATCAGACTATATAACCAACGAAAAAATGTATTTAAGCATGACATAGGTGCTGATCATCGCATTTAAAGCCGTGCAAGTCCATCATCAAACGGTTTAACTGGCGGCCTTAACTCTGCGGATTTATCTACAACCTTTTCAATGCTGCTCGAAATATAGCTTAAATAGCAATCAATCGATTGTTGCATAGCTTCAAATGCATCTTCTGGATTTCCCGCCTGAAAGGTAATCAAATCTGCTGAATTCAATACTTCCCCGCAAAATGAATTGGCTTCTGGAAAAAAGAAGAACTCGGCAACAAACCCCTTGTATCTAATTTCCATCTCGCGTCTTCCTATCGTTCCAATCTAAATTCATATTTGATAGAATTAGTGTATGAATACTAAAATTATATCACTCGATATCGTTATCTTTGGTGGCGGTGTCGCTGGACTCTGGGTTCTCAATCAGCTACGCCGTCTTGGCTATCACGCCATTTTACTGGAAACCCATTCACTCGGTGGTGGTCAAACGATTAAATCTCAAGGCATCATCCATGGGGGCGTTAAATACGCACTCTCCGGCTTTTTAAGTGGCTCAGCAAACGTCATCGAAACCATGCCTCAACGATGGAAAGATGCTTTAGCAGGTTCTGGGGAACTTGATTTACGCACGGTTAATGTCCTCTCAGAAGATCAATTATTGTGGTCCACCGGCAGTTTAAGTTCAGAAATTGCCAGTTTCTTTGCCAGCAAAGCATTAAACAGCCGCATTCAAAAACTGCCTAAGACGGCCTACCCCTCCATTTTAAAAAATGATGCTTTTAAAGGCCACGCCTATCGCTTAGAAGAAGTTGTTCTCGATACGCCTTCTTTAATTGAAACATTGACAAAACCTCACAGCAATTACATTTTTAAAATAAATCCAAATTCAGGATACGCTTTTACAACTGATCTAAACAATCCGCAAAATGTCGTATCTCTTAAAATTTTTTCGGATGTTGAAGTTGGAACCGTAGAGATAAAAGCAAAACGCTACTTGTTTACAGCGGGCGAGGGTAATGGATCGCTTGGCTCAAGGCTGCCAAATGCTCCCCAAATGCAATTGCGTCCACTGCAAATGGCCATGGTTAAATTAGCATCGCCTTCCCCGTTTTTTGCCCATTGCATAGACAATGGAACCAATCCTAGGATCACTATCACAACGCATCCCACCCAAGATGGCAAAACCGTTTGGTATTTAGGAGGACAGCTTGCGGAAGATGGCGCAAAGCGAACAGCAGCAGAACAAGTTGTCTGTGCTAAAAAAGAACTGAGTACTTTATTTCCATGGTTAGATCTTTCGGATGCAACATGGGCCAGCTTTTTTATCAATCGTGCAGAGCCTAAACAACCCAATGGAAAGCGCCCAGAAAATCCTTTTATAGAAACACTGGGAAATATCATGACTGCATGGCCAACTAAACTCGCACTCGCCCCCATACTCTCTGATCTCATCCTGGCGCAATTAAAACAACAAAATATTCAGCCCTCGCAAACAACGGAGGAAACAAAATTCCTGCTTTCTCATTTAGAAAAACCTGCTATTGCTCTACCGCCGTGGGAAGAATATTTTTAATTAAAAAAGTGCCTAAAAAACCCATTGAGGCTAACAATCCAAAATATAAAAATGGCACTATTGTATTCTGTGTGCTCTGCCATAACCATAAACTAATAAAAGGTGCGCTACCTGAAAACAATATCGAGCCTGTCGCATGACCAAAACTTAAACAACGACATCGTTCTCCTACCTTTATTCTCTGGATAACAAGGGTACACATCGGATCTTGAAAAATAGCTAAAATACCGGCGGTGATCAACATTAACCATAACGGCATTTGTCCCGCTAATATCATAATGATATTCAGGCCTAAAGAAATGCATAATCCATAAAAAAAAGTCCTTATGATTCGAACCAAGCCAAAGCGATCGGCTAAGAACCCTCCTATAGGCAGACATAATGTATAAATTAGAACAGCCGTTGAAGTAAAACGCGAGGCTGTTTCCGAATCTAAAACATTCAAAATGTTGCTTAAATATTTTCCTAAAAACACCAAATAAAAATGATAGGTTCCACCTGATGCGCCACAAAAAAGAATCGCTGTTAAAATAATTCGCTTATTGTCTACGAAAACTTTAAAAAAACCATTCCGAGCCTGTGAATCTCGCGTTTTAAGATGTTCTACATAGTCTACCGTTTCAGACACTGTAAAGCGTAACCAAAAAACAACAGCCCCCATCAGGCCACCCGTAATAAAAGCAATGCGCCATGCAAAATTCGGATCTTCAGCTGCCATTGCCCATGCCGATGCCTTCGACGCCAAATAGATACCCACAAATATCGAAACATTGGATAGGCTATTGGCAAAGCAGGGTTTGGACTTCAAAAAAGATTCGAAAATAAAAATGCGAACGGTATCCGATTCCCCCGCGGTTAAGATCCCTTGCAAGATTCGACACAGCAATAATAAACACGGCGCAATCCAACCAATGTCTTGGTAAGTCGGCATTAATCCAATGGCGGTTGTCGGTATTGCGATACCCAGCATACTGATTTTTAATGAAACACTACGACCGAACCGATCGCCAATAAAACCGAAAAGCAACGCACCCAATGGTTTTGCTAAAGATCCCGTTAAGAAGATGCCAAACGTTTTGAGTAACGCAACCGTTGGATCATCTGTTGGAAAAAATTGCGAAGCCAAAAGGCTAGCACAAAATCCATACAATGCATAATCATAATATTCAACAATGGTGCCGAAGATAGCAGGAAAAAGTACCCTAAAAGATGCTATATGGATTTTTTGCTTAACATTGATTAATGTGAGATATCTCGACATACCACTCTCCCTCCGCTGGTATTACCCAGATCAGGTTTTAAGGGTTAAACGCCCCATGCGTTTTTTCAGCCGATGTCATCTGTCGCACCGGCACCCCTGGTGAATCTTTAACCTATATTAAGGCAAACGAGATGTCAACCGTACCTTAACTTCGCTATGATATAATCGCTTATCGGGACTAACTCTATACTCTTCAAGGTGTGAATGTGCAACAGAAAATACTGGGCAATACAGACATAACAGTTTCAACCCTTGGATTGGGAACCGTTAAATTTGGGCGTAATCAAGCCGTTAAATATCCACAGGCTTTTGAGATCCCAGACGACCAACATCTGTCTTGCCTTCTCGACTCCGCACGCGATTTGGGCATTAACTTAATCGATACTGCCCCCGCTTATGGAAATAGCGAAGCACGGTTAGGCACCCTATTGTCGGACTCCAGAAAAAACTGGGTGATTATATCCAAAGTGGGTGAGGAATTTGCAAACGGAGATTCCATCTATGATTTTACGCCTGAATATGCGGAAAAAAGCATTAAACGCAGTCTGAAAAAATTGAATACGGATTATATTGATGTCGTCCTTGTGCATTCCGACGGCAATGATGTTTATAATATTGAACATTTTGGTATTTTGCATTTTCTATCGCAATTAAAAAAACAAGGTCTGATCCGTGCTTTTGGCATGTCTACCAAAACCGTTGAAGGTGGCATTTTAGCACTCGAACAATCCGATGTAGTAATGGTTACTTACAATCCTATCGAGACAATCGAACAACCGGTTATTGCAAAAGCCTTTGAATTAAATAAAGGCGTGCTGGTTAAAAAAGCACTGGCGAGTGGACATATTCAAAAAATCTCAGGTTCAGATCCCGTTAAAACTTCTTTAAAATTTATACTTCAAGAGCCTGGCGTTAGTAGCATTATTTTGGGAACGCTTAGCCCTGCGCATTTAGCCTATAATGTTGCTTGCATTAGTTAAAAGCTATATCTAACGATCGGCATTAATTTTATAAAAAAACATTTTAATGGATGACCTCTGCTACGCAATTGTTACGCTTTCTTTTCGTGCTGTAATCGTTTCTATTACCTGAGTCGTCGAAGCGCCTGGTTTGAGTCCCAAAATCTTAACTATACCACCTTCGCTTAGAACAAATTGCGCGCCAGGTAATGCCATAATGTCCTTATAATCGCCGCCTTTTACTAAAATATCGGGAGAAAGCTGCCGAATAATTCTTTCTGGCGTGTCTTCACTAAAAGCGATAACCCAATCAACGGAACGTAATCCTGCCAACACATTCATGCGCTCTGCGAGTGTATTAATAGGTCGATTGGAACCTTTTAGCCTTGAAACCGAAGCATCATCATTTACTGCAACAACCACGCGATCGCCTAAGCGTCTCGCCTGTTCTAAATACATCACATGTCCCGCATGTAAAATATCAAAACAGCCATTCGTAAAGACAATGCGATCTCCCTTAGCTTTACTGACTTTAAGCGCTGCTAATAAGGCTTCTGTAGTCATCACGCCTAAAGGCAAATCTTCTTTTTTACCTAAGGCTATTTCTAACTCTGGCACTGAGACGGTTGCAGCACCCAATTTACCGACCGCAATACCGGCAGCGATATTCCCCAATGTTGCGGCAGAAACGAGATCCAGTCCACTCGCCAACGCTGAACCCAACACAGCAATGACAGTATCGCCTGCGCCCGTAACGTCGTGCACTTCACGCACAATAGCAGGAATATGCGTTGCTTCTCCCTCTGCAGGAATAATAGAAAGCCCATGTTCTCCGCGTGTTACCACTAACGCACCTATCTGATAAACGGATAACAAATCGCGCGCCTTCTCAACCAAGCAATCGACTGTCGGACAACATCCCACTACGGCTTCAAATTCTTTTAAATTAGGGGTAATGACACTGGCGCCACGATAGACTGAATAATCGTTTGATTTAGGATCCACAATAACCGGAATATTTTTTGCACGTGCTTTTGCAATTAACGCCGAAGACTCTGATAAGGTTCCTTTGCCATAATCAGATAGGATCACCAGATCGACATCCTCTAACGCACGAATATATTTATCATGTAGTGCCGTTTTTGCGCTCGATTCTAAAAATGGACTTTCTGTATCGAGTCGAATCATTTGTTGATGTCGGCTTAAAACACGCAATTTTGTAATGGTTGCGTGATCGGGCAGTATCTCCAATACCTGTTTTACGCCCGCCGCTGTTAATACGTTCGATAATGCACTCGCAGCGGCATCTCTACCCACAAGCCCCAACAAAGTGGCGTTAGCACCCAATGCCGCAACGCCTAAAGCAACATTTGCGGCACCACCCGGGCGTTCGACCACACGGTTCACATGCACAACCGGTACAGGCGATTCTGGTGAAATACGCGAAGTATCGCCATGCCAATATTGATCTAACATGACATCGCCGATAATCAATATTTTTGCTTTTTCAAAATTGAGCGTTTTAAATTGCATATTGGCTTAACCCTTTTTCTGCATTTATCTGTGTATCTTTTTCTCTGGCTTTCAACTTAGCCCAATTACGGCGTTCTTGAGTCCTATCATTTTCAGGGTGCCACAAATGAATCACCGGAATATAGAAACGACCATTTTTACGTTGCACACCCGATCGCAACAGACGAATCACAAGATCAGAATCTTCATATCCCCATCCTGTAAAATTTTCTTCCCAGCCATTAATGTTCAACAAATCCTGCTTCCAAATCGCGAGATTGCACCCTTTAGCGCCTTTCCAACGCGATCTTGTCTTTAAACGCAGGCTATCAAAAGGCTGCGTTAAAAATGGCAACACGCGATTACAATGTCCTTTAAGATGTGCTATAAACCAACGCCATAAAGACCAACGATGTAAAGGTAACATTTCTGCAAGTGCCGATAGGGTAAAAGCACGACTTAATAAAACGCGATTGCCAACGATAAACGTCCTCGCTTCCGCTAATGCTAAATGACGTGTTATAAAATTTAATCGAGGGATACAATCGCCATCTAAAAAAATAATATAATCGCCTTCTGCTGCCAAAATGGCTTTGTTTCTAATAGCCGCCGCACGAAAACCTTCGTTAGTGTGCCAAATGTGCAAAATTGTAATAGACACACGATTCTTCAAATCCCGAATCATCTGGGCAGTTTCAGATCCTGAACCATCATCGGCCACAATAATCTCAAAAGGATGTGTTGTTTTTTGCGCAACCAAAGCATCTAGCACAATCTTAAGCGCATTAGACCAATTATACGTTGTAACAATAACAGAAATCTTCAAGGGCAAAGTTCTATTCACATTGAAAATCCTTTTTTAAGTTTAATGCACCAAAACAAAATGCAATGATCATGACAAAAAAATAACCAGACGTAAAATCCATTAACCAAGAATTTGCCAAACATCCTATTGCTATTGCCAAGGTGATACCTTGTGCAAACCATTTTTCTGAACGCGGTAATTTAAAACTCCATTTAAACAAGTAAACAAAAAATCCCACAAAAGCCGTTATGCCAAAAAAGCCCAATTGAAATAAAGTGTTGATATATTCATTATGTGGGTTTTGAGTGCGCGTTAAATGATTTATGGCTGAATGGTTTTTATAGATCTCTTTAAAGCTGCCTGTACCATGCCCAAACCAAAATCGTTCTTTTGATAATTGCCAGGTATGGTTTAAAAATTCTAATCGTTCTCCTATAGAATTATGAGAATTCCCTGATACATACTGATCGAAATTCGCCAAAACAGATAAACACCTGGCATGAAAAACACGCGAATTAAAATAGGCAAAGCTCAATAATAGTGTTAACGCCACGAGTCCAACCCCTAGCCCTTTCAGACTTGAACGCTGTAAAGCCCAAAGCAGCCACAAAACTGAAAAAACGACATAACCAGAGCGTCCTTCGCTCATAAAAAGAATGTAAAATATTAAACTGATGAGTAAAACACTCAATCCAACACGCTTAAAAAAATTCGTTTGATTTAATAAAAAATGCGCTACCATAAAACTGGCAAAAGCCATCATGAGATTTGTGAAAATATGATCTTTAAATATGCCACTGGGTCCAATACGGGTATGTGTAAAAATGGATACCCCCGCATAGGTTTTTAAAAAACCGGTACTCACTGTTAGCAGCATAGCACTTAAAAAAGCGAACAGCGCGGCATACCGCCACTTTTTTTCTTGAATGATCGGCAACAAAAAGGGAATATATAATAATTTGCCTACTTTTTCTAGCATCCATAATCTATCCGCCCATGGCGCTTCAGAGTATAAAGCGCCTATTACAAAAGCGCCAAACAACAAGAATGCGATTCGAGCAACAGGATGGCTTACAATAATCTGTGCTTTTTCTTTTAGCCCCCCCGCTAAAAACCAAGAGGCTACTAGTAAAAACAGAACTACGTGCGTTGCGAACGTTGAAATAGGTACAAAAAATCCTAACAGCACCGCACACTGTTTGCTCAATACGTCACACCTGTTTTGAAAAGCGTTTACTTTATGAGGTGGCTCTGCACAAAGATAACTTTCTCTTTTGAACGAGGTGCTCACATCCATCTTATACTCCTGCCCCGGATTTTGCTGGCCTTAAATAGCTCAAAACTTTTTCAGGTGTTAAACTCGCAAAACAAGCGGGTTCAACGCGCTTTTCTCCGGTATAAGTGCAAACTCGCTTAAAACAAGGAGCACATTTAAAATCCGCGCCTACATGAATTTGATTTAACCCCAGTGTTCCCGATTGCGTAGGATCCGATGGCCCATAAAGAGACACCGTCGGTACGCCTAACGCAGCCGCCAAATGCCCCAAACCTGTATCAACCGTTATGACACCCTGCGCACCCGCTAATACAGCGCTGATTTCACTTAATGTATGTTTTCTAGACGCGACAACAATTTGCGGCACAGCGCACTGAATCCGATTTGCACGCAAACGCTCCGTTTCATTACCCCATAATAATTGAACACCAAATCCCGCATCCACAATATTTTTTGCTAGTACAATCCAATAGGCTTCTGGCCAGTGTTTTGTGGCCCAAGTCGTGCCATGCAAAAAAACATAATACGGATTTTGAGTTTGCAAATCTGGCAAACGCGACAGATCAATACCATAATCGGCAGCCGTATCGGGAACGCTATAATCCAAACCTTTGGCAAACAGTGATCTCGCACGTTTTACTGCATGTTCTTCCCATGGCACAACGACGCGTTTTTGATAAAATAAACTCGCTAACCCTTCGCGCGCAGATCGCCAAGAGAGCCCAATACGATGATCCCCCCGCGCTAGAATCGCCAATGGGACGCTTTTCAATAACCCTTGCGCATCTATAATGGCATCATATTTTTGTTGACGTAAGCCTTTAATAAATGTTTGGATTTCGCCATTTTTCAAGGCATCCAAACCGTTCTTGCGCCAACGTCGTAGCGCAACAGGGATAATACGTTTAACCGCAGGATGCCAAGCAGGCACCTCCTGAAAAGCATCTTCGACGACCCAATCAAAAGAGACTTCTGGATAATGTTTCTTGGCATCGCTCAGTGCGGGCAATGTGTGGATGATATCGCCGAGTGATGATGTCTTTACAATTAATATGTTTCTCAACTAGCTCTCTCTGTTTTCTAAGCGATATAGAGCGCCGCAATAAGGACAAGTGGCCTCGCCACTCTCCAAAATGGGCAAGTAAACCCGAGGGTGCGCATTCCAGGATGCCATTTTGGGCATTGGGCAAGACAAGGGTAAGTCCGTGTGCAAAACCACATGCTGACCTATGTTATTAAAATCCTTAGCTTTTTTATCCATACGGCAAAACTCCCCTGTCATCACCTTAAGCAACTGACCTATTCTACCACAAATCTTATGGCGAAGGCCTCTTCAATTTTAAAATAACGCCGGAACATCTGTTACAATAAAGGAATCTGAAAACCTTGAAAATATTTAGAGTTATTTAAAAAACTTTTATATGGCAAAACATCGTAAAGGCCAACACGCACATCGTATATCTCCTACCCGTAGGCGTTCAAAATCGAATGCTTCTCGGCCTTGGAGCGGGTTAATGACGGGCCTATTGATAGGTACCCTCGGCATTACTGCCATTTTTCTATTTGTGACCGGCAAATGGCCATTAGATAAATTCAACACCAAGTTTAATTCTAACACCTTAATCCGGCAATCCAACGCTATTCTGCCCAACAGCACGACGCCAAAAAATTCACGCAAATCCAAATCCACAGAAGCGCGTTATTCAAAAACCCATGAGCCCCAAAAAGAACCCGCACGTTTTGAATTTTATCAACTGCTACCTGGTATGGAAGTGCCATTACCAGAAACCCCAAAAGAAATAGCCACCAATACCTCTAAACCCACACTTAAACCCACGCTGGCTAAAACAGAAACAAAACTTGCGGCAGCGCAATACTTAGTCCAAGCAGGCAACTTTCGCGCACTGATCAATGCGGAGTCTTTAAAAAAAAGATTACATTTACAAGGACTCTTTGCCAAAATTCAAAAAATAGAAGCAGAAGATGGCGTGTGGTTTAGGGTCACACTGGGGCCGTTTCCTTCAGAGACAATCGCATTAAGCCAAAAAAGCCGCCTTGCCAAAGAGAAGATCCCGGGCATTTTAATATTGCAACGTCAATAAGGAGACAAACCATTTGGAACAGTTCAGAGGTACAACCATTCTTTGTGTACGAAGAAATAATCACGTTGTTATCGGCGGAGATGGACAGGTTTCCCAAGGCAATATCATTTTAAAAGGCAATGCCAAAAAAGTTCGACGTCTTTACCAAAATAATGTTATCGCGGGCTTTGCCGGTGGAACAGCCGATGCCTTTACCTTGTTCGAACGTTTTGAGAAAAAGCTGGAAGTCTTCCAAGGGCATTTAACCCGTGCTGCCGTGGAACTTGCCAAAGACTGGCGCTCGGATCGTGCTTTAAGAAGGTTAGAAGCGGTCTTAATTGTAGCAGATAAGCAAAGTTCCTTTATGATCACGGGCAACGGCGATGTTATAGAACCCGAGCACGGACTTATTGCCATTGGATCCGGTGGCGCCTATGCCCAAGCAGCCGCTAGTGCGTTGCTTGAAAATACGACTTTAACTGCACGCACCATTGTCGAACAATCCTTAAAAATTGCAGCCAATATTTGTGTGTTTACCAACCATAATTGCATTATCGAAGAATTAGAGAGCCAACCCTAATGGATAAAAATTTATTCGAAGTCATGACGCCCCAACAAATTGTACAAGAACTTGATAAACACATTGTCGGTCAAAACGCTGCCAAACGTTCAGTTGCGGTTGCACTGCGCAATCGTTACAGACGGATGCAGGTCAAGGAAGCGTTACGACCGGAAATTACGCCTAAAAATATTTTAATGATAGGGCCAACCGGTGTTGGCAAAACTGAAATTGCGCGCCGATTAGCAAAACTGGTAAAAGCGCCTTTTATTAAAGTGGAAGCAACAAAATTTACCGAAGTGGGTTATGTTGGACGTGACGTCGATTCCATTATTCGAGACTTGGTCGATGTATCTGTTAAACTGACCCGAGAAGAAGCTTTAGAAAAAGTACAGGATCGAGCAGAAAAGACCGCTAAAGATCGCATTATTCATATTTTAGTTCCAACCCCACCCGATGTAGGAGAAGTGCCTGGCACAGAGCTAGAAGAAACGCAAAAAGCTTCAAAAAAATTATTCCTGAAAAAATTGAATGCTGGCGAATTAGATGACCGAGAAATTGAAATCGATCTTTCTCACAGTGCAATTGGCGTCGAAATTATGGCTCCCCCTGGCATGGAAGAAATGACGAATCAACTCCAAAGTATCTTTCAAAGCCTATCGAGCGATAAAACACGAAAACGAAAATTGCGTATCAAAGACGCCTTAAAATTATTACGCGAAGAAGAAGCCAGTAAATTAATTAATGATGAAGACATTAAAACAAGAGCGCTAGAGCGCGCAGAACAAGCTGGAATTGTCTTTATAGATGAATTAGATAAAGTCACCCAGCGATCTGAAATCCGCGGTGGGGCAGATGTTTCTCGCGAAGGGGTACAACGTGACTTACTGCCTTTAGTGGAAGGATGCACGGTTACAACAAAATACGGCATGATAAAAACTGATCATATTTTATTTATCGCTTCGGGTGCTTTTCATTTATCCAAACCCTCTGACCTCATCCCCGAACTGCAAGGCCGGTTACCCATTCGTGTTGAATTAAGCGCTTTAAAAACTGAGGAATTTGTACGGATCTTAACAGAGCCTGACGCTTGTTTAACCGTACAATACAGAGCCTTGTTGGAAACGGAAAACGTAATGCTCGTCTTTGCGCCAGATGGCATTCAACGGTTGGCAGAAATCGCGTGGGAAATTAACGAGCGCACCGAAAATATCGGCGCAAGAAGATTGCATACGGTGATGGAGCGTTTATTAGACGATATCTCTTTTAGAGCAACCGAACTGGCACATACCACCATTACGATTGATAAAGCCTATGTGGAAAAACAATTGGGCGAGTTGATTAAAGATGAAGATTTGAGCCGTTTTATTTTATAGGCTTCCTGCTTGTTTTAATGTGACCTAACGCAGGAAAATGATGCTCATCTTTGGGAGGTACCGTAATATTTCGGTTTCCAGCTGCCTGCGGCGCCAATGAGACAACCTTCAATGGGTCTTTTAAAACAGTTCTTACCCGCGCAGATAAAAAAGAGCTTGTTCGCGGTTTTTCAGAAGGCTGTAATACGGGTTTTTTTCTTGTAGGTGCGGGTAACCAAGGCACCTTGCTTTCTGGCTTGTCGCTATATACTTCTGTTTTTTTTGCTTGTATCAATGGGAAATCGGAAAGTTCTAATTTTTTCTGTACCTTATTTTTAGCTGGAACGACGGTATTTTCTTCAGAATGAACTGTTTTTGTTATAGATAAGGCATTTTCAGCAGACTTTAACACAAGGTTGGCGAGGTTTTTTGAACCTAAATTCTCTGTTTTTACTGCGCTTTCTAATGCAGGCAAAACCTTAGCTAATTTAGCTGGAGCGTCAGGAACAGCGATTTCTGAGGTTGCTTCAATAATGGATGGTTCTGCTAAGACAACACTACCAGCAGGTTCAAGCAATTGTTTTGCATCCAACGGACGCGTTATTCTCATTTCCATAAAATCGATAAAAGAAATATTTTTATTTTCTAAGGCTAAAACAATGCCTTCTTCTTTGCAGAAAAATTTTTTGACAAAGGGTTTTATTATTTTAAAATTAGTAACAATAAAATCATAAGATTCTCCATCGTATATTTTTTGGCACTTACGCTTAATCTCTTCTCTTTTACGATTTATATTGTCATATGCTTCGTTTATAGCTTTCGAATCCACAGCATTCTCATGCAACTTATATTCGTTATAGTAACACCAAACGCTTTCTGCAACGGTTGAACTTATCCTAGTCATTCTTTCCAGCACCGCAATTCTTTCATTTTCTAGCATTTTATCCATTTTCTCTTCAATGGAGTCACGCATTTTTTGGTATGTTTTCTCTTGAATTTCTTCAAGGCTTTTAGCTTTGAATCCTGCAATTTTTTGAGAGACCGCGGTATGTAAATCACAGGCGTGCGTGTTGGGCATCAACCAAAACCCATCATCAAACATCACTTTGGATATTTTTTCTTTCCATTGCGTTTTTATTTTTTCATTAAAACCATACGCTGGATGTAAAAGATAAAAAAATGCGGCATTGATGTTATGTACAGTTTCTAATCTATTTTCCTGTGGATGTCTTATCGTCTTTTCTGGCTTATCTGCGAGCGCTTCTATAAGACCCGCGCCATCAAAAAATCTTGCTGAAATCGCCTTTGTTTTTTCAGAAATGGGCTTTACTTTTGGCATCGCACCAAAGATCTGCTTGTATAAGGCTATTCCATTTTCTTTAAAGAAAACTTTTATATTAGCCCCCTCTCCAACCCATTTTTTTTCAGATTCAATCACAGCAAGATCAATACTGGAATCGGCATGAATCATTGACATTCTTTTTTTATTATGAACAACGATAATGTTACAGCTTAAAAAATCATCGGTATACAAGCCGTCGTAATCTTGATTACATGACGCCATGCGACATATCTTACCTTGCGGTACCCTTATTAACCCGCGTGTTTTTGACTTATTTGGATTCAGCAAACCTTCTGACGTCGCTTTCTGACTAAGCATAAATCTTTCCTTGTTTAAAAGGGTTGAAATTTTTTTGAATAATACCTTTATTTGGAAAAATAGGCCAGATTTTTTAACCTTAGATTTTAAGGCACAAACATTGGCAGAGGGGCTTTAAGCTAAAATAAAAATTTAAATTTAAGCGAAGCGGAATGACTCCTAAAAGATTTTTTCGCTTCTAAATCATAACCGCCGCTGATGGCAAAATCCTCTGATACCAAAGCGGTAAGACTGGCGCCCACGTTAATTCCAGCCTTTGGTGGAGCAGCCGCTTTTGAAACAAATGATCCGCCCCCCGCTACGAAGCGGGAGGTAACAGTCAACTGAGGACTTTTAACATCCACCAGATAAAAAGCATGAACCTCAGGAAAAAAATCTTCTTGTTGACTTGTTTCGGCTATTCTTCCACCCAGGCTTACGCGAACAGTACTCGTTTTCGTTGCATCCACATTCTGATTTAAAATACCCGCCCCTTTTACTGTACGACGGCCAATATTTAAATTCATATATTGTACAGCGGCCATGGGAGAATATTCTACTTGAGAATATTGAATTGTAAATCCTGTTTTAACTTTAGCACCATATTGAAAACCGTTGTAAGCCGATGTTGCTGTTTGTCCGAACGAAGGCATATTTCGTTTTTCATGATAGTTATTCATGCCAACCGACAAGACACTATCCAAAAATAAAGGTCCGTAAGTTGCACTGCCATAGGCCAACCCTTGGGTATTCCCAATCGTCGTATTACTGCCGGTATTATCCGATTGTTTCACGGCGGTGTTGGCATAACTTGCGCCCAGCCCCACGCGAAAATATTCTGCAATTGGCACATCACCTAGAAATCCAAAACCTCCGGTGACCGCGTTGTAGCCTGTCAGGCCATTACTGGTTCCTTGCTTTGTGGAGTTGCCAAACACGATAGGACCATAAGATCCTCGGTTTTCCATCATATCACCCGCCGCATATCCTGTTCGGGTATTTCCTGCCCTGGCAAGCACCCCAGATGCACCCCCCCAGCGATCTGCCTCCAATCTAAGCAAAGCTTGATCTATTGCCCCCGCTCCTGGTGCTAAATTGCCATTTAATCCATTTGGTGCCAACTCTTCTAACATGCCTTTATATTCGTCTTGGGTTGTAGCACCATCGACAATTCTTAATACAGGATCAAATTTATTATTTTTAATGAGGCCGTCTAATGCTTCGGCAACGCCCTCTAATGCTGGAACCTCATTAAGCTCTTTGTAAGGCTCTCGACTAGCAGTCAATACCAAGTTATTACCGCCATCTACAGTAGGCGTAAAAGTAAGGAATAAAGAAGGTTTTGACACTGTAGGTAGTATAGGATTTGGCTGAACATTATTTATAATATTAGGGAATACCTCACCACCATCAATAACCGTCGAGTCTGGCAACACAATATTCATTATGCCGCCCTGCAACGTTGTAGTGCGCGCTACATTAAACTGACTGTATTGTCCCGGATCGGAATTCGTAATACCAATATTGATTATTCCCGCTTGTTGTTGTGTAAAGTCTCCGGCAATATCCCGTGTTGCATTTTCTGTATGCGTTATTGTGCCCGCGTTAACCACGTTTCCTATATTTTGCCCCCCTCCAACAATATTCTTTGTTAAAAATAATGTTCCTCCTTGAAGAACATTAACCGAACCGACGTTTGTTATATTAGTAGCGGGTGTAAAATTGCCTGTGACTTTTACAATAGCCTCTGGCTCTGAATTACCACTGATCGCTCCCAAAACAATTCCACCATTCATTTCTAATGTCGACCTCGGCTGGGAATCAATGGCCACAGGGCCGCTCCACATACCCGTTGGTGAGATTTTGATTACGCCGTCGTTTATCGTCAAAGTTCCAGTAGCCGTATTCACTCCAGACAACGTTTCAGTACCGTCGCCTGTCTTAATAAAATTGCCAGCACCTGTGACGACACCGGAGAAAGTGTCATTACTAGCAGAGTTTAATGTAAAAGAGGTGCCGTTTATATCCAGGATGCCCCCACCGGTCAAACGGCTTACTGTCTGGGTATAAGTATTACCGACTGTAAAAGCCGTCCCAGGTGATATATATAGTGGACCAGTAGGTGCTAATGCATTATTAATGCTAGTCGCCAAGGTTCCACTCATAATATTCGTACCGCCAGTATACGTATTGGCTGCAGAAAAAGTTAAGGTTTTTCCCGCTGCGATTTGTGCCGTTAAACTCCCTCCACCAGAAATTCCCTGGGTATATCTACTTGTTTCTTTTTGATTGAGCGTAAGCATGGTGGGGTTGATTATATCTACATCCCAAGTTACTGCATTATTTGTGCTGTTATGCCCTCCTATTAATGTCATTTTGGCTCCTGGGCCTATCTGGAAGGCGCTATTAGTACTAATGCTAAGATTTGCAGGTATCCGTGTATTAACTGTTACATCTTGTGTAAACGTCCAACTGCCATCGATTGGCGCAATTTGAGTGTTCTCTGGTATCTCAGGTGAAAATTCAATTGTGCTGCCTGGAGCCGCGTTTGCCTTTTCCGTTGCCCAATACAACGTGCCGTCTGAAGTCTGGCCATCAGCATCGGTGACCGTGTAAGTGCCCGCCGCAGTTTGTCCAGCAATGCATAATAAGCTTAAAGCAATCGCTTTAATGAAGAAGTTTTTAAAAAAAGTTATTAAAATTTCAAATTTCACATTCTGCTCCTGCGTGTTGCGCCATTCCTTTGCACTGTGCAATTTTTTGTCTAAATCTGTATCCTGCTAATCTTTAGCTTATATGAGAAATTTAAGATGCGCCAAAATTGCCTATACAAGTTAATTGTTCTTATTTGCTTATTGTTTTGCATGCTCTCCGGCTGCGCATCACAAAATCAGTTACCATCAGGTAAAGTTAATCACACAGCTGACAATATTGCACGGTTAAACCATTTTAAAAAACAACTCATTAAGACCGACCCTTTTACGGTGACCGCTTTTCAAAAATTTCAAGCCACCAATCGAAATATAACGATCTATATAGAGGGTGATGGTCGAACGTGGGTTACGCGATCAAAATTATCTAACGACCCAACACCTAAAAATCCACTTGCACTTAAACTCGCGGTATTAGACAACAGCGCCAATGTGGCTTATCTCGCACGGCCTTGCCAATACACCCCCCCCGCTCTAAATCCTGCCTGCAATCCGCTCATTTGGTCGGACCAGCGTTTTTCCGAAACCGTTATCCGCTCCATGAACGAAGCTGTCGATATTCTAAAAAAATCAGCAAAAGCCACGCAAATTCACCTTGTCGGTTTTTCTGGCGGCGCTACCATTGCAATACTCATTGCTGCACGCAGGCACGATGTCGCCTCATTAAGAACCGTTGCAGGAGATCTAAATCCCACTGCTTTAAGTCACTATCATCATACTTCACCTTTAATAGATTCTTTAGATCCCAGCACTATTGCACATAAACTGATTCATCTTCCTCAACAACATT
>DATLWY010000008.1:0-9725 GCA_035576045.1 Gammaproteobacteria bacterium | reverse complement strand
CACTAATAGCATTAACTATTTTTTGTAGAAACTCCTGATGATTTTCAGGTATATCACTTGGACGACCGCTATCTCCCTGTTGATTGACAACCATTGCACTGGATGGGTTTTTCCGATCGAGTGATAAATCAAAATAGAATGAAAGGATAATCTTAAATAACAGGTAGATTTCTTTTTCTCGAATACATAATTGCTCTTTTAGAGATTTTTCTTGCAACACCTCTAATAGCTGATTATGAAATTTTGATGTAATAATAGGTTCTATGTGATTTTTATAATTTTCAATAGATAATTGAATTGCTTGATTAAAAAACATAGAATTCGATTTGGTGTAAAAATGGTGTGTGCATATTAATCTGTTATCCCATCTATAAATTTTCTCATTCTAACTTTCCCTATACCATTTGGACAATTTTTTTAATGTATCGAGGTTAAAAAATGGCAATCTACGTTTGATATGAGATTTTACTTCCTTCGGATTATAATAATTTTTGTTAAAAAACATGCATTTTAACTGTTTTTAAAATCAGATGTTATTATTGGGCTATAGAATTTGTAAATCTGCAATCGGAAAATGAATAACGCCTTCTTCATCCGCCTGATGCAGAAAAGTTTCGCCGGAACACCACGCATGTCCATAGATAACCTCGAAAGTCGCAGGCAACAAGCCGTCTCCCGTGCGATAATGCGCATATGCTTTAATTAATTGATCTAAAGTGCTTTTGGGGATTAGTCCTATCGGTTCTTGCCTATTAACGTAGTTTTCTCCGGTATCTTTGAGATCCTGTATAAGACCCATTAAGTTCTGGTAGGTTAGCGTTATCATTTCCATATCCATGACGGGATCAAGCAATTGGGTTTGAATTAACATATCGCCAATGTGATGCATGTCCATAAATGTATTCACGTGTATTTTTTGATCAATGGTCGAAAAACTTTCGCGAAGTTCTTTTAAGGTGTCTGGACCGAAGGTTGAAAACAGCAACAATCCTTCAGGTTTTAAAACACGACGAATTTCTGATAAGACTTTATGCGGATTGACAAACCAATGGAAAACACAGTTAGAAAAAACAAAATCAATACTATGATCTTTAAGTGGTAAATATTCACCGTCTCCACAAATAGAAGTGTATTGAGAAGGATTGTCTTTATTAGAAAGCCGCAACATATTTTCAGCGATATCGAGTTTTACAATATGCGCTTTAGGATATTTTTTGGTTATTGATGGGGTAAAAAAACCGGTACCGCTGCCCAAATCTAATATGATATTCGGATCTAATTTAATTAAATCGAGACGATCGAGTAAACGCATCCCCACTTCTTGGTGTATGATAGCGGCCTGGTTATAGGTGTGCGCAGCACGGTTAAAATGCCGTGCGAGCGCTAATGTATATTTGTGAGCGTTTTGTGATAAATTCATAGGATAATTGTCGCATGTTAAAAAAACTAGAACAATGGTTATTTCCATTTATTTGCTGTTTTTGCGAAGGGTATACCACCCGTGGGCAAGATTTATGCTCGACCTGCAAAATAGCTTTGCCCTGGTCTAGCGATCGATGCTTTAAGTGTGGACTTTATTTAACGCCTGGAATCGATTCTATTGACTGCGAAAGTTGTAGAGAGCTACCCCCAAAATTTGATCGCTTATGCGCGTTGTTTAGCTATCAACCACCCATTACGAAATTGATTATGGGATTAAAGTTTGGTAAAAAATTGGCTTACGGTCGCGTTATGGGCGAACTGTTGGCCGACCAAGTGGCATCACAATGGTATCAAAATCGTGAATTGCCTGAAGCAGTTATCCCTGTGCCACTGCACATTGATCGTTTACGGAAACGTGGATTTAATCAGGCTTTAGAATTACTTTGGCCGATGCACAAACAAATGCAAATTCCAGTTGTATTTGATGCTTGTGTGCGTATTCGCAAGACCACAGCACAGGCACAATTAGATAAATTGCGTCGTAAACGAAATTTAAAAAGCGCTTTTCAAATTGTAAAGCCAATATCTTTTGAGCATATTGCGATTATGGATGATGTGGTAACAACGGGCAGTACAGTGAATGCACTAACACACGTCCTAAAAGAAGCTGGCGTGACAACGGTTGATATCTGGTGTATTTGCCGAGCCTAAGAGAAAATGGGAAGACTTTTCAAGCTGAGCCTCTGGTTTTCTGAGTTAAATAGTAATAAACATTGCCTGCTTTTTTCTTTTTTAAAATTTCCCACGTATCAGGTAAGGCTAATAATTCTATGGGGACATCCGATTCGAAATAAATCAATGTGTTGATTGTAAACCATGCCTGGCTTTCGAGGAATGCAAAACACTTTGACAAAGCATTTAAAGCATAAGGCGGATCAACAAAGATAATATCGAAAGGTGTAGGCATTTTTGAAGCCTGCGGAGGCGGCGTGGTTAGCCAAACAAGCGCATCTTTTTCCTTTATTTCCATGGCATCTGCATTTAAGCGTTCGGCATTTATACGAAGCATCTGATAAGCTTCTCGATCTTTCTCCAGACATAGTACATAAGCTGCGCCGCGCGATAAAGATTCAAATCCCAATGCGCCACTACCCGTAAATAAATCGAGGCATCGTGCGTCATGAATATAAGGTGCTAGCCAATTAAAAAGCGTTTCGCGAATGCGATTGGGCGTTGGGCGTAATCCTGCAACCGTCGGAAATTGAATTTTACGACCACGCCATTTTCCCGCAATAATGCGAACTTCGTTTAGCATCAAGGCGATGTTGTAGCGCCTACAACAATTAATCCCAATTTTTCTGGGTTAATGCGGCGCTGAAAAGCGGATTTAATTTCAGAGATTGTGACAGCATCCACCTGTTTATGATACGCCGCTAGTGAATCAAGTGGCAGCTGATAAAAACCCATGCGCGATACGACATTGATTATTTTTTCATTGTTGCTAATTTCTACCGGAAAAGAACGGATAATGGCTTGTTTGGCTTCTAAGACTTCTTGTTCTGTGGGACCTTCGTTTATAAATTTCAAAAGGGTATTTTGTAATACCGTGATGGCTTCTTTTGTTTGATCGTTTTTTGTTTGCAACCGTATAACAAAGGGAGCAGGTTTTTGTAACTGAAGTACAGCGCTAATAACGTTATAAGCTAATCCCCGATCATTGCGGACATCGTTAAATAGACGAGAGGTTAACATGCCACCGCCCAGAATATTATTGCCTACTAAGAGCGAAAAATAATCAGGATCGTTTTCTGTAGCACAAGGTTGCCCCGTTAGAACATGGGTTTGTTCTGCTGGAAAAGGAATATTAATGTGAGTGGATTCTGTTAGAAGCTCGACGTTTGGAAGAGGTGCTGCCAGGTTTCCCACAGGCAGTTTTTGAGCAATTTGATTGGCAATATCGGTTGCTTGTTCTTTAGAAATACCGCCGACAATCGTAATTGTGGCATTTTTTGCAACAAAATATTGTTGATGAAATTGAACCAGATCTGCTTGCGTAATCTTCGATACGCCGTCAATGGTTCCACAAGCGGGTTCTGCATAAGGATGATTTTTGTAAATTGCCTTAAAGAAAGCTTGGCTTGCAACTGTAGCCGGTTGTTGTAAATTTCGTTTAAGCCCAATAAGTGTTTGAGATCGAAGAATTTCTATATTTTTTTCAGGGAAAGTGGGGTTTGAGATCAAATCAGTATATAGCGCGATCACGGGGCTTAAAAGTTTTGGATCGGTTAGGGAACGTAGAGAGATGATGGATCGATCGCGATCGATCTCAACACTAAATTTTGCCCCAGAATCCTCAAATTTTTCGGCAATCAAATCTGCACTTGCCTCGGAGATCCCTTGGTCTAATAAATGAATGCATAATGCAGCTAGCCCGGGTTTTTCATTATCCCTGGCAGATCCCGCATCAAAATTGACTTGCACATCAATAATCGGGATACCTTCCGTTGCGACAAAATAAACACGCGCTCCATTGGCGGTTGACCAATCTTGTATAACAACAGAATGTTGCGGTATGGGACTGGGCGTGGGAGCAGGGGGAGTGGGAGTAGCCGCAGACGATTGAATGCCACTCGTTTTTACAGAATCCGGCGCAAATTCCGGTTTAGCTGTCTTTTTCGAAAACGAAAAAAAGAGTGCAATGGGTAATACAAGTACAAACAAGACAATAAGCCAATATCGATTTTTCATAAAATTAAGTTCCAGATTTTAAAGGGATGAGTTCAGCAGTTGTTAGCCGTTCTTGCGTCAGATACTTTTGCGCGACTTTTTGGACAGCTTCCGCAGTAATCGTTTGAATTTTTTCCGGAAAAGTATCCGCCAGTTTCCAAGAGAGTCCGACGGATTCTAAACTACCCAGCCCAATGGCTTGATCCGTCATAGAGTCTTTCGCATACGCATGTTGCGCAATAGCATTAACTTTAATCCGGTTTAATTCAGCATCGCTAATAGGTGCTGTTTTTAAGCGTTCGAATTGTTGTAGCAGTGCCGTTTCGACTTCTGCCAGTGTGTGATTTTGAGTGGGTATTGCGCTAAACTCCATCAAAGTTTCATATAAACTAAAGGGATCATACGAAGAAGAAACGCCAGCGACAAGCCCTTGATCGCGGATCAAATCTTTAGAAAAACGCCCGCTATTGCCACCATCTAATGCCATTAACAGTACTATCAGCGCGTACGGTTCCTCCGGGTTAGAGGTCGTTATAATAGACGGAACGTTGTAACCCATAAATAAACGTGGAACGGTTGCATTGGCATTGACTTGAATTTGACGTTTTCCAAGGTTGACGAGCTCTTTGCGCGGTTTTAGTGTTGGTATTGTAATGGACTTTAAGGGGCCAAAATAGGTTTTTGCTAATTGGTAGACCGCTTCGGGATTTACATCGCCGACCACAACAACGATTGCATTATTGGGTCCGTACCACGTTTTATACCAAGCTCTTAGATCCTCAACGGTTAAATTCTCTAAATCATCCATCCAGCCGATGGGCCAATGGTGGTAAGGATTACTCACATGCGCGGCGGCGTGTAACCGTTCTCTCGTTAAGGATTCTGGATTGTCATCTGTTCGCAAGCGACGCTCTTCCATGACTACCTTAATTTCTTGCTTAAAAGCCTCTTCAGGTAACGTTAAGTTTGCCATGCGATCGGCTTCGAGTTCAAAGCAAAGCTTTAAACGTTCAGCGTCAAGTTCCTGAAAATAAGCAGTGAAATCATGCGCCGTAAATGCATTTTGATCGCCGCCACCAATTGCAATTAAACGCGAAAATTCATCTTTGGGGTGATTTGTAGTGCCGCGGAACATCATATGTTCAAGCGCATGCGAAATGCCCGTGATGCCGTTCGGTTCATAACTGCTGCCTACCTTGTACCAAACTTGTGTGACGACAAGGGGTGAGCGGTGGTCTTCGCGAACGATTAGTTTTAGGCCATTATCTAACTTGTATTCATGGGTGGTAGAAGCAAGAGGCGTTTCAGCAGCAAGGACAGAACCACTTATTGCAGTGAGGAGTAACCATAAGCATATTTTTTTGTAGTGCATTATCTATTCCCGAGGTTAGCGTTAACTAAGAGGGAGTATACACTAAGGGGGCAGGAGGGAAGCAAGTTTGGTATAAACGCCCCTTCTGCGGTATCCTGTGCTCTTTAGCTTTATTAACAAATAGGCAAATAAAATGCTGGATTTTTTAAAATGGGGCAAAAAGACGGAATCCCCCGAATTCAAAGATAGCGACCCAAAAGATTTTGAACCTAAAGGCATGTTCGCTCGTTTAAAAAACGGGTTACGTCGCACGCGTGCCGTTTTTTCAGAAGGACTTGCACATGTGTTTCTGGGCAAAAAAGAAATCGATAGTGTACTGCTTGCAGAATTAGAAACTTTTTTGTTATCAGCCGATATTGGTTTGAGCTCCACCGAACAAATTATGCAGGATTTAACAAATCGGTTAGAACGCCGAGAGCTTTCTGATCCTGCAGGTTTGGCTTTAGCCCTTAAACAAGATCTCAACCAACTTTTATCGAGTTCCCAGGCACCTTTGGTTTTAGGTGACAAAAAACCTTTTGTGATCTTAATGGTCGGTATTAATGGCGCAGGTAAAACGACAACCATTGGCAAACTTGCTAAAAAACTGGAAGTGGAAGGAAAAAAAGTTATTCTTGCTGCTGGCGATACGTTTCGCGCAGCAGCGATAGAGCAACTGAAAATATGGGGTGAACGCAACAATACGCCTGTTATTGCGCAGCATATGGGAGCAGATAGCGCTTCTGTTATTTTTGATGCTTTCCAAACGGCCAAAGCAAAAGGGTTTGACGTGTTAATTGCCGATACAGCAGGCAGATTACATACGCAAGAATCACTCATGGAAGAATTAAAAAAAGTAGTGAGAGTAATGCGTAAATTAGATGAACAAGCGCCACACGAGATTATGTTAGTGCTGGATGCCGGTATAGGGCAAAATGCGCTGGTGCAAGCTCAAAAATTTAATGAAGCGTTGGGTGTCACAGGGATAACCCTCACCAAACTAGATGGTACAGCAAAAGGGGGTATGATTTTTAATATTGCCAAAACGCTTAAAATTCCCATTCGTTTTATAGGAATTGGAGAAGGAATCGACGATCTTCGGCCTTTTGAATCGACTTCATTAGTTGATGCATTATTTTCTAGTGAAGAAATATGATTTGGAGGAATGATGGTCAATAAAAACAAAATATTCGGAGGCATCTTATTGGCCAGTGGCACGGCTATTGGTGCAGGGATGCTGGCGTTGCCCTTAAGTACTGCCAAAAGTGGATTTATTCCGAGTGGCTTTGCTTTCTTACTGTGTTGGTTTTTTATGACAATTGCCGCTTTATTGTTACTCGAAGTCAACTTGCGATTTCCAAGTGATAACGATTTAGTTTCGATGACGGGTTCAATATTTGGTCGTTTCGAAAAAGCAATTGTTTGGATTGTATATCTTTTATTTTTATACACTTTAATTGTTGCTTACCTGACGGGCAGTAGCGCGTGGGTTTTAAAAATGCTTGAAAAATTTGATTTCAAGGTATTTCCAAACGTTGTAATGATAAGTTTAATTGTTATATTCGGGGCGGTTGTTTTTTATGGTACTGTCATTGTTGAATATATTAATCGCTATCTCATGTACGGATTAATTTTAACGTATACAATGCTCATTGTTTCCGCATTGCCCAGCGTCGAAGTGGCTAAACTGAGTGTGATAGGCTTAAAGCACCTTCCACCAACCTTGCCTTTGATTATTACTGCTTTTGGCTTTGCCCCCATTATTCCGAGTCTAACCCAATATTTAAATCGTGATGCACGAGCCTTGCGTTACGTAATTGTCTTAGGTGGCCTTATCCCATTGGTTATTTATTTATTATGGGAAGGAGTAGCGCTTGGCATTATCCCACTCTCGGGATTAAATAGTTTCGAAAACTTGATACAACATTACGATGATGGCACAGGCGTTGCCGTAGCATTAGAGCAGAGTACGGGAAATACCTGGATTACGCAAAGTAGCCGATGGTTCACGATTTTTGCCATTTTTACTTCGTTGCTAGGTGTGTCGTTGGCCTTGTTTCATTTTTTAGCCGATGGATTAAGAATACAAAAAAAAACGGGTCTAAATCGCCTATTTTTATTAGGGTGCATTTATATACCGCCTTTATTACTTGTTTTATTCTACCATTCAGCTTTTAGCCAGGTCTTAGGCTTGGCGGGTATACTTGCCGCGCTATTATTTGGGATTTTTCCTGCCTGTATGGTGTGGCGTACACGATATTCACGGAATAAAAAATTTGAGCGAGGCTATCAAGTTTTTGGTGGAAAGCCCATGCTCATTACGGTTATCATTTTCTTTTGCTATATTGTTTATGCGGAGATTGCAAACTGTATCATTTGTCGGTCATAGTTACTTGGCAAACGCCCGCCTGTAAGTTGAAAGCAGAACAACTTGCTCAAACACTTAATTTGTCACTGGCTAAATCAGCAGGGTATAATTTTTCAGAGAATACCTCGAATACACCCGCCCTGCTACAGGTAACAGAAGATCGCATTGAGTTGATTTCTGTACAGGATAAAACCGCGCACGCTATTTTTGCAGAATTTTTAGCAGGCTCGCTCGGATACCGCTGGCTAAAGGGCGGTGGTAGAAACCAAGCGATCGCAAGAGCGGTTGGGTTGAAAGCGGGTGTGCAACAAATCACGGTCTTAGATGCAACAGCAGGGCTAGGGCGGGATGCTTTTATCTTGGCGTCCCTTGGATGCACAGTACAGCTGGTCGAGCGCTCTCCTATCATCGCAACATTATTAATAGACGGCCTGTCGCGTGCGAGCCAAGACCCAAAAGGCGCAAGGGTGACTCAATCTATGACGGTTGTCAGCGATGACGCAAAAAAAATTTTAGCCGCAATAACGCCAGAAGATAGCCCAGATGTAGTATATTTAGATCCCATGTTCCCACACTGCGCCAAAAGCGCCTTGACCAAAATCGAAATGCGACTCATACGTAATATAGTGGGAGACGATAAGGATGCGGATATGCTGTTGCCTTTGGCGCTTAAGAAGGCACGAAAGCGGGTGGTGGTGAAGCGGCAACGGCATGCGCCAATCCTAGAAGGGTGCGCTCCCAGCTTTGTTGTCAAAGGCAAAAGTAACCGCTATGATATCTATCTGACAGGAGGCCATCTCTAATTTACAATGATTAACTTTCGCGGCCAGCTCACCCGCTATTCTGAAGGCAGTGTTCAAGAACTCTGGGCTATTTCGTATCCCCTGATCTTATCAATACTCTCTGTCAATATTATGGTTTTTTTCGACCGTCTTATCTTGTCGCGATACAATACGGGGGCGATGAATGCAGCGGCGCTTGCCTGGTTAATATTCAGCATTTTTCAGTTAGGCACTATTGGTATTGCCTCCATTGCAGAGGTTTTCGTTGGTCAGTATAATGGCGCAAAGAAACTTAACAAGATGGGGGAACCTGTTTGGCAGATGATCTGGTTTTCGTTGATGACCGGGTTTATTTTTATTCCATTAGGTCTTTTTGCAGGTCCTCTATTTATTTCCAATCCAGATTATGTTGCAGAAGGCATTCCATTTTTTAAAGTTCTCATGTTATTCGGACCTACTTTTCCCATCACTGCCGCCTTATCTTCCTTTTTTATAGGACGTGGGCGTGTAAAGCTTGTGATGTTCACGACTGTTTTCAGTAATGTTTTAAATATTGTGTTGGATTTTCTTTTGATTTTTGGGACGGATGGTTTTGTGCCAGCATTGGGCGCTAAAGGTGCTGCGATTGCAACAGGTGTGGCACAAACCGTTCAGGTGATTGTCTTGTTGGCCGTTTTTTTGCGGCATCGACACCGAGAAACGCATGGCACCCATCAGTGGAAATTTAAGCCAAAACTATTTTTAAGCGTATTACATATCGGTATTCCTAATGCACTAGCAAATGTTATGGATGCAATAGCCTGGAGTATTTTAATTCAAATCCTCGCTTTTGTGAGTGTGAACCATGTGACGGTATTTACCATTGGCGATAGTTTTTCTGTATTATTTGTGGTGGGGTTTTTGGGATTGCAAAAAGGCATCACAACGGTTGCTGCTAATTATATGGGTGCAAGACGCGAAGAAGTTTTGTCTAGAACGTTGCGATCGAGTATTAAAATAATTTTGATCATTATGTTATTTTTGATTATTCCTTTTTTCTTTTTTTCCGAGAAACTGGCAGATCTTTTTTTCAATG
>DATLWY010000007.1:0-63350 GCA_035576045.1 Gammaproteobacteria bacterium | reverse complement strand
CCGCTCGCTAATTTGATATGCTGTCAATAAATATTCTGCAAGCTTCTTCTTGGCTGCTGGTTTTAATCCTTTTTTGAGAGAACATCTTGTAACATTTGTTTATCAAGACTTAAATCAGCAACCAATTTTTTTAATTGGCGGTTTTCCTCTTCAAGTTGCCTTAATTTTCGCAATTCCATACCCGTTAAACCACCATAACGCTTCTTCCAATTATAAAATGTCGCTTGCGATATGCCCATATGGCGTGTCACCTCTTCTACGGGCGTCCCTGTCTCAGCTTGTTTTAATGCGTAGGCTATCTGTTGTTCTGTGTATCGCTTTTTCATGGCAAAACTCCTTAGTTCAGTTAACTCATTTTGCCAGATTTTTCTAATTTCTGATGGACTATTTTATTGGGGGGAGATCATATTTTTAAAAGTGAGCCAACATAAAACGCAACTTCTAAAATTGCTCATACCAAATTCACCGCTTACTCATCAACAGGCATATAATTCTGGATAACGAAAATATTTGCCTTTAAACGCGAACTGACTCGAGGTTAAAACACAGCATTCCGGGACGGCCAATTTAGCAATATAATCTTTTTCATCCAGAAATCTATCAGGGCAAAATTGTAAGATAATTTTATCAAAAGTGCCTGGAAAAATGGAAATGATTTCAGGTAATGGGTGCTGTTTGGTGCTTATAATTTCTGTTATATAAAGCGTTTTTTCCTTAACCTCAAACATAACGATCGTATTTAATATTTCAGAATAATATATTTTTTTATGCAACGTATTTAGAATAAAAAGCGTATTCCCTGCCTCAATAATACTAAAATCATTTGACAATGGTACACGATCGCATAATAAATGATGCATTATATTTAAGTCTTTTTTATCATCCAAATTTAAAATTCTTAAATCTGATGCTTTCGAAGGGAATTTTATGTTTTGGGTAAGCATAAAATCATATTCTGGAAGCATGATTTTACAAGGATAATTTTTGTATAAATAAGGCTTGTCCGTAAATAATAAATAAGAATCAAAGTTATGATCCGCATAGCGCATTGCCTCTTGCATAAGTTGCTTAAAATGTCCTTTACCTCTATGTTCCGGTTTAACACAAACACCATGAATTAACGCACTATGGTGTTTCTTTCCATTAAGCATTAAAGTAATAGGCCACACACCCGCATGCGCAATAATTTCACCCTGTTCTTCTATAATAAAGGGTGTTGAGCCTTCAGACCAGGAAGCCATATATTTTATTCCATTTAGTGCAAATTCCTTACACCCTGGAAAAATCCCATTGATCAGATTAATACAGCGTTCAAAAAGTTCAGGATCCTTAGCATATTCAGCAATCATATATCCTCTCTCATAATGCTTTTTTCATGTAATACCGTTTATACCTTGGAGAGCAAGCATCAAGGGTGCCAAAAATTTCATCCCCAGTTTTTAGATAGAAATCTTTAGCCTGCCAATCAAATGTATCTAAATGCGAGAGGCTAGCTTCCATGGGTTTCGCCTCACTTTCAACTTTGCTTAGCAAAAGGCTTCCAAATTGTGGACCGCGATAATCCTTATCAACGAACAAAACATCAATATAGAGCATTTCCCAACAATGCATTAATAAAATGTCTTCCCAGAATAGTTGTACGGTGAAGCAAAAAGGAATTGCTCAACTTTTGGTATAATAATATCAGTAAAAATACAAATCAAGAGTTATTTTAGTTCCACCCAAAAAATTCGCTATGTGGCAAGTTTTCTTTGGTATATACCACGCGTCAATTTTTAGTAACTGCATCACTTTTCTTTTAATTACACGCCATTAACGTCATACAATAATTTTGGTAGAAGTCTTCTTCCTCAATGTAATATTTTCGTAAGTTAAATTTTTTATTCATGTTGTTTGTTATGTAGTTTTCTTTCTTGCTGATTGAATGTAAAATTAGGCACAACCAATTCACCCACGATTTGAAAGTTTTTTGAATCTCGGCTCAGCCCCAACATCATAGTAGATGGAGGGCAAAGAATAGGATCCAAGCACAATGAATTCGGCATTTTTTCAATAGAACCGAATTTTATAAGAAACGCTTTTTGAAGAGCAGTAATTATTACTTCGCTGCACATATAACCGTCTGACGGCACTGCATCACGAATGCGGTTTTTGGCAAAAAATAATTTATTTTGTTGTTGAAATTTAGCTTCATTTGAGTATGGAACCATAATGTCATCCCATTTATTCATCAAAGCCTCATTAGCCGCGTTGAAAGGAATGTTAATATTTAACCACTCCCTTAAAATATTTAAGAAATATTTTTTCATTTGAAAATCTCAAACGCGAATCACATAATAATATCTTTTTTGTTTTTCCACCTTTTTTGTTGGCTGCAAGTAGGTTTCTACAAAGGCATTATAATTCGGATGATCGGTTGCGTGGGATATTCGAATATTTTTTGCAATATCACTAGCAGTTGTGACTACAGCCACGTGACCAGCACGATTATCTGGCCCACGAAGTTTCCAAAATATGATATCTCCATCCAGTAAATCTTTAGTACTAATAATTTTTTCAACACCATATGACGGCTTTTTATTGAAAAAATTTGTTCTCTTAAATTCAATAAAAAAAGTAATTAACAATAGTACAAAAATTGAAACGATTAATAAAAATATTTTTCTTTTATTCATTTTTTAATTTTTCCAAAGTAATTGGGTCATTTAGGCGTGCACTATTGGGCATTGCAAAATGATATTGAAACTTAACCACTTTTTCGCCAACTTCATATGAAAAATCTAATGCTCTGGTATGATGCATGCTAAAAATCAGCTAATCACAGATTTCAATAATGCCACTTCTTTCTCTCAATTGTAGCCTGAGAAAACTTATCGTTTTTCAGTAAACAACTAGCCTTTCTTCCATTATAAGTCAATATCCATAACAACAACAGGATGACCAAATAGATCGTCAGTTCCAATTGATTTCCATCCTAGCCTTGCGTACCAGGTAGGTATTGTCTGATCAAAAACTAAAAGATACAGCTTCTGATACCCGAGAAGACAAGTGCGCTGCTTAACAACTTCAATGAGTTGTTCGCCTATTTTTTGGTTGCGAGAGACGGGATTCACTACAAGACTACCTAACCAAGGCGCGCGTTCAGGTTGTATACCATCATTTTCACGTAATGATGCCATGCCGAGAGGCTGAATATCCTCAAGAGCCACAAATGTCATGGGTAATTGTTGATAATTCGCATGTCTGATAAGATTTTGTTTTGCCTTCTCAACACTTGCGTTAGGTACCCAGTGTCTACTGATATGTTCGTACCAAAGCTCTGCTAAAACAGGCACGTGCTGTAGGCAATCCGCCAATAATTTAATCTTAATTACTTTCTTTGCTGAATCAGACACCAAGACCTCCTAAAACCAACTTGAGAGATAAATATACCCGCTTCTTTATAAAAGAGAGCATTATTCTCTATCTTTTCAGAAACAGCAATTTCAACTGCCTTACCATAAAAAATATTTTCTGTCTTACCTCCTAATTTTCTTTGAAATTTCCAACTTCCTTGCAAATCATTAAAATTTTTTTTAATTAACATATTAATAATTTCTTTGTTTAAACACAAAATTGTCGAAAATGATTTGCGATCCTTTTAGTTGACATCTTGTTGATGATAAGCCTGCCATAAGTCATAAACAGGACCGGGGGTATTTAGTAAATCTGGAATGGAACCTGCAGCGACAATGTTGCCATTGGCTAGCATAATGACGTTATCAAAGTGGGGCAAAAGATGTAGTCGATGTAACGATATTATTAATGCTGCTTCAGGAAATGCATCTATAACTTTCCCTAAGATCTCTTTTTCTGTGGGTAAGTCAACACTCGAGGTGGGTTCGTCCATTAATATGAGTGAACTGTGTCGCGCGGCGAATAAGCCCCGTGCTAGCGCTAATCTTTGTTTTTGCCCTACGGAAAAATTGAGACCTTTTTCACGGATATCGGTCTTTAGGCCTTCTGGTAGCGTTGCTAGTACATTTGAAAATCCAGCAAGATTTACAACATGATGAATTTCATCGGTCTCAGCCGGTAAATCGAGTGTAATATTGAAGGCGATAGTATTTTCAAAGAGTTCAGGGTCTTGAGGGATAAGCGTTGTAATGGCTTGTAGCGGTTCAAGCGAACTAAAAGATATCCCATCGATCCGTAAGCTGACCGAAGAGGATGTATAAAGTCCACATAGAAGGTTAAGCAAAGTGCTTTTTCCTCCCCCGCTTGTCCCAATTAAGGCAATTTTCTCACCGCGTTTTATTTTAAAACTTATGTTGTCGAAAATTTGACCACGCTTTTCACCGGGTGCATGATGAAAAGTAAGATCAGATATTTCAATAGTATGCCATTGCCTAGCAACGGCTGCACCTTGAGGCAAGTATGCTAAACGATTGATATCATCTACGATGGGTTGAATGCCCCTGACATCCGTATCCATACGTACAATTTCACCATAATGGGAGCTTAATTCAAAAAATACATTATGCAATTCATATTGGTAGCGAAAAAGCATCACTACAATGCCTATCATAATGGTACCCGTTGTATTTAAGGTATGTACAATATAGCCTACTAGAATAACTGTTTGAATAATTGAGAGCAAAGTCATCATGGTAAACCATTTTATTTCATTTAAAACCGCTTCTTTTTTAAAAAATGGCCAAACAGACATCAAGCGTTGAAATAAATTGGCATGTGTTAATTCCCCAAGACGCAACGTCAAAATGGTAGTCATGTTGTTAATATAATCGAACAATACAGCACCTACACGATTGTCAATTTCGTTTTCAGTTTCATAAAGAGGAATCAGTTTACGATCAAATAACAGTATAGTGATCATCACCAATAGCGAAGAAAATAGGCTAATAAAACCTACGGGTAAAGAAATCCAGAGCAAAAACCCTATAGAAGTCACAAATTTAACAATTGTTTCAATGTAAAAAAATTGAGATTCTGCAAAGCGATGAAGTGCTGTTGATGAACGATTAATACGTGTCAGGATATTGCCAGAATGGTGGTTTTGATGCCATTTAAGCGGTAAATGTGAGAGATCTGCATACATTTTAAGACGAAAGGTTTGTTGGATCTTCAAAGCAACATGTCGTTCAACGACGCGTGCTGGACCATGAAAAACCCAAAATAATAATACAAAAACAACACTAGCACAGAGCCAAAATATAACCTCATTAAGGCGTTCGACTCGAAAACCTTGCAATACATCAATAGCACGACCAAACGCAAAGGGCGTTAAACTGATAAATCCTTGCCCTACTATAAAAGCAAGGTAGTATCCTACGATTGCACGATGCCATGATGATCCATAGCGCCATACTGCATGTACTAACCTAAAATATGGGTTTTTCATTATTATCCATCCGTATTAATTGGAAATTGCTTAATTAAGGCCTCTGTTATAATTAGCCGCAAATTGTTATCAATCTGTTTTAATATTGTGTTTTGTTCTAGGCTGCTCCCAACTAACCTTAGATCTAAAGTGCGTATAGCACTAACAAGCTCTTTTGGCATACCCTCCCCTCTGGATACACTGAACTAAAACGATTCGCATGAACAAAGCATTATGCCTTGGTAAACTAGAACGAGCAATAATGTTTTCTCTCAGTATGCATTCTGCTAAATAAGTAATTGTGTTAACGCATAGGATTCCGATTGAATTTGACTCGGGCTCTTAAAAAGAAAGGTAAAAAGCTGGACCTCAATCATGGCCAGAAGGATATCTATCCCCCCTAAGACAATCCTGGATGAAGTATGCCTCAGAGGCTGGATTTAAGGGTATTATGTTCTGGAATTTGACAGAACACGACGTTAAAGCAAAAAGCCAACAAGTAACGAGTACGTATTTGAATTTGGCCCATGGTCTGTTGCATCTTATGAGAGCTGGAGAAAAAAACCAAAAAGGTCAGCGCAAGGCCATGTACTAGTCATTAATTTAACTACTACAAAGCCTCGATTTGACCTCTTTTTTGCTAATAGCCGGGATGACCCAAAAATAGCAAGGGGATGTATATACATACTACAGGCTTAATACACTGGTTTGCGCGTTACTTCCATATTCAGGGGGGGTGTTAATTTCTGAACCAAAAATTTCCTTCTTTTTAACCGGATTTAAGTGGAGTTTTACATTTGGCGAAAAACACATCATTTGTGATTCCGGTAGTGAGTGCCAGGGACTAAAAGAGTCATCCGCATTTTTAATCGCTAATAACATATTTGAGCGCTCTTCTGCTAACCGCGTTAAAGGATGTCTCGAAAACACGCCTCTATCCCTAAATTCAGACAAATAAGGTGTTAAGGACTTAAACCGTCTTAAAGCATTCGCCGCCCCCGCCTTGCCTTGTCTTCTTGCCTCTGTTAAAGCGACCAATTCCGAACCCATAATTGCCCAATAAAAATCATCAGCGGCATAATTAATAAGATCATCATCACTCTTTCGTACTTCCCGCCCTTTCCAATAGGCTTGCATTTGCTTAATGTAATTTATACTTTTATGGATATCGATATTCGCTGTTACGATCGCCCAATGTTCATCTTCAGTTTTGGCCTCTATATCTAAATTTTTTCCTAGCGCATAGACCACTCGTAATGAATCTGATTTTAGATTTTGTAAAATAGCCTCTTCGTTTTCAAAAATGCTTATTTGTTCTGTTTGTAAAAATTCATGCCAACAGGCCGCCATCTCCCATAATTGCACAGAATTGAGCTTGGTCTGTATTACTTTATGCTGCTTGAAAATGGCATTTCTAAGCCGCTTGGCAATTCTCGCAATCGCGTCATGCTTTCTCTCTTGAACAATAATCTCATTTACTTGACCTAGATTCCCGAGTAAAGCATACAATTCCTCTGGTTGCCACTCATGATTGTGCCTTAGCCTCGCTATCAGTAAACCTAACGACTGCAGATACATCTTCAGTAAAGGGCTTTGTTCAAGGGTGATCTTCTCTTCTTTCTTGCATCCAGGAATCGGAACTTGTCTTGCTTCAATCTCTGCTGCTGTCCTACTACGATGAAAATCTATAGCAGCTCTTTCTGTGTTTATTTTTAAATCTTCCATTTGTTTGGCACGCATGCGTGCATAGGCTAATCTACGGTCTTCTTTATTAGATGTTGTTTTCGATATTGCCCCTTCTAACACTTGTGGAATGGATTCTCGTGTATGGACATTCGCCGCTTCTCTTAAGTCTTGATTAGGTTCTATTGCCGTAGGGAGCATAAGTGCAGTTTGGAGCGCACTTCGAGGTAGAGATTTTTTAGTTGCCCTTGCAAGAGCTTCCGCTGCCTGGCTCGCTGAATCAAATTCTTTTTGATTCGCTATTGTTTTTTGGATCCTTGTGGCTATTTCGCTAATCTTATGTAATACATCTTTTGTTAAAACGCCATTATCTTTACCTAGCCTAAATCCGTTTACTAAGTCTTGTCGCTCGGTCAAGCTTTGACTCAGTATTTCTAGCTTACGTATCAGCTCCAAAAGTGCCCTCTGTTCTCTCTGTAGCAAAGTCCATTCTGCTTGAAAATCAACCAATGCTGTTTTTAATATTTCATTTTTGGAATTATTTATTTCGCCCGTTAAAGCTTCGCCCACTTTTGAAAATACGCTAAATTTTTCTTGTAACATCATATTTTCTTTGCCAGAAAATCCACTTTCTAAGCCTTTAACCAATTGTGAAAAATGCTTTATCGCCATCTCAACTTTTTGCTTTTGAATCTTTATTTGATGGTCTAGATCAACCCACTCTTCTAAACTTAAAGCATTTTTCTCTAACAACCGCAAGCGTTCGTTGTTTTTACGTCCTTCTAACGTCTGGACTAGTTTCTCAGTCATTACAATATTTTTCGAAAAAATCTCTACTTTTAAATCTTTTCTTTTATCTTCTAATGATTTAGTCTGATTCTTTATTTGTTCTAGTTCCCGGTCTTTAGTACTAAGCGAATCAAGAAATAAGTTTTTCCCCTGCATACGTTCTCTTTTTTCATTCTCTATTAGGGCTTTTTCCTGCTCATTTTGTTTTTGTTTTTGTTTCTTTGCTTTTTTTGCAATCTGTTTGTTGCGTTGTTCTACTTCCTTTGAATGGGTAGCGAATACCTCAATGACCGCTAAGTGTTCTTGTTTTCGATTCTTCTCAAAGCGTTGTTTCGCTATTTCTAATGCCGTGCAGCCCTCTATTTTTATTTTAATCTGTGCCTCAGCGCCCGCTTTCAATAACGCAGCAACAATCTTGGAATGGCCTTTTTCAGATGCAATATAAAGTGGGGTAAGGTCATCAGTATCTAGAACATTTACATCCGCGCCCGCAGCTATAAGTGCATCGATTACTCCTAAATTCCCCTCGAAAGCAGCGACATGAAGGGGAGTTACTCCGTTCGACATCGATGTATTTACGTCTGCGCCTAAGAGATGGAGTACGCATATGGCATCTGCATGACCCCTTTGAGCAGCGATATGAACCGGAGTAACGCCATCCGACCTTGGTGTATTTATGTCTGCACCTGCGGTATGCAGAGCACGTATGGCCTTTACATGGCCGCCTAGCGCAGCGATCCAAACGGGAGTTACGCCATAACTTACAGTATTGACGTTTGCACCTGCGGCATATAGTTCATCTATAACATCTACATGCCCTTCTCGAGCAGCAATAAAAAGGGGAGTTTCACCATTCGAACTTACAGCATTTACGTTTGCCCCTGCAACGTATAGCGCACGTATAGCGGCTACATGTCCCTTTCCAGCAGCGATATGAATTGGAGTTTGGCCATCCGGCATCAATGAATTTACGTTCGCGCCTGCAGCACACAGTGCATAGATGACTCCTGAGCGCCCCTTTGAGGCAGCGATATGAATCGGAGTTAGCCCATCCGGCATCAATGAATTTATGTTCGCGCCTGCAGCACACAGTGCATAGATGGTTTCTGTATGCCCCTCTTGAGCGGCAATAAAAATAGGCGTTGCACCATCGTGCCTTGCAATATTTACGTTTGCACCTGCGGCATACAGTTCATGTATGGAATTTGCATAATCCTTTTCAGCCGCCATATAAACAAGCGTTACGCCATCCGAATTTGCGGTGTTTATATTTGCACTTACACCTTTAAGTGCACGCATAGCTTCTAAAAACCCTTTGGTATCAGAAGTTCTAAAAAAATCTAACATTTGTTTTCGCGTTAACATTATTTTTTTACGTGTATCCACAACTAAATCTCCAATATTATTTATTAGGCTTTATTCTGGGAGATTGCCTTAAACGTATATTAAATGTCAAGAATCCCTTGTCAAAACAGCACTAAAAAACCTGTAGTTTTTTACGTGTATCCACAAGCAAATTTTTCATATGGATTACCTCATTTTTCTTGTTGATTTTTTTTAAAAAAATAATATAGCTTATATTTTATAAATAATTTTTCATTAAATCATAAATAAAATCGAATTACCCTAAAATATTTAAATCTTCCATACTATACTATAACAATCAAATTTAAATCTTATAGTTTTGTTTTTGCGTAAGGAAGATAGATTGAGTGATTTTAATCTGGCCATATCTTTTGTCCTGAAGCACGAAGGCGGATTAAGCAATAACCTTGCAGATCCGGGCGGCATTACAAATTATGGCGTTTCACTGCGATTTCTAAAAGCACTGGGGAATAATTTGCCCCCAGGCGTAATAATAGATGAACAGCCAACGGTTGACGCTTTCGATGTACGCAATATGAATATAGCGGAAGCAAGGCTCTTATATAAGCAAGATTGGTGGGATAAATATCAATATGGAAATATTAATGACCAATTTTTAGCAAATAAAGTCTTTGATATCGCGATCAACATTGGACCAGCAGAAGCTGCTAAATTGCTACAAAAAGCCTGTTCTCAGCTTGGCTCAAGTTTAGAAGTAGATGGAATGCTTGGCTCACAATCATTTACTGTTATTAACAAATTAAATGCTAGCAATTTGCTAACCGAATTTTGTAAGAATGTAACCTTTTATTATCAAGCGTTAGTCAAAAATAATCCAAATCTTAGCCAGTTTCTTCAAGGTTGGTTAAATCGGGTAAATGATTACGGGTAACTTATTAAAGATATATTAACAGTTAACTGTGTTCCCAATTGATGCTGCTATTTTAATGCTATCTTTTACATATATGCTTCAAAACTTCAGAATTATTTCCAATAAATTTTTCAGCAGCGTTCAAAAGCCCTTTAATATTATGTTCAGAAATATTATCCATTTGTCCTAAATCGCTTGGGATCGGAATTTGCAATCGGTGAGCCGAAGGATAATATATAGATACTTCATCGTTAGCCCAATTTACATTAGAATCAATCATGATATCTATCAAATTAGCTTGCATCACCCAACCGATTACGCCTGCGTTTTTTAAAGCTAAACCTCCCTTGCCTAATTTAACATTGCCAGTACCAATGGATATAATATGGATATTATTTTTACTCAGATTAGGGCATAACTCAAAAGCCTCCGCAGCTGCAACAGCCTCGGGATTATTGGCAAAAATTCCGCCATCTGCTTCAAGATAATGATTACCTTGATTATCTGTAAATGCTTTAGGAGAAAAATAAGTTGGCGCTGAGCTGGTCGCGCCTGCCAAGTCTTTCATAAATAATGCGATGTTATTTTGTAATGTTTCTCTAGAACTAAATAAATTGGGCTGTCCTTTCAAAAGAGAATAAGTAGGTATCACTAGCGGGCAAAGGGCTTGGCTAAACAATGAATCCTCAAATATTTGGTTCAAAAAAGAATCAAAACTCGTTCGATCATATTTGGCTCCCCAGAGGCCTCCTCCTGTTATGATTTTTCTCAAAAAAGATTTTTTAAATATATCACCCGCCTGAAGCCTATAGATATCAACGAGTTGTTTTGCGGAGAATTTGGCATTTTGAGCTTGATTTGGGCAAGTTAGGGCTAGTGCAATGATACCGCCTGTAGAGGTTCCAACGATGAGATCAAATAATTGGTGGATAGGTTTATTAGCAATTTCTTCTAATGATTGAAGTATTCTAGCCGCGATTATTCCTCTAATCCCCCCGCCGTCAATCGATAATATTCGAAAAATTGATTGTGCTTCTTCCATGATAAATTTTACACTCTATAGTAAATCCAGCCTCTATATTATGCATTGTTGTATTTCAAATCAAGAAATTATTTTACTGAAGACATCTGGTTGAGCAACTAGCAAACAAGACAAGTAAATAATGATCACCATTTTTTAAAGATATCCAAGGCTCCATAAAACATCATTATGCTACCTATAAAATACAGGGTTCCCAGAATAGAATGTGCAATTAAAAAAGGCAAAGTAAAAAACCCGATGATAAAACCTAATGGTTCCCATTTCACGTTAAAAGCACATTTCCACAGCGCGTAAACAAATATCAATGGATAAATAAAGGTGACGATTTGCCCTAAAAAACCAAAAACTAAACATATCACAACGGCTAAAATATCATTTACTAACCAACCCGTTTTTGTTAACGCAGTTGATGAGGCAAGAGCGCAAAATCCAAGTATAAGTGATATAATGTTTAGCAAAAAATACCATATTAAAATTAAACGCCATGGTTTACCTTTACCTTGACAGTAATAAAAAATGGTTTTTGTAAATTTCCTCCAGAGTCCCATGTGTATATTATAGTCAATTAATAAGAGAGCTGATTCAATAATTTGGTTTAAATACCATTAAATAAAAAATAACGATGACAGCACTAAAAGCTGGCCAGCCTAAAGCAAACCAAATTTTTATATAGCGTTTATAAATAGGATTTTCACAAAGTAAGTCTCCTGTTTGAAGTGATTGCTCTGCTAATTGGCGGATTTTGATTTGTATCCAAACCACGGGAAGCCAGCAAACCCCCACCAAAACAAAAAGACCCAGCGCAATCAAGATCCAGGGAGTTTGCCACGTATAGCTCATTACATACATTAACCATACACCTGTAATGGGTTGTATGATCACTGCTGGTGTTGTAAACATCCAGTCAGCAATTACGACGTTTCGAGCAGCAAAAGCAATGGCACGATTATCTTTGGATAAATGTGCTCGATATAGATAAAAAGCGCTACCAAGCCCTGTGCCAAAAATCAAGGTTGCACTGATAATGTGAATCAATTTTAGCCAAAAATAAGTCGTTAGCGTTGCTCCGACATGACTATCATGATAAAAGTCGCAACAATGATGGGAATGTTTTTCAATATAGCACCAAAGGGATCTAACCAATATTCAGGTAGAAAAAGAGAAATAAAAGTCGTATATAAAATGATAAGAATAATTTGCAAAGCCCCTATCCACTTTAGCTTCCAATTAATGAGAGTTGCTACTCCCAATAATACATCTAATAGCGTACTGCCATATAAAAAAGGGATAGAGAGCATGTCATGCAGTCTTGCATGACTAAAAATATCTGCATAAACCGTATGGGAATTGAAAAACAGTGGAATGATCCCAGACATAAGCCATAAAAATCCTAAAGTGATTCGGAGCAGCGGGTTTAAAAAATATAACCGAGCATGCCAGCGGTCTTGCGTTGAACTGGGTTCCTTGATTAAATTTTCCTCGAAACGGGAAGGTATAAAACCGATCAATTTAATAAAACGATCGACATCGGCTACGTTATCGTGAGAAATCATTTTATAGCTAGTGGTGTTAATAGGAATATCTGTAAACCAATCTCCTAAATAAGCCCCCAAGTGAATAAGCTTGAGGGGAATATGAATAACACGTCCTACACCAAATCCTAGCCATTGTCTTAATGTTTTAAATAGCGCCTCTATGGTAATCGTTTGAGGCCCGACCACATTAATTGTTTGCTTAGAAAGCGTAGTGTTTTCAACAGAAATTTTAACAGCTTTGGCTAATTCCCGAATATGAATGGGTTGAAACAATTGTGTGCCGCTACCCACAACGGGAATGATCCAGGGTAAACTGGCCAATGCTCGAAAAAGTGAAGTTCCACCAAAAGAACCCGAACCATAAACCAGGGAAGGTCGTAAAACAATCCAGTTGTAATCTATACTTTGTAGATATTTTTCAAATTTGAGTTTTGATTGTGCATAGGGTGTGTCAACGCCTTCGTCTGCACCCAACGCCGATAGATGAATTATTTTTTTAACATTTGTTTGGATGCATGCTTCTAGCAAGGCTCGAGGTGCGGTATAATGAATGTTTTCCATGGCTTGTTTGCTATGCGTTTGCAAGATACCTACGCAATTCACTATGGCATCAATATTTTTTAAACGAGGAATCCAAATATTTGCACTAATGTCTTTAGTAAAATCGCAATAGATAAAAGAAAGATTGGGAAATCGCCTGTTGGCTTGCAGAAGATCTCGAACCCCACCGATAACTTCATGCCCTGCAGCTAGCAAGGTTGCTATCACTTGCGACCCAATAAATCCATAAGCGCCTGTTACGAGTATTCGCATTTTAAAAATATAAACGACAAATCATCGATATGCAAGCCTTGAATATTTTATAACATTGCACATGACATTTTCTTTTTAGTCTTCCTTTTTTTCTCTTTTTTCGGTTTTGGCTGCTGTATATTACCACTTTGCATCCACGCCAGATGAGTCTCTTGTTGAAGATTTTCTTCCTTTTCTCGTAATCGCCGAGCTATAATTGCCTTCCGTAGCTGTTCCAAACGAGCTTGTTCTTCTAACGTTTTGCTTTCTTCTTCATCATTGCTAAACATTTTGGAAATCCTCCCTGCAATAGCAACATCCCTTTACATCTAAAGTACTTGTATTTTTTGTTCGAGTCAACTCACTCTATTTAAAATTATTTTTTATGCTAATAACCCTCTTTTTCCAACAGTCTTCTGAGGCGTTTCAATGCTTCTGTCTGGATTTGCCGCACACGTTCGCGGGTTATACTCACTTCAACGCCAACCCCTTCTAACGTAGCAGCTTCATATCCTAACAACCCAAATCGCCTGGCAATCACTTCTTTATATTTCAGCGGCAATTGTTTTAACCAGGCAATGATATAATTCTTTAACCTATGTTGTTCAATTTGATCCAACAGATCTACAGCAGATTCATCCGGCAACGTCTCGATAAAAGCGTGGTCAAAATCCCTTTTTGATGTGTTAGCTGGTTGCCCTCCTTCAAAGAATACTAATATATTACTAATATCTTCTGACGAACGACCCATTTCTCGAGCAATTTCTTCCTGGCTTGGAAAATAATTTTCTTCAGAGGCAAATTCTTTTACAACCCTAAAGCAACCGTTAATATCTTTTAAGATATGTATAGGCAACTTTACCATGCGTGCTTGATTCATGACCGCGCGCTCAATAGCTTGACGGATCCACCAAGTTGCGTAAGTTGAAAAACGAAATCCGCGTTCCGGATCAAATTTTTCAACCGCATGAATTAACCCTAAGTTACCTTCTTCAATTAAATCGGAAAGTGAAATCCCGCGATGTCGATAGCGATGCGCGATTTTTACCACTAAACGTAAATTGGCCTCTATCATTTTTTTGCGTGCTAATGTATCGCCCGCTTTTAATTTTCGGGTTAACGATTTTTCCTCCTCTGCAGACAGTAGGGATTGCAATGCAATCTCATTTAAATAAATTTGTGTAATATCACGTATTGTATCTACTAATCGTGCGCCATTATTACGCATTAAATACCTCATTTTTCTCATGTATTTGAGAAAGTTTTCCTATATGGCTGTTAGACACGCCGATTATAAGAAAATTGCAGGATGTATTTACAAAAATAATTTTTATATTGCGCTGTTAACTGGGCTGGTAATTGGTAATTTTAAGTAAAGTTTTTCGAAATAACGGTTCGGCTTTAGGGCCGCCCCAACGTATTATTGTGGCGATTAATAAAAATCGAATGGTTCGACCTGTCAATGATGCTAAGAGAAACCATCCAAAGTGTAATTGCATTACCCCTGCACCAATGGTAAAAATTTTATAGGGTATAAAAGGCGTTACACACCCAAACAAAATAGCCCAAAAACCCCATTCCTGAAACCATTGAGCCGCCAATTGGTAATATCCGCTATAGCCCATCATATTGATAAAAGGATTAACGATACCCTCAAAAGCAAAAAAACCCAGTCCATAACCCAGGATGCCGCCGAAAAAGGATGAAACAATCACGATTCCCGCAAATTGAAAAGCACGTTTTGGTTCAGCTACGCTCATAGGTAATATCATAAATAAAGGCGAAATCGGAAAAAAAGATGCATCTATGAAACTAACAAGCGCTAAATATCGCGTTGCTTTTGGGTGGGCGGACCAGCGTAATATTTTATCGTACCAGGGCACTAAAAATCGAAAATGCATTTTATATTATCCTCTACCTTGCCGGTTCCACTACCAAACAAAAAGTCTCATTTTTCTTAATCATACCTAATTCCACTCGTGCCCGCTCTTCTAAAGCTTCTGGACGCAGCTTCAAAAATTTGAGTTCAGCATCTAGTGTTTGATTTCTTTTGGTTAATTCTGCTACTCCCTTTTGTTCGCTTACAATTGCTTTTCGTAATCTATAAACATCCAATAAATTACTTTCCCCACCCCAAAGTCGATATTGAAGAACAACAAGCATAATACATAAAACAAGTGCCAATCCTTTTCTCATAGTGTTTTCATTTGATGATCTATAGCTTTTCCTTTGTATGGCGCGTACCCTGCATATTGTGCACTGTTGCCCAATGCTTCTTCAATACGCAGTAATTGATTATATTTAGCAACCCTATCTGTACGCGACAAAGAACCCGCTTTAATTTGACCCGCGTTTGAAGCAACCGCCAGATCCGCGATTAATGTATCTTCGGTTTCCCCTGAACGATGTGAAATAACCGTTGCAAAATTCGCCTCTTGTGCCATTTGAATTGCATAAAAAGTTTCGGTTAATGTGCCAATTTGGTTTGGCTTAATCAGAATGGCATTGGCAATTTGTTCTTGGATCCCTCGAATCAGCATTTTTGTATTGGTAACAAAGAGATCATCCCCGACTAATTGAATGCGTTTATCCAAAGCCTCTGTTAACCACTTCCAGCCTTGCCAGTCTTCTTCTGCCATCCCATCTTCCAAAGATAAAATAGGATATTGATTGACCCATTTCACTAAATGAGAAATCCATGCTTCAGAACTAAATATTTTATTATCGCCGGCCAAATGATATTTGCCATCGCTATAGAATTCACTACTGGCCAAATCAAGTGCCAGAAAAATTTCTTTTCCGGGCGTAAAACCTGCTATTTGTATCGCCTCTAATATCAATTCAATGGCAGCTTCGTTAGAAGATAAATGCGGCGCAAATCCGCCTTCATCTCCAACACCTGTGTTCAAGCCTTTTTGTTTTAAAAAACTTTTTAACGCTTGGAATATTTCAACGCCATAACGAATGGCTTCTTTAAAACTCGGCGCACCCACAGGCACAATCATATATTCTTGTACATCAATATTATTATCCGCGTGCGCCCCGCCATTAATCACATTCATTAAAGGAACAGGTAATATCGAATGTTTGATTTCAGCCTGATTTTGATTTAGGTACTGATAAAACGGCATTTTAACTGCATGGGAAGCAGCACGCGCTGCCGCCACAGAAACCGCCATCAGTGCATTTGCACCCAGGCGGCTCTTGTTCGGTGTATCATCCAAACGGATTAAAATATCATCTATCCCTTTTTGGTGGCGAGCGTCATGATTTAATAATGCCGCTTTAATTTCGGTATGAACATGATGAATCGCTTTTAACACCCCTTTTCCACCATATCGTGCTTCTTTATCTCTTAGTTCTACTGCTTCATGTATGCCTGTAGAAGCACCCGAGGGTACACTTGCACGCCCTATAATGCCCGATTCTAAGACGACATCGACCTCGATTGTGGGTGTGCCTCTGGAGTCTAAAATCTCTCGTGCTTTAAGATCTTTAATCTCTGCCATCTTTCACCACCTTATCTAATTGCATTAAGGTCTCGAGTAATTGTCGCATTTTATCCAACGGCCATGAATTTGGGCCGTCACTGAGCGCTTTATTTGGATCAGGGTGCGTTTCCATAAAAATCCCGGCCACCCCAACGGCAACCGCTGCGCGTGCTAAAACAGGCACAAATTCTCGCTGCCCGCCAGTAGTTTTCCCTTGCCCACCCGGCAACTGCAATGAATGCGTCACATCAAACACCACAGGGCAACCTGTTTCCCGAAGGATAGCTAAGGAACGCATATCCGACACTAAATTATTGTACCCAAAACTAACCCCACGCTCGCACACCATAATCTGATTATTGCCAACACTCTGGGCTTTAGAAACGACATTTTTCATATCCTGAGGCGCCAAAAATTGACCCTTTTTAATATTGACGGGCAAACCACAGCGTGCGACATTTTGGATAAAATTTGTTTGGCGGCATAAAAACGCTGGCGTTTGTAAAACATCTACGACGGATGAAACTTCAGATAAAGGCGTATCTTCATGCACATCCGTTAAGATGGGTACCCCAATGCTTTTTTTAACCAATTCTAAAATGCGTAAACCTTCTTCTAAACCTAATCCACGGAAAGATTCATCTGAAGTACGGTTGGCTTTGTCAAACGAAGACTTATAGATAAAATGAATGCCTAAACGATCGGTCATCTCTTTTAAAAATCCCGCCGTGTCTAACGCTAAAGCTTCGCTTTCTATCACGCAAGGGCCTGCAATTAAAAAAAAGGGTTTTTTATTTCCGACTGGCATTCCACATAATTGCATCACCGATGTCGTCATTGTCATTTTTCTCCTTTGGAATTTCGAATAGCTGCTTTAATAAATTGCGTAAATAAGGGATGACCATCCCGAGGCGTAGAATGAAATTCAGGATGAAACTGACAAGCTACAAACCACGGGTGATTAGGAATTTCTATCATTTCCACTAAATTACCATCCATTGTCCGCCCTGAAATTTTTAACCCCGCTTTTTCGAGTAGCGGTAACAAATGATTATTAACCTCATATCGATGTCGATGACGTTCTTGAATAACATTTGTTCCATAAATTTTTTCTGACAAGCTACCAGGAATCAATTGGCATTTTTGTGCGCCCAACCGCATAGTTCCACCCAAATCGCTGGTTTCTGTACGCGTTTCCTGAACTCCACTTTCTGTTAGAAAAGAAGTTACCAAGGCAACCACAGGGAAAGGCGTCTCAGAATCAAATTCAGTGCTGTTTGCCGTTAGCATATTGGCTTGATGACGTGCAAATTCAATCACCGCAATTTGCAAACCCAAACAAATACCCAAATAGGGTATATGATTTTCTCGTGCAAATTGTGCCGTTTTGATTTTACCTTCAATACCGCGTGACCCAAATCCACCCGGCACTAAAATCGCATGAGCCTCTTGCAAACATTCTACACCGTGTTGTTCAATCTGTTCGGCATCGATAAACTCAATATTGACACGTGTTTCAGTTTGTATACCTGCATGGATCAATGCCTCGTTTAGAGATTTATAAGCATCGGCGTAATTAACATATTTACCAACCAATAATAACTTAATAGCTTGTTTAGGATTTTTTTGATTTAATGCAACTTTTTCCCATTCTTGCAGATTAGCAGGCTTTGTTGACAGTTTTAATTTTTCTAAAACAATATCATCCAATTTTTGTTCATGTAGTATCCTGGGAATTTCATAGATAGAGGGCATATCTATAGATGCAATAACTGCACGTTCTTCAACATTTGTAAAAAGTGCTATCTTTTTTCTATCTGAATCTCGAAGTTTTACAGGGCATCGACAAATCAACACATCTGGTTGAATACCAATTGAACGCAATTCTTTAACAGAATGTTGAGTGGGCTTTGTCTTAATTTCTCCCGCCGTGGGAATATAAGGCACCAATGTTAAATGTATGAAAATAGTTCTATCTACGCCCAATTCCATTCTTAATTGGCGAATTGCTTCCAAAAAAGGTAAAGATTCGATATCTCCCACTGTTCCACCGATCTCAACCAAAACAATGTCAAAAGCGTCGACGTTTTGCACAATACTGCGCTTAATTTCATCTGTAATATGTGGAATAACTTGAACTGTTGCGCCTAAATATTCCCCTCTACGTTCGCGCGCAATCACCTCTGCGTAAATACGTCCTGTGGTAAAATTATTGTTTTTGGACATGGTGGTACGTACAAAACGCTCGTAATATCCTAGATCTAGATCCGTTTCTGCACCATCTTCGGTTACAAAAACTTCTCCATGCTGAAAGGGGCTCATAGTACCCGGATCTACATTAATATAGGGATCAAATTTTAAGAGGCTTACCTTAAGACCTCGCGATTCTAAGATTGCCGCTAATGATGCGATCGCTATCCCTTTGCCTAACGAAGAAACAACGCCACCCGTCACAAATACATATCGCGTCATAATTGTCCTACTTCCGGAAAGAAAAAACTATTTTGCACCACAGCCTAAGGCTGGGCTAAAAAATTTAATACTTTAATAATAGATGGAATTAAACTGTACCAGATCGCCCCTAAAAATTCAAACGTACGGAAACTGTTGGCTGACTAGCTTTAAGTTCATCTTTATATCGCTGGATTTCATATAAACCAATTTTTAATCTCGGTTTAGCACCCGGTTTAGCTTTCAGTACCTCGCGATCAATGCGTTCCATATGAGAACGACTGGGTAACGCGTGCCCTAAACATTGTAGCCAATAACGAATCACCCCGCGACGACGAATACTATCGAGCGCTAAAAGACGAGACACCGAAAGCGCATCGGCTACCAATCCTTTTGTCGCTTCTAAATCTTGCGCTGCAATGCTTTCTCCCGCGATAGCTGCTTCAAAGCAGAGTTCACCTGCACGGTTTGTAGAACGAACAGCATGTGGCCATCTCGCATTTAATATCGGCATCACTTCGCATCGAAGAAAATTTCTATCAAAACGTGTATCCGTATTACTGTCATCTTCGATCCAATTTAATTTTCTACGTTTAGCATATTCTACAATCGCTTCTTTGGATACTTCTAACAATGGCCTCACTAAATCTCCCTTTCCTAGTTTGGCTTTTTTTTGAATCCCACCTAACCCTAATGGACCACTACCGCGAAACAGACGCAACAAGATTGTTTCTGCTTGATCGGCTTCATGGTGCGCCAATAATAAAGCTTCATTATGACTTAAAAAACTTTCAAAGGCAGAAAAACGCGCCTCTCTTGCGACCGCTTCCGGACTTTGCCCACCCCTTACCTTTCCATCAACATAAAGTACTTTGAATGCCACTGCATACTGCAAACACACACTTTGGCAATGTTGTACCCAAGCATCTGCAAAATGACTAATCCCATGATGAATGTGTAGCGCACCGAGTTGAAAGTCGGTAGGATTGAGGCCCTGTGCAAAATAACTTTTATTTTGTCGCTCGCCAATGTTTAAGCGTACCAAAAGATCTAATAAGACATGTGAATCTAATCCCCCACTAAAGGCGACCCACAATACTTTAGCATTCGTTAATTTTTGAATATTCTGTAAAGTCAATTCGGGTGTTAGGACTAAATCCCCATTGCCATCCATCTTTGATACCGCTTTTTACGTAATTTATCGATCGAAAGGTTTTTAAATGCATGTAAATTTTGCACCAGAGATATTTTTAAATTCGCTGCGGTTTCATCAAAATTGCGGTGTGCACCACCTAAAGGCTCTGAAACAATTTCGTCGATTAAGCCCAATTTTAAAAGTTTAGACGCTGTAATGCCCATAACTTCAGCAGCCTCTGAAGCTTTAGAGGCACTTTTCCACAAGATGGTGGCGCACCCTTCTGGCGAAATCGTTGCATAATACGCATATTCTAACATTAATGTTTTATCACCAACGCCAATACCCAGCGCACCACCCGAACACCCTTCGCCAATCACGACACATAAAATAGGCACTTCTAATTGCGAAAAGACGAGAAGATTACGGGCAATCGCCTCACTTTGACCTCTCGCCTCCGCACCGACGCCCGGGTAAGCACCCGGTGTATCGATAAAAGTGATAATCGGAATTTTAAATTTTGTAGCCAATTTAGCGGCACGTAATGCCTTACGATAACCTTCAGGATGCGGCATCCCAAAATGTCGTGCTATTTTTTCTTTGGTGTCACGCCCTTTTTGCTGTCCAATAATCATCACAGGCTCGCCGTCTAAACGCGCAAGCCCCATCACCAATGCTTTATCGTCTGCATAAGTGCGATCGCCATGCAGCTCTTCAAAATTTGTAAAAATACGAGAAATGTAGTCTAAAGTAAAAGGTCTTTGCGGGTGACGCGCGAGTTGCACAACCTGCCAAGCAGTCAAAGCGCGAAAAATGGATTCAGTCAATTCCCGGCTTTTATCCGCCAGACGACTAATCTCTTCTTGGATATTGATAACGCTATCTGTACCAACCAGGCGAAGTTCTTCTATCTTCGCTTCTAACTCGGCGATAGGCCGTTCAAACTCTAAGTAATTTGTACTTAAATTCATTCAGCTGTGCCCCCTAGAACATGTTAAGGTTACCGAAAAATGACGGCTTAGACAAATATCAATCGAAAAAAGGTTAGTTGATTGACTTTTTCTAGTATCCAATTTCAACACTTGCAATACCAGACAAATCCTTTAGACTATCCACTAATGTTTCTTTGGGGTTTACACGCCAATCTTCTCCTAACCGCAAAAACACCGAAGATTCATTGCGCTCATATACGATCTGTACAGGGCAGCCCTCTTGAACCTGATGCGGTTTGATGATGTCCATCAGCTTTTTTGCAAAATTTTCGCCCAACTCCAAAGACGAAACCACTATTTTTAAAAACTTCGCTGATTTTAACCGAGATTTTTCTAAGCTCATGATTTCCATGCAACGCATTTTATAACCACCCGAGTACGTATCGATACTCACTTCTCCGGTGACTATGATTAAATTGTCTTTGACTAAAAGTTCCTTATTTTCTCGATATTGATCTGAAAAAATAGCAACTTCTTGTCTGCCTGTCCTATCATCGAGGGTAACAAAGGCCATTCTGTCGCCTTTGCGCGTCATCAGCGTGCGAACAGTCACAATTAATCCGGTAATAACATAACGACGATTTCTTTCTACTTTTAAATCACGAATCGTGCTGGTGCGAATATGCGATAACTCTTCTTCATGTTCCGCCAAAGGATGACCCGTTAAATAAAGTCCTAAAGAATCTTTTTCGCCTTGCAAACGCACCGATTCAGGCCAGGGCGCGATATTTTTGGGTTTAGCAGAAGCCTTGATATCTTCAGCCGAAAAAGAATCTTCAAATAAATCCGTCTGACCACGCAGTCGATTTTTAGATATTTGCTCTGCAGCATGTACAGCATCGCTTAATGTTTCCATCCATTCTGAACGCTGTGTAAAATCTACGCCAAAACAATCAAACGCACCCGCACGAACAAGCGCTTCTAAAACACGACGACTTACTTTACGTCCATCTACTCGAGAACAAAAATCAAATACATCTTGAAAAGGTCTCGAAGCACGTGCTTCAATAATACCTTCTATAGCGGCTTCCCCTACTCCTTTAATCGCGCCTAGTCCATATAAAATGCGGTTCTGCTCGTCTACAGAAAATTTGAACAAGCTTTTATTCACGTCCGGTGGCAGCATACTGATTTTGTTCTCAGAACATTCATGCACAAAAATGACTATCTTATCTGTATTTGCCATGTCAGAAGACAATACGGCTGCCATAAACGCTTCTTTGTAATGTGTTTTTAACCAGGCGGTTTGATACGTAATCAAGGCGTAAGCTGCAGAGTGTGATTTATTAAAACCATAGCCTGCAAATTTTTCCATTAAATCAAAAATATGGGTTGCCGCATGCTCAGGCACGCCTCTTTCTACTGAACCCTTCACAAATATAGCACGCTGTTTTGCCATTTCTTCGGGTTTTTTCTTACCCATGGCTCGTCGCAACAAATCGGCTGCGCCTAAGGTATATCCTGCCAACACTTGGGCAATTTGCATCACCTGTTCTTGATATAAAATAACGCCATAAGTCGGCTTTAAAATATGCGTTAATTTCGGATGCAGATATTCGGGTTTTTCTCGACCATGTTTGCGATTGATAAAGTCATCAACCATGCCAGACTGTAGGGGTCCAGGTCTAAATAAAGCAACCAAGGCAATGATCTCTTCAAAATTATCCGGCTGTAATCGTTTAACCAAATCCTTCATGCCGCGAGATTCTAACTGAAACACGGCTGTTGTATTGCACGCTTTTAATAAATCAAAAACTTTTACATCATCTAAAGGAATTTGCTCAATATCAATGCGTTCTTTATTATTTTTGATATTGATTTGATTAATGGCCTCCACGGCCCAATCAATAATCGTGAGCGTCCTTAGACCTAAAAAGTCGAACTTCACCAAACCAATTGCTTCCACGTCATCTTTATCAAATTGCGTTAATAAATGTCCCTCTTTTGCATCGCAATAAAGTGGGGTAAAATCGATAAGCTTCGATGGCGCAATCACAACACCGCCAGCGTGCTTCCCCGCATTTCGAGTGACGCCTTCTAACTTTTTAGCTAAATCAATCAGCACTTTAACTTCGTTTTCTTCTGAATACCGTTGTTTTAAAATCTCTTCTTGATTTAAGGCTTTTTCTAAAGTAATACCCAGCTCCATGGGAATTAGTTTTGCGATTTTATCGACGAATCCGTACGGCTGCCCTAATGCGCGCCCCACATCTCGAATAACGGCTTTTGCCGCCATTGTGCCATAAGTAATAATTTGCGAAACAGATTCTCGACCATAGGTGTTTGCCACATAATCAATAACGCGATCCCGACCTTCCATACAAAAATCAATATCAAAATCGGGCATTGAAACGCGTTCTGGATTCAAAAATCGTTCAAACAGTAAATCATATTGCAAGGGATCTAATCCCGTAATGCCGAGGGCAAAAGCCACGAGGGAACCGGCACCTGATCCACGACCTGGACCTACTGGAATTTTATTATCACGCGCCCATTGGATAAAGTCCGCTACAATTAAAAAGTAGCCTGCATATCCCATCGAATTTAAAACGGTTAATTCTGTGTTTAATCTATCTTTATACAAATCGGGAATTGGATGATTAGAAAATTTATTTCTTAAACCCTGATGCCCTAAATCTATAAAATACTGTTGAATCGTTGTATCCGCTGGCACCGGATAATTGGGTAAATAAATTTTCCCAAGCTTTAATTCAAAATTACAACGTTTGGCAATTTCAACGCTATTTTCAAGCGCTTCTGGCAAATCTGAAAAGAGTGCATGCATTTCTTCAGGTGATTTCAGATATTGTTCTTCACTAAAATTTTTAGAACGTTTTGGATCGCTTAGTGTCGTGCCTTCATGAATACACACTCGCGCTTCGTGAGCCTCAAAATCTTCCCTTTTTATAAACCGAACATCATTAGTCGCAACGAGCGGACATCCTGTTTTTTCTGCTAACGTAACCAATGCTTGATTATACGTTGCTTCTTCGCTTCGATTGGTGCGCGTGATCTCGAGATAAAACCGATCATTAAAAATGACAGACCACGCTTCAAATAATTTTTCAGCGGATTCTGATTCAGATTCGGATCCTAACAACGCTCTAGCGATATCACTTTCTACTGCAGAAGCAATCGCAATAAGTCCCGTGTTTTTTTCACTGAGCCAGGCTTTTTTTATTTGAGGTTTGTCCGCAAATTGACCTTCAATATAAGAACGAGAAACAATTTCAGTTAAATTACGATAACCTATCATGTTCTGACAAAGCAAAATCAACCGAAAGGGCTTGCTGGGATCGGCTTCATTCATTAACCAAATGTCTGTGCCGATAATCGGCTTTATACCAGCCGATTCCGCTGCTTGGTAAAACTTGACCATTGAAAACAAATTGCATTGATCTGTAATAGCCACCGCACTACTTTTTTGGTTAGCAATCGATTCCACACATTCATCGATACGAACAAGTCCGTCCACCAACGAATATTCACTGTGTAAATGTAAATGTATAAATTGAGGATCTGTCATTTTACTCTGCTGCCATCTCTTTCTGCACTAAGCTATTTTCTGGATACCGTTTCAAAGCTTCTTTAACAGGCCCAAAACTTAAGCGATGAATTTTACAAGGGCCCAACGCTTTTAAAATCATCCGATGCATCAATGTTGGATAACCCTTATGTTTTGCAAAACCATATTCCGGAAATGCTTTATCTAAAATAACCATTTCGCGATCACGCGTTACTTTTGCAAGTATGGATGCAGCGCTGATGGCGGGAATTAAATTATCACCATTAATGATTGCCCTCGTTGGATATTCTAGTATCGGGCAACAATTCCCATCAACCAACACTTCTGTAGGTCGCACAGTGAGTGCAGCAACGGCTCTTTGCATAGAGAGTAATGTGGCTTGCAAAATGTTAATGTGATCAATTTCAAATGCTTCTGCTCGCCCTATACCGAAAGCAATTGCCTTTTCACAAATTTCAATAAATAACGATTCGCGACGAACTTCGCTTAACTTCTTCGAATCTACTAAATTTTTAATTTTTTTATTGGGATCTAAAATTACAACAGCGGAAATAACCGGCCCTGCTAGCGGGCCCCTACCGGCTTCGTCTACGCCTGCAATCAACATGCTTACCTCGTGGTTTCTTATTCAATTTTTGCTACACTATCCGGGTTCCATATCTGAGTTTGTAGAGTAGCAGGAGTGAAAAATGGATGCAATTCAGCCCCTAGATAAGGCCACAAAACCGCGTATATTAATGTTAGTAGACTTTCATCATCCACTCTTGCGGCAACCAGCTGAAACTGTGCATTTTCCATTAAGCGAACTGGATAAACAATTAATCCGGGACATGAAATATTCGATACAGCCTGAACAACTTAAGGCAGCTAACGCACCCTGGGATTCGGCGGGCGGGATGGCTGCTAATCAATGGGGAGCGAACAAACGCATTTTCCTTTTTTGTCCTGATAACGACACCGATGTAAAAGTTATTATTAATCCCAGCTATGAACCCTTAACAAGCGCAACAACGCATTCCCCTGCGGAAGATCTGTGCTGGGAAGGCTGCTTTTCTGTACCACTTGCTACCGGTAATGTAAAACGGTATACGGATATACGCGTCCAGTATCAAGATGAAGAGGGTAAAACAATCGTGCGTGAGCTCAGTGGCAGACATGCGCGGGTTTTTCAACATGAAACCGATCATTTAAATGGATTTTTATATTACGAATTAGGTCCAGAAAAATGTATTGATAAAAGAACCTTCGCTTCTAGAGAGGCCGTCGATGAATTTTATGATGCCGTCTATGAAACTAGAAAGAAGGCGCAAGAAAAGCTTATAAGCTGCCCTTGCGGATCTGGCGCCGATTTTAAAGCCTGTTGCAGCCCTTATCTTCATGTCGAAAAGTATGCACCCACTCCAGAAGCATTAATGCGTTCTCGATATACCGCTTATTTCAACGGAAATTTAACGTACATCGAAGCGACAATGCGAGAACCTGCATTAATAAAATTTCATCAGCAAAAAAATACTAAGCGCACGCACGAATGGTTAGGACTACAAGTGATTGCCGCGTATGATGATTTGGACCCAAACGTTGGGTATGTAGAATTCATTGCAAAATACAAGCACAATAATAGAGCAGATCAGATACATGAGCGAAGCAAATTTCATCGTAAAGAAGGCCGTTGGTATTATGTTGATGGCGAGTTTTTAACTTAAATTGGTCATGGGCCCGGTTATAGAATGAGGATATCTATGTTTTCTAAAAGCCTTTCGGAACGCCGATTAGAATTAACCATCTTAAGTGTTGTTATTCTAATGTACATTGCATTATGTGCCGAAGCAGATATGTATGTACCCGCTTTCCCTGAAATGGTTGAATTTTTCTCTACCACTGAAGACAAAATTCAACTCATCTTAAGTATCAATTTTGTCGGCCTGTGCCTCGCCAGTCTTGTATCTGGGCCACTTTCCGATACATTTGGCAGAAGAAACGTATTAATGAGCGGACTTTCTCTATTTTTCGTGAGCAGCCTTGGGTGTGTGTTTGCAGAAAGCTTTACAACAATGCTGTTCTGGAGATTCATCCAAGGCATGTCTGCTTCTGTACCCATGGTCATCGGATGTACTCTCTTTTTAGACAAATACCCTCTCGAAAAAGCAAGCCAACTCGTCGGCATCTGTAACAGTGTTATTTCAGCTGCAATGGCGGGCGCACCTATTTTGGGCACTTGGATAAGCAGTGTTTTTCATTGGCGAGGCAATTTTATCTTAATCACTATTCTAGTGGGATTGTCTTTAATTGGCTCATTCTTATTTATTGATGAGTCTCTTCCCGTACAAAATAGAAAAAAATTCCAGGCCTTATCCATTGCAAAAGACTATTGTACATTGATTTGTAGTTTCAAATTTGTAGGATATAACGTTATTGCACTTTTACCCTTGGTCGTTATTGTGGTTTATATTTCTAATTTATCGCTTATTTTGATTAATCATATGGGCGTATCATTGACTGATTTGGGATATTATCAAGCATCGACGATGGGAACTTTTGTTATTTTCTCATACCTGGGTAGCAAATTAATCGCAAAAAAAGGATTAGACTTCACTAAAAATTTAGGTGGGCTTATCACAACGGTTGGGGGCGTTAGCCTATTTTTAACAGCCATATTTAATCCTAATTCAATCTCACTGATTTGTATTTCAATGGCGCTTGTTGCTGCGGGTGGATCTTTTATGGTCGGAATATTTGGTATGAAAGCTTTAACGCTTTTTCCAGACATGAAAGGAACTTCAACTGCCATGTCAACCGCTATTCGCCAGTTGTTAGCTTCTGGCTTGGTGCTGGTTTCTGAACTTGCATTCAATGGCACGATTGTACCCGTTGCAACTATTGTGTTTGGATATGTCTGCGCGGCGATTATTTGGTATGCCTTGATCCAAAAAGATGAAAAAATAGGTCGAAATTTAACCACAGAGACATTATCTCCATCAGTTTTCTAATGTTGCGAAAAATAACACTGCAAAATACTTAAAAACAAGTTCTAAGCTGTAGATTAGTTATTAAAGGTACTAAAAATATAGTTAGGCTACCTCTATTATTAAGGTAGAATTTTAATTTTATTTTGAGAGAGAATAAAACCAAGTGTATTAAGAAATTTTTTGACATACTTTAGGGGTATAAATTTGATTTCTGTTAACAAGAAACCTAGGAGATTGAAATGTTAAAAATTGGAGTTATAAATGAAAATAGATAAGCTCTTTATTTATGATAATATCGATCAACAATTATGTAAAGATATCTTTAAAGTATTGAGTTGTAATTCCCTGTGGATAATGAATCTAAACAATGATGTATTAAATATGGTCGTCACTGATCAATCTATCTGGGGAGATTACTGGGATAAAAAATATTATTTGCATGATCCTATCCTAAATGCTGAATCCAACAACGATGATGCAATTCTGAATAGTGAATCCACCGATGACGCAGTTTGGGAAATAAGCCTGGGAACAGATTGTGAAAGTTTTAATCAATGTGGATTTTTATATGATTTATATAAAATTTTTAATGTTGAAGAATTTGTCTCAATTCAAAAAAAAATAGGAACGGAAAATTATTGCTTTAGATTTTTTACGAAAAATAATCGCTTTATCTTTATGAATAAGCTATTAAATGACATGGCTATCATAAAGCATTTTATTAATCTCATGATTAATAAAATTCAAGTAGAACTGCCAAAACAGCGTGCGATTAACACACTCAGTTTAAAAGAAAATTAGGGAAGGAACATAACATGTTAACAGATGAATTTTTTCTTGGGACTAAATTGTACCATAATAAATTAGCAGAGCTTTGTAAACCGCTGGCAGACTATCTAGGCATAACTCAGGGAGTGTATGTCAATATTGATAAAAATAGCAGGTTTTTTGGTATTTATACTCATTCGGGGTTAGGACAACGGGTGGTAGAAGAAGAATATTATAAGACAGATCCTTTTCTGGTGCATCCAAACAATATACACAATGGCTTTGCCTTGGATAATGCTAGCACCGAACAAGAATTTAAAGATACATTTCTATATGACGCAACGATTAACTTTAATTGCTATCATAGCTTTGTTTACACAGAAAAAACCTCTGACGGTGGTTATTACGGATTTGCTTTTGCAACAGCTAAAGATAACTATCGAATGAATAATAGATTAATGAATGAAACTCAAATAATTAAAAAAGCTATTCGAGATTTAAATAATAAATTATCTTTAGTCGTTGAAAAGGATTTACAAGAAAACAGGATGGACTTTGCAACCCTTAAAGGAGATCTATTTCATCAGCAAAAGGGGTTGGTGTTTAATGAACAGTCTGAAATCAAAAGCAAAATTCATTTTTTAGAAAAAGCAGGGTTCTTAGGCAATAGCGGTGATCAGAGTTTTTTAGCTAATATTTCCTTATCGCCCCAAGAAATAAATTGTCTTAGAATATATCTTACAACACATAGTATCAAAAAAGTTTCCAGAGATTTAAATCTCGCTGTCACGACAGTGGCTAGCTATGTAGAGAATATAAAGAACAAGCTTAATTGTAATAACAAAAATGACTTATTTGAAAAAGGAGAAATTTTGTGTTCTTTAGGCCGTCTCTAACTCTGTTGTAATAAGAGAAATTTCTTGTTTCTGAGGGGAAATAAATTTTTTCACCATTGCAACCAACAGATAAAATGTCGGTGTGTTGCAAATTGTTATAAACAGTTTATATAAATAACTATTCATAATAATATTCCACATTTGTTCTTTTGGTAATATTCCCATAAGAGTTAAAAGAATAATCGCTGTACAAGTATCTATCAATAAAGATACTGCTGTACTACCATTATTTCTAAGCCATAGGCCTCTACCTCTGGTTAATTTTTTAATCCATAAATATAAATTTATATCAACTAGTTGTGCCGTGTAACAGGCAATTATATTAGCAAAAAAAGCCAATCCGAAATGCCCAAATACTTGATGAAAAATGGCATTATCAACTTTAGACCAGGGAGTCGCTTGTAATAAGTCCATACCGCTTACAATTAAAGCCGCGGTGATATTCATCGCAATTGCTAGTCTTACGCAGAAAGTAGCTCTTTTTTTATCATAAAATTCAGCGATCAGATCTGTTAGCATAAACATTATAGGGTAAAGCATCGCGCCTACAGACACCTCAAAAGTATAAAAAGGTAAGGCGGGTAAATAAACAAATTTTACATAAGTTAGGTTACAAATCACTATGAAAACAGAAAACAAAGCACACAACACAACATACATTTTTTCCAAACCAAGTGTTTGTTCAGGCTGTTTGCTAGCACTCGTATTCATGATCATATCCTTACCTCTTTTATAAAAAAGTTGTATGAAATTATACATGAATAAAACGCCAACTCAAATAAATGCAGTAGGATCTAGGTCATGATTGCGCTTATCGCACGAGCAGCCACTTCACTTGCATTTTTCTTTAAGGTTAAATGAATTTCCTTAAATTTTTCGACCAAGCTTGTACGATCAAAATCTGGAGATAATAGTTGCAGCAACGCAGTACTCAATTTTTCGGGCGTTGCGTCACTTTGAATAAATTCCGGCACAATCACTTCACCTGCCAATAAATTAGGTAACGCAATATATGATAGCTTTACCAAATACTTTACAATGTAAAAATTAATCGGGTGCATACGATACGCAAGTATCATTGGTTTTTTATGCAACATCACTTCCAAAGTGGCTGTACCCGATGTGACTAATACTGCATCTGCTGCACGCATGGCTAAATGTGCATCTCCCAGTAGTATTTTGATGGGCATTTCGGGCGCGATCATTTGATGTAAATGTTCTAATATTACTTTGTGCGCTTCCGATACCAAGGGCATAACAAACTGTAGGTTTTTTTGTTTTTCAAAACAAAGCTGTGCACTTTTAATAAATATTTCTGCCAAATATTTGATTTCGCTTTGTCTACTGCCTGGCAAAAGCGCAATAACGGGTTTAGACATATCAAGCCCAAGTGCTTCTTTTGCTTCAATCGTGTTAACTTCAAGGGGGATCTGATCTGCCAGCGGATGCCCTGTAAAACAAACCGGTACCTGGTGATCTTCGAAAAATTTTGCCTCAAAAGGAAATAACGTGAGCATTAAACCGACGGCTTTTTTAATCCCTTTAATCCGTCCCTGACGCCATGCCCAAACACTAGGACTAACATAATGCACCGTGGATATTCCATGCGCTTTTAATTTTTTTTCAAGACCTAAATTAAAATCTGGCGCATCAACACCAATAAAAACATCGGGAGGATTATTACAAAAATGCTGGATCAGCTGTCGTCGAATACGAAATAATTCAGGCAAACGTCCTAAAGGCTCAATCAGCCCCATCACTGATAAACGTTCCATCGGATATAAAGACTGTCCGCCTTCTTTTAATAATGCGGGACCTAAAATGCCTTCGAAAGTAAGATTAGGGTACCGCTGGCGTAAAGCGCGCATTAAATTGGCTGCTAAATTGTCACCCGAGACTTCGCCAACAACGATGCCGACTTTCACCGATCCTTCTCCCGTTTCGCGAGATAAGATGGTGAGCAGCCCCTGATGAGGGCAAAGAGCGAGGGGTTAACGAACAATACCACGCGTTGAATTCGATAAGAAATCAATCAGAATCTGTATTTCTGGATTTTCAACCACCATGGTCTTTAGCTCATTAATGGCTTCTTGAAGCGTTAAAGTCTGTCTAAAAATAATTTTATAGGCACGTTTTAAAGCAGCAATTGTGGCGGCGCTATAGCCCCTACGCTCTAAACCAACCGAATTTAAACCATGGGCTTCGGCCGGATAACCTGAAACCATTACAAAGGGCGGAACATCTTTGATAATCATTGCACCACCTGCGGCAAAACTATGAGCACCAATAGCACAAAACTGATGAACCCCTACCATACCACCCAAGCATACAAAATCTTCCACTTTGACATGCCCTGCAATCGAGGCATTATTTGAAAAGACTACTTGATTTCCAACCGTGCAATCATGGGCAACATGCGTATAAGCCATAAACAAATTATCGTTTCCAATTTTCGTTATTCCGCCACCTTGTACTGTACCACGATGAATGGTGCATGATTCACGAAAAACATTGCGATCGCCAATTTTTAAATACGTAAGTTCACCCGAATATTTCTTATCGGGAGAATCTTCACCAATGGTCGCAAATTGATAAATACGATTTTCTCGACCAATACGTGTTGGCCCGCGAATAACAACATGTGATGCAATCCAAGTGCCCTCTTCAATTTCTACATCTGGCCCAATCAGTGTCCAAGGACCCACTACCACATTAGCAGCAAGTTTGGCTTTGGGATCAACTATCGCGTGCTTATCTATCACAAACTCACCGATCCTTCTGCACAGGTCATTTCAGCTGTACAAACAATTTCATTCTCAACCAATGCAGTTCCCTTAAATTTCCAAACATTTGCTCGGCGCTTTAAAACTTCTACACTTAAATGTAATTGATCTCCTGGAACAACAATTTTTTTAAAACGCGCATTTTCAATGGCACCCAAGTAAAATAAAGAGCCGTTTGGATCCCATTCGGCAGTATGACTCGCCAAAATAGCAGCTGATTGCGCCAATGCTTCTAAAATTAAGACACCAGGCATTACCGCTTTAACTGGAAAATGCCCTGAAAAAAAAGGCTCATTAAACGACACATTTTTTATGGCCAATAACATTTTATCTTGTTCAAACTCTAAGACGCGGTCTACCAGCAAGAATGGATATCGATGCGGCAAACACTCTAAAATCTGCTGGATATCTAGTATCATTTATTCATCCTCCACAAAGCGTGCATTGTTCAATACCTTATTTTCCAAAGCACGCAACCGTCGTGCCATATCATCTAGATTATTAAAACGCGCCATATTTTTTCGCCATAAATCAACGGGTTTCGCTGGAAAACCACCGTATACGCCTCGCGTCTTTAAAGAATGTGTCACCATGGAGGCGCCTGTTAGATGTACATGATCAACAATTTCAACATGCCCAGCAATACGTGAACCGCCACCAATTAAACAAAATTTTCCAATTACTGCGCTACCTGCGATAGCAACACATCCCGCAATAGCAGTTCCCGCCCCAATAGAGACGTTATGGCCTACTTGTACTAAATTGTCGATAACAACGCCATCGCCTAACAGTGTGTCTTCTAAAAATCCCCGATCAATCGTCGTATTTGCCCCAATTTCAACCTGATCTCCTATAACCACGCTACCCAAGTGCGGCAACCTTACCCAAAAACCTTTTTGATGTGCAAATCCAAAACCATCGCCACCAATAACCGCGCCACTGTAAATGAAGCAGTGTTTACCCATTTGAACATTATCATAGAGGGTGACGTGTGCCATTAACGTTGTATTATTGCCAAGTATGCAATCATGCCCAACGACACATCCTGGCGCGACAACTACATTTTCCCCCAAAACAACACGATTACCTAAAACAACATTAGCGCCAATAGAGGCAGAATTCGGAATTTTGCATGCTTCGCCTATAACTGCGCTTTTATGAATACCGGGAATCACGCTTTCCTTTTTTTCAAAAATTTTAGCGGCTTTTGCTAAACTTAATCGTGGATTCTCGGAAATAAGCACATGTACGGGACAAAGCGACGCCTCAGCATTGCTCAAAATAACAGCGGAGGCTTTTGTTGAAGCTAAGTCTTTACGGTATAGTGAAGGTAAGTCTTTGCGGTATTCTGCATTGCTTAAAAAAGAAATCTCGCCTGCTGTCGCACGCTTTAAAGACGCAATACCAGAAATAAGACAGGCCGGATCGCCTTGAAGGCGCGCGCCGATTAGATCAGCGAGCGCCTCTAGTGTGTAAGATTGGCTGTGCTTCATTCGTGATTAGGGTTTCTTATACGACTTCACATCCTCAACCTTTTTAGCGGGTGTTGATTTAGCCGTTTTTTCTAATCGTTCTAGGACTTTTGCAGTGATATCGACTCGTTCTGAAACATGTAATGCCGCTTCTTGCGATATAACCACGTCATACTTATATTCTTCCGCAACCTTCTCGACGACATCTTTCACTTCCTTGATAAAGAGATCCATCTCTTCTCGGTGTCGCGTTGTATAGTCAGATCTTAACTCTTCGTCCATACGACGCAGGTCTTGTTCCATTTTAGCCAATTCTTTTTCTTTTTTCCCTCGTTCTGCTACCGACATCACGTCTGCATCACGCTGCATTTTTTCACGTTTGGTTTGAAACTCTTTCTGCTTATTTACAAACTTATCTTTGGGCGCTTGAAATTCTTTTTCAAGGCGCTTACCTGCATCTTCTGCCTGAGGCGCTTTTGATAACAACAACTGCCAATCTAAAACCCCAATTCTGGTTGGCAGGTCATCCGCAGCCATGGCCATTGAACTAAAACCTAAGAACACAGACAACAAAATGGATCTTATTAAGTATTTCAAGGTAACTCTCCTCGCACGCAAAATGCTAAATAATCAACTAAAATTGAGTGGCCATCGAAAACGTAAAGTAACGCGTCTCGTCACCCCGTTTTGCATTTATTGGCTTTGCCAAACTAAATGATAACGGCGCTCCTAAAGGCGTATTCCAAGTCAGGGATATACCTGCTGCATATCTTAATCCACGAGGATTACGAGACTTGCCATCCACGATACTTTTCGTATAGCTCGTATCATATACCTGACCGGCATCTAAAAACAATGCTGTTCGAACGGATTTTGCGTCTGGTTTAATCGGATTTGGGAAAATAAGAGATGCGGTTCCTAGAATGAGTGTGTTACCCCCAAATGAACGGCCAGCCGAATCTTTGGGTCCTAATGAGCTTTCTTCAAAACCGCGCACAGAGCTCATTCCCCCAGCATAAGAGTTTCTATAGAAAGGCAATTGAGGGGTTTTTCCATACCCCCTACCATAACCCAAGTTCCCTCTCAAACCGACAACCCACAATTCAGACTCAGTTAACGGATGATACGCCAATGCTGAATAAGACAACTGGTAATACTGCTGATTTGCCCCTGGAACCACCGCTTTAACGCCCGCAGATTGTGATACACCTCGGGTTGGGAATATGCGTTGGTTTAAAGTTTCGTAAATCCAAGTGACACCAACAGCATATTCACGGAATTGTGTTCCATAGCGCGTTGTGAAATTTTTAATTTCCTGGGGCGCGAGTAGTGAGTCAACTTTTAATCGTGTATCATCATAACCCACAGAAAGTTTTATAAATTCGTATTTATCTACCGGAAATACCCAACGCAATTCTCCGCCAAGCGTATCCGTTGTAAAATTAGAGATACTGGTAGTTTTACTGAGATTAGACTCATTAAAATAACCACTTGCGCCCATTCCAACTCCATCGACCGTAAAATAAGGATCCATGTAGCCCAACGCGTAGTTTGTCGTCGCCTTACTTTTGTCAAAATTAAAATCAACTGCATTACCGGTTCCAAAGAAATTTTCTTGGGAAATGGCAAAGTTAAACATTAATTTCTCAGTAGGTGAATAACCGAGACCACCACTTATTTGCCCTAAACGTGCTTCTTCAATCTTATAAATAACATCTAATTCGTCGGTTGTTCCAGGCACCGGTGGCGTTTCAATTTCTACTTCAGAACCAAATCCACGTCGTAAAATCTTTTCTTTACCTTCTTTGACTAGTGCATTTGAAATCCACGTTCCTTCCATTTGAGGAAGCTCACGCCGCAATACTTCATCTTTGGTGGTTGAATTCCCTTTAAATAAGATCCGACGCACACTCATGCGTTTACCGGGGTGGATCTCAAAAACGATATCAACGGATTTTTTGCTTTCTATAATTTCATGGTTTGTACGTGCTTCGGCAAAGGTAAAACCTTCATCTCCTAATCGATTTTCAAGCGCTTGTTTTACTTCTAATAATGTCTTCCTAGAGAAAGCCGTTCCCGCTTCTAAAGGCGAAAGCAAAATGTATAACTCTTTTTCGGGTACTATAAACTGTCCGGCCAAACGTACATGTCCAAAGTTATATTTCTCCCCTTCGGTTACATGTATTGTGATAAAAATACTCTTTTTATCCGAAGACAAGGAAACCTGAGAAGAATCAATTTGGAAATTAACATATCCGCGATCCATATAGTAAGATCGTAATGTTTCTAAGTCCGCGTTTAATTTTTCTTTATTATATTTATCATCGCTAGAAAACCAGGATAACCAATTGGTTTTAGCCGTTTTAAATTCTTTTAAAAGCTCTTTTTCAGGAAAAAGGGTGTTTCCCATTATCTTGATTTCTTTAATGCGTGCAACGTCACCTTCATAAATAGTAATGGTCACAGAAACCAACGAACCTTCTTGTGTAACCGTTGGTTCAATTTTTACCCCATAACGACCACGGCTATAATAATAGCGCTCCAGTTCTTTTTGGGCACGTAATAAAATAGCGGGATCAAAGAGCTGCCCTTCTGCCACACCGACTTCCCTGAGAAGTTTTTTAACTTTATCTTTATCTTTAATGCCGGTAAGCGTTAACCGACTAATCGTAGGGCGCTCTATAACACGCACCACCAAGGCATTGCCATCACGATTTAAAGTAACCTCTTTAAAGAATCCTGATTTGTAAAGCGCACGAATCGCTTCCGTTGCCTTTGCATCTGTTATGGTCTGGCCTACCTGTACAGGCAAGTCGTCTAAGACCGCTCCTTTGGAAACCCGCTGTAGCCCTTCCACACGGATGGTCTGCACTACAAAGGATTGAAAGGCTTCAGTCTGAAAAAATGCAAGGCTTCCAACTAAAATTAATAGAAATGAGCGCTTATTTATCGTTGCCATCGTTTTGGTTTCGCTGGTTAAAAATCTTAAGAGAAATCCTAACACAAAAATAGGATGAGGTTCACCTTAAAAAATGCATCAGATCATTATATAGCGCTAATATCATAAACCCAACTAATATTAGCCCTCCTATCCATACGCCCACATTCTGCGCTATTTCAGAAGCGCGACGGCCTAACATCACTTCATAAAGGCAATACATAACATGACCTCCATCTAAAATGGGAATCGGCAATAGATTTAAAACGCCCAGGCTGATGCTTATCACGCCTAAAAAAGTTAAAAATTCTTTTAATCCAATAGCGGCGGACTCCCCTGCATATTTAGCAATGCTGACTGGGCCACTGATATGACGTGGAGAAACTTTGCCAACAATCATTTTTTTTAAAAGTTCTAGTGTTAAAACCGAATATTCCGCCGTTTGAGAAACTGCCTTCACTAAAGCCGTCCCTACACCATAACGCTGAAGGCGGAATAATGATTTTGGCATTTCTTTCAACGGTGGGAATTCTATACCCACAAATCCAATTTTTTTATTGTCTTCCTCTGAGGTTTTGGTCACGGTTTCTAATACCAATAATAATTTTTGGCTATCCCGTTGAACCGCCAAATGGATCTTTTTATTAGGCCGTGACTGTATATAATGAATAATATCCACACGAGAGCTTATAACGTCTCCATCTGCACTGAGAATAAGATCGCCGGGCTGCAAACCCGCCTTAAAGGCAGGTAAACCTGGCAAAACATTACCGACAATCGCGGGCACAGGATCAAATGGCACCAACCCCAAACTGTCTAACCAATTCGATTCTGAAGTGCCACCCGATACAATACCTAAATCCAAGATTTTATTTTGCACTGGCGCTTCTGTATGATCTCGCACCCCGACATTAATCGTTTCATCTTCTCCAATATGCGCCAATACCTGCATAGAAACTGACTCCCAACTTGGCGTGGGTTTTCCTTCAACTGAAATGATTTCTTGGCCCCGATGAAATCCCGCCAAACCTGCTATGGAATCTTTAGGCACATTCCCCAAGATAGGAATAAATGTTGAAGTCCCTATCATAAATAATAACCAGTAAACAAAAATGGCAAACAATAAATTAGCGAAGGGTCCTGCCACTAATACCAATATTCTTACCCAGACGGACTTAAAACAAAATGCTTGTTGTTGTTCCTGCGGAGAAACGGTTTGCTCGCGTTCTCCAAAGAGCGATACATATCCACCAAAGGGAATAGCAGATATTACATATTCCGTACCAAGTTTATCGTACCAGCGATAGAGGGGGCGCCCAAATCCAATTGAAAAACGTAGCACTTTAATGCCAAACCGTCTTGCAACCCAAAAATGTCCAAATTCATGTATACCAACCAAAAGGCTAATGGCCACAATAAAAGCCAAGATCGAAATTAAGAGTTGAACCATAAATTCTCCAACACCAAATGAAAGGCGGTTTTAAACCAGGGGGTATAATGTTCTGAATAAAGAGCCAATTCTCTCTGTAATCGTTGTTCAGACACCCAACGAAAATCCTGCACTTCTTTAGGATCTAATACAATAGGTTGTACGCCATCATATTCTCCAAGCAATACATGATCGAATTCATGTTCGGTCAATCCATTTTCAAAACTGGCCTTATATTGAAAAGCACCGACTTTTTTTAAAGTGAGCGCAAGAGACAGTTCTTCTTTTAAACGTCTTTGACCTGCCAATATGATGTCTTCGTTTAAGCGCGGATGACTACAACATGCGTTAGTCCAAAGGCCGCCGCAGTGATATTTATCTACATGACGCTGTTGTAATAAAAATTCAATGACGTTTGAATCATTAGGATTTTTTCTATAAATAAACACCGAAAAAGCGCGATGTAATAAGCCCAACTGATGCGCTTTCAATTTCTCTTCAAGCCCAATGACTTGATCCTGAGCGTCTACTAAAACAATTTGTTCGATGGGCGAACATAGCTGTCCGCTCCTACTCTCTTTATTCATTTGACCCATCCGTTCAATATCTCCTGTTCAAATGGCGCAATAACAATAAGTTCTGAAAATAACGCTGTGACCGTCTCTTGATCTTTTTCTAAAAATAATAATTTTAAATTGGGCCCTGCATCTTGCGTGAAATAAAGTGGCAACCCTGCCTGCCGCGCATGCCAAACTTTATGCATTGCATCGATCGTTTTAGCTTCCGTATACAAAATAGGTGGGTTCGCCGTTAGCATCATTGCATGCATGGCCAAAGCATTAGACTCCGATGCTTCACCCAACTCTACAAAATTATACAAGCTAATCGCCTTTTTCAACCGTGTTAAATCCTTTGCATGTTTTTCGGGCCATGCACCGTAAAAAGGGGATGTTAATTTAGTCTCTTCCATCGCTTTTCTTGAACTTATCCGCTTGGATGCTGGATTCACTACTAATAAACCGATTCGCAATTCTGACCAGATTTGCGGCAACGGAACCCCTACACAATCTATTCCATCTTCTGTCGAGCCGGTTTGCCATTCTACAAATCCCTGCCAAAACGATCGACTTGCGCTCCCACTCCCTAAACGCGCCAGCAAAGAAAGCGTCTGAAGCGGCAGCTGCCAACCATATAATTTATCCATTGCGCCTATAAGGGCGGCATAACCACATGCTGAAGAAGCCAACCCTGCGCCAATCGGCACATTCGTCTCCGTGTTAACACAAAAGTGAGCCGTTGGTGTGGGTCTAAATAAATTTAAATACGCCGTTAAATTTAAAACAAAAGCCGGATCGCTGTTAATATTAAACTGCTTGCCATTTACAACAATATCATCATGCGATCCTGATTCAGAAAAAGAAAGTGTTGTGTTAGCGCCATAACGACCAAGTGAAACAGAGAGACTCGCGGTTACAGGCAAATTGAGTTCAGCATTTCGTTTTCCCCAGTATTTACATAATGCAATATTAGACGGTGCAAAAAACGTGCCTGTTTTGTTTTGAGGTTCTTTTGAGTACGTTTTTAGAACTTTCTGAATAACTGCCGCCTTATCCATAACCTACACCTTGCAAAGAAACAGACAGGGGAATTTTTTGGATGCCATTCCCGAGCGCTTCCATCTCTAAAAGTTTATCGCATCCCGCACCAAGCCCGATCACACAATCACCCAACCCCGAACCCGAAATTTTCGCCCCATAAATACCCGGCGCGCTATTTAACCTATCGATTAATTGGTTTAACACGGGCGTTCCAACGCCAAGTGCGTTCATAACACCTTGTTGAATATTCATCACTTCACCCAAGCCTATCCAGTCTTGATTTTCAAGAAAGACAGAAGCCCGGTTTACCGCATGTTCAATGGCATCATACAATCTGTTAATTACATCCGGATATTTATTTTGTAGCGCTTCTACTTTTTTAATGACGACAGGTGTTGGCGTTTTTGATCCCGAATATATCACAACTAAAGGCAATACGCAGTCTAATTTTTTTATAATATACGGTGATTGCTGTTGGTAAACAATAACCCCGCCATAAATACTGGCTGCCACATCTGCACCCGAACCAACTCCTTGTACTTCGCGAATAATTTTTCGAGATATCTCAAAAAGCGTTTCCGTGTTTTTTGAGAAGAATTGTAATAAGACAGCGATTAAAGCAACCGTTACAGCTGCCGATGAACCTAACCCGCAATTAGGCGAGAATTCTGAATCAATGATTAATTCAAAACCCTGATTGCGTATCTTTAATTCTTCTTTAAAATATTTAATGGCTGCAAATACAAAGTGAAAGGGTTGGTGAACTGACAGCCTTTCTATTTCATGCAGCTCGAATGCTATTTTACCCAAATCAGATGCTATTAGAATTTTTTGATCAAGACGGGATTGCAGTGTAACTGTTATGCGTTTATCGATTGCCAACACGATAGCGGGTTTGTCATTCAATACCGCATGCTCGCCCAACAGCATTAAAGTGCCCGGCGCTGAGGCACTAAACGATTTGCGTGCCATATAAGTCCCCATGAACAGATTGAAGACTGTAACCATACTCTCTCGTAACAGCAGACAAATCCCGATCAGAGAGCACTAAAACAACCCCTCCATTGTTACCTTTTATAGCACCTGCCCCACAAATTTTGGCTGCAGCGCCTTCTTGCTCGAGTGCGCAAATAAAGTCTTGCACTTTCGGGGGTACAACCCCAATTTTCACTAAAAGTCGATGGTTTTGTCGAATGCATGCTTGCATATTAGGCAGATCATTGGCTTGCAGCGCTTGATCAAAAAGCTCGGTAATAGCCGCAAAATCGTCTGCCATCGCCCCCTGTGTAAAATGTTTTGCAACGCTGCTGACACATTGCCCTGTTGTGGATTCAGGTGTACCCGTTTGAACAATACGAAGTGGAACATTTGGCAAAGTGCGAACCAACGTCTGGCCCTCTTCAAATCGCAAACAACCACCCTTCATCGCTAAATGTAAATCTAATCCACTGGAATAACCATGTTGTAAATTTTCGGCTTCCCGACCCAGCGCCAAAAATCGCGCAGGATCAATCTCTAATTTTAAAAAATGTGCGAGTGCATACAAGGTACTCATGACAATTGCAGCAGAAGATCCCATACCACAACCAATCGGAATTTCTGAGGCCGCACGAATTTCTAAGCCTTCAGACAATGTAATGTTTAAGGTCTCCAACAAATGTGTAACAGTATACTGCAATAACTCAAAAGGCGTTTTTAACACGTCTCGAATACCACAACGACCCTCTAGAAAGGCATGATATTTATCTTGCAACCTGTGTCTTATCCCTTCTAATGCTTGTAACGTAAAAGATTTTGCAGACTTAAAATTTAAACAATTAAACAAAATAGCCGAAGACAAATTCGCATTTATTGTACTTTCTGCATACCGATTAATCGCCATCGCAATGGCAGGTTTTCCATAAACGACAGCATGCTCGCCCGATAAAATTAACTTGGCAGGCGACCGCGCTTTGAATTGCTTATTCATTAATCTTTTTTCTCGTAAATACGTTTATGTTGCTCTATAGCAGCCAATCGATATTGACGCTTGTTGTGGTTAGTTATAATAAGAGCGCCTCCATCGACAGGGTAACGAAAATTGTAAAAGGCAGTATATTCTTCTTCTGAAAGCGCCTGTCGATTTTCTAACATTTTTTGGTGAGCAGCTTTTTTAAGCCTGTCTTGATAACCTTTTTGAACGATTCCACTAAAGAACTCTGCAACGCACCCAGAACCATAACTATAAAAGCCAATACGCTGATGCGCTAAGTCTTCGGGCGTATTTTCTAACAATGAAATCAAGCTTAAATAAAGCGCTGCTGTATAACAGTTACCAATAGTTCGTCCATATTGTAACGAAGGGCCCAGTTGCGCATTTAATTCCAGAGGCGATAATTTGGGTAACCCATTGAACTTTACCAAACATTGATGCGCTTTTTCTACTAACCGAGGCACTGGCACATGATAACAAAAACGTGCATGATCTGAAAATGTTCGACCTGACAAACCTGTATATTGTTCCCAGGTTTTTTGCACTAATTTTAGATAAAGATCACACGAATATTTACCATCAACGATCGCCTCTTCACGATAGTTTGGGCGCCAAAAGTCCATCACGTCTTCTGTATGAAATCCACTTTCAGGCTCAATCGCTAAAATTCTGGGGTTCTGTGACAACACCATAGCAACAGCGCCGCCACCTTGCGACGACTCACCTGTAGACTGTAAACCATAACGCGCAACATCCGAGGCAATTAACAATATTTTTTTATTGGGATCTTCGCGCAACATTGGCAACGCCATTTGTAATCCTGCCGTAGCGCTATAGCAGGCTTGCTTTAATTCAACAACTCTACAACGTGCTGGCAAATTCAATAATCGATGCACAAAAATACCCGTCGCCTTAGATTGATCGACAGCGCTTTCGGTTGCAAACAGCAATAAATCAATATCATTCATATTAACGTCTTCTAACACACGAGCAGCGGCGTCTGCTGCCATCGTTACCACGTCTTCATCGGGTGGAATAACGGCCATTTTTTCTTGACCCAAGCCTGTATGGTATTTATTCACATCCACACCACGCGCTTTTGCCAATACTCTAAGATCCAAATAATAATGGGGAGTATAAAAGGCGATTGCATCAATTCCCACTTTTATCATATTGCTTGTTCAACCTTCTCGGATGCTAAACGTTCCAACCGAAGATGACTTTCCATGAGTTCTCCTGGATTTGTTTGAGCCGCTAAAAGAGAAAGCTCCCCACACAATACTGTCGCGCCTACAATGGCTGCTAAACGTCTACTATTTTGCCCGGGTGTTCGAGGCTCTAAGCAACCTAAACCTGCCAGGTTTTCTTTCACAAAAGGCAAATGTTTTCCGTTACCGACCGTACCCACAATAACATTGGGCAAGGTAACAGAAAAATACAGATCTTGATTTCGTACTTCCGCATGAACCATGCCTTGCGATCCTTCAATAATATTAGCAGCATCCTGACCGGTCGCTAAATAAATTGCGAGCAACATATTTGCAAAATGTGCGTTCGCACTACGAATCCCCCCTGCCAACATTGTACCAATGAGATTTTTCTTTATGTGCAAATTAACCATTTTTTCGGGTGTGGTTCTTAATGTACGTTCGCAGATCTCACGTGAAACGCTCATTTCACAAACCACGTATTTTCCACGACCTAAAATACCATTCACAGCAGAGGATTTTTTATCCGTACAGTAATTGCCAGAAATAGAAACATAACATAATTTCGGAAAGTGTTTTAAAATCCAATCTAACAAAGCATCTGCGGCTTTGGTGGTCATATTATGACCAGAAGCATCTCCTGTTGACATAGAAAAACGAATATATAAAAGATTGCCTACAATTTGTACATGCCAATCTTCTAGGCGTGCAAAATGACTGGTGGTTGTTACAACGGCTTTTAATTCTTCTTTATAACCTTTGAGTGCAGCTGCAACATGAGAAACATATTCCGCATCTATGCCTTCGACGACAACGGACCGCGTCATGCTTTCTTCAACGACGACAGATTTAATCCCACCCGCTAACTTTGAAACCAATGCTCCCCGGTTTACTGAGGGCCATAAGGGTGTTTCGAAGGTTGCTAGGGGAACGTGAATATCCTCTTGCAGTATTGGTCCTGTGATTCTAACCGGACCTACGGTTCGCATTGGAATTTCAGCGTAAACAGGTGATTTTTTCAATGTTTGCCCCAGGGATCTCAATAGAAATCAAGGGTCATTATACTGAACCTGGGGGTAACGTTACAACCGTTTATACTTTGTTTATAACTCACTCGCCCCTAAAATTTTTTAAGTTAGATAACTACTACTACTTTAAACCAAGGGCTACACACGATCACCTCAAGCAAGCATCACTTCAGATTTCTCGACTATATGTGAAATTTTTTCACCGTTCCATACATAGGCTAAATGCTTTGATTGGATGGGTATAGAAATAGCGGATGGACGGAACGCTGCAATGCACTGTCCACCCGTATCTCGCACACTATTGTACAATAGTCCAAATGCGCCAAGACTTCTTAATTTTAAAGCATACGATTGCGCTGCTAAATAATTATTAAGATCATGGAGGTGCTGAAATTTATTGCTTCTAATATCATGTAGCGGCTTTAAGATTCTCCCAACATAAACCCGCATATCAATTTCTCCGGCGGATTCATTCGTATAAGCCAAAAATTTCTCGCGCCAAAAAACAGTTTCAATAATTGCTGTTTTCAGATCTTTAGCAGCATAATACACCCCATAAGATCCATCGGTAAAACGGCTATTTTTACCAATATGTGTAAAAGCGGCCATGACGACACTCGAACCCTTACCCCCTATGCGATCTTCTGGGCGCACAAGCGAAATGTCTCCCACTTCTTCTCTTAGCCGATCGTTTGTTAAACTTTCTAAATAGAATATTTCAGCCATATCATCTGAGGGCACTAATTTTTCAAAAAAATTAATGGGGGGGAATTTTGAAGGGATAATTCGAAATTGTTTGTTCCAATTTGGCATGATGGCTGTTGCTAATGCTTGCATATAACATCATCTCCCGCGTTCTGCATCTAGATATCGGCGCACATCGGCAAGATCAATTACCTTTCCCGCTAACATTTTATCCAGCGCTGAGCGCCCATTAAAAAGCGGAGCGCTATTGGGTTTTTTGGGCCATTCGTTTGCCGCCTGCTCATTAGGCAATAAAATCTGTAGTGCTTTATAAATACCCAAGAGATACGAAATACGATCGAAAGTATCGGACGAAAGATGACCGCGTTTTTCCTTTTTCCATTTAAAAAATGTCGACCGTGGGGGACTGCCCAGTAAAATTTGCTCTTCTTCGGCATTTAACCCCCACCCCTTAGTAATGTTAAAAAAAGCTTGTAGCGCAGCAGCTTGGAGTTTTACAGGATCAATATTAGGGGGTAAGAATTTTAATGGCTTCATAAAATACCTGAGTCTATTGGTGGACTTATTCTTATTATAGTCTATTTATGTATTTTTAGTACTGATTTTAAATTCAGATGAAAATTGATTTACGCATAAATAACATTTTTAATCGTGATAAATATTTCCCCCAGAACGAATAATCTACTGCTTCTATCATTTTTTATCATACTCCTTTTATATATAAACTCATGTGTAATCTAACACCACGACAACGGCTAGCCTGGCTCGATAAGCTGGGCACCAGCAGGAAAGCTGTATTTAAAGCCAGTTTAAACCTAGGTTTTCCTCTTTAATTTGAAATATTCCACTATACGGCACTATAAACTTGAAACTTTTTTTATAACGCCCTGTCCAATCATTCAAGATTAATTACAAGGCAGGAGACTAACATGAGTAATACACCTACGAATACAGCAGGCGAAATCCACGTTCAGAAGCTTATAAAAGAAGTTCAGACGACAGAAGTAAGCTATTTAAAAAGCATACTAAAGTTGCAGGCATTCAGAAATCTTCTAAACACACCGAATGCAGCACATGGTACTGCTGCGTATAAATTCTTCCATTCTAAGGAAGGAAGAAACATGATTCAAGAACTGGAAAAAATTGACAGCGTTATCTTGGAATCCCAGAAGTTCTTGGAAGCGATCAAGGATAAGAAGGATAAGAATGACAATATAGTAGCGGCTACTAGTCAAGAGGTTGCTAATGCGGTTTTATCGGTTAATTTTGCAAGCTATCATAGCTTTGTACCGGCGATGGATAGGATAAGTAAATTGGAAGTTTCTTTAAGAAAAAATGAATATTTTACAGAGTTATCAAAGAAACATTTTACAACAGAGGATGGAGGATTAAATTTTAACTCTTGTTTAATCACTCCTATACAAAGGGTACCAAGGTATAGGCTGTTATTAGACGAGTTAATAAAGGGTGAAAATAGATTGAATGCCGTCTCTCCAAGAAATGAAGTAATCTCAGCCTTGACAGAAAGTCTTGAAAAAGTAAAAGTCGAAGCTTCTGCTATTAACGAGAGTCAACGAACACAAGAAAATGCTGATAAACAGATAGCGACGAATAATGCGCGGATGAAGGCATTATCTCAAAAGTATAGTAGTCCGGAAAACCGCAAGCTAAGAACAACTGAACCAAAACCCGGCAATCTAAGCGCTGTTTTTAAAACACCAGAAGATTTAAAGGCCCTTGAAAATCAGTTAAATAAAGGGCATGGTCAGAAATTTATCGTTAAATGTGACGACCTTAAAAAACAGCCTTTAGTCATTCACTGCGTGTCTGATAAAAACCCCAAAGTCATTTTATACAAAATCATACAAAATAAGAAGGAACCAAATGGTCCAGAAACCTTTTCTGTTAGAATAAAACCCGAGCTAGCAAAAACACTCGATTCTGTTGGAATCGAGCTGGCGCTTACTAAAGCAGAAAACGTAGCTAAAGCTTGCGGAGCCGTCATATCCGCAAAAACAATCAAGCCCGAACCGAGCCCTGTTGTCGCAGCGCCTGTTCCGGTTGCCGCGCCAGAACCCGCAGCTCCGAAAGTATCACCAACCCCCGTTCCGGTTGCCAAGCCAGAACCCCCAGCCCCTGCAGTCACGCGACCAGCAACGACCCAAAAGAAGCTACAAGCAGCACAGGAAGGTTTAGGCAATCTTAGCAAAGAACCAAACCAGCCAGTGCAGCAGGAAAAATCACCAATCAATTTCCAACAGCAAATCGCGATACAACAACAATCATTGCGTAACATCGCAAAAGAAAGGCCAGCCAGCGGCCAAGCACCGAAGTTGGAAGTGCCTACGGAAGCACAACTTAAAGCTGCAGAAATGCAGGCAAGGAGAGAGGCCAATCGAAAACCGAAATAAGCCTCTTAGGCCCTAATAGTCCTAAATCTTCTTAAAGCATTCAAAGAAATCGAGGAGTAGGATGACTCCTCGCTTCTAACTAAAAAACATAAAGCCAATGGCAAAAATTGGCACGGCGGCGGTAATGCTATCGATGCGATCGAGTACGCCCCCATGGCCTGGCAGAAGTGTACCACTGTCTTTTAAGTTTCGAAGACGTTTGAATAAACTTTCAAATAAATCGCCCACGATAGAAAAAGTAATGGTGATCAATCCTAACATCACCCAAGAAAACAGCGAACGATCGTGATCCAAATAATAATAACCTACAATAACAACAAGCAAACCCGCAACATAAGCCCCCAACACCCCTTCCCACGTTTTGCCTGGGCTAAGCTTTGGCGCGAGTTTGTGTTTTCCAAAACGCTTTCCTGCAAAATAAGCGGCAATATCGCATACCCAAATTAAACTGAAGATATACAGCACAAGCCAAGGATTTTCATACTGCAAAGCCCATAATAAAAACCATGCGGGCACGAGTACAAAACAACCCGCGATAACACCCATCGTTTTCGACTTCCAAAATCCTTCTAATTTAGGGTAATACGCAACCGAAAAACCGGCGATTAACCAAAAAGCCAAAATTAACAAAGGCAGGCCTTCTTGAAACACCGCTCTGCCCAATTGTAGCCGGATTGAAAACCACTGCAAAATGGCTAATAGCAAGCAAATACCGAGTGACATTAAAATAAGACAGAGTGTACGACCAAACACCGATTGAAAACCGGCTAATCGTGACCATTCCCACAACCCGCATCCAAAAACAACACCACTGATCGCTGCAAACGCGCGAAAAGGTAAAAATAAGGTGCCGAAGATGACGCAGGGAATTAAAACTGTGGCTGTTATAATGCGCGTTTTAAGCATGTTCTTTATGTTGCACAAAATTAAGAGGGAGATCTTCATGCGATTGCGCTTCGCTAGCGCCAAAACGGCGTTGACGTTTAGCATATGCCTTTAAGGCTTCCTCAAATTGTGCTTCTCTAAAATCAGGAAAATAGGCGTCTGTAAAATACAATTCTGTATAGGCTAATTGCCAAAGTAAAAAATTACTAATGCGATACTCGCCACTGGTGCGAATCAAAAGATCGGGCTCTGGGCAATCGCTTAGCGCTAAATGTTCAGCAAAATTTTTAAGCGAAATATCTTCGGGTAAAAGCTTTCCAGCTGCGACTTGTTTAGCTAATTTACGCGAGGCTTCTACGATATCCCACCGACCTCCATAATTAAAAGCAATATTCAATTGTAACCCTGTATTTTTTTCGGTTGTTTGCTCTGATGTCAATATCGCCGCTTTTAATTCTTCCGAAAAGGCGCTTCTATCGCCAATGATTTTTAATCGTATGTTATTCTCATGCAGCGTTTTGGTTTCGTTATGTAAGGATCTTAAAAAAACCCCAAATATAAAGCTCACTTCATTCTCAGAACGCCGCCAGTTTTCGCTACTAAATGTAAATAAAGTTAAACACGCAATTTCTTTTTTAACACAGGCAGTAATAATAGCACGAACAGATTCCAAGCCCTGCTGATGACCTGCAACGCGCGGCAATAGCCGCTTTCTTGCCCAACGGCCATTACCATCCATTATAATTGCGACATGGCGTGGGAGTTCCATTAAACGCGCATTAACTCTGTTTCTTTGAGGGTGACCAACTTGTCAATTTCTGCAACAAATCGATCGGTTAATTTTTGGGTAACGTCCGTAGCACGGCGCTCGTCGTCTTCCGTAATGTTCTTTACTTTTAAGAGTTGCTTGATTTCCGCATTGGCATCACGTCGAATATTACGTACCACAACACGTGCTTCTTCCGCCTCGTTTCTCACATGTTTAACCAAATCCCGTCTACGTTCTTCTGTTAAGGGTGGTAACATAACGCGTATAATTGTACCTGCTGTTGTCGGATTTAAGCCTAAATCCGATGCCCGAATCGCCTTATCAATCGCCTGAATAGCTGCTTTATCAAAGGGGGTAATCGACAGTGTGCGTGCATCTTCTATCGATATGCTCGCTACTTGGTTTAAAGGCGTTGGGTTACCATAATAGAGAACAGAAACGGACTCTAATATACTGGGATGCGCGCGATCCGTTCTTAATTTCGCCAAGCCATGACTCAGGCTTTCGAGCGCTTTTTTCATCCGCGTTTCTGTGTCTTGCTCAATTTTTTTTAACATACCCTCACCCTAACTAATCTGTCACCAACGTGCCCTCATCGAATCCATCTACAATACGCAAAAGCGCCCCTTCTTTTTTTAAGCTAAAAACACGAATTTTCATATGATGATCGCGACATTGACAAAAAGCGCTCAAATCCATCACCCCTAATTCTTTTTTTAAAGCTTCATCATAAGTTAAAATGCTATAACGTGTAGCATGGGGATCTTTTCGGGGGTCACTTGTATAAATACCATCAACATTTGTGGCTTTTAGTAAAATATCCGCATCTATTTCGATGGCTCTTAAGCTGGCAGCCGAATCGGTTGTAACCAAAGGATTTCCCGTACCCGCTGCGAATAAAACCACCCGTCCTTTATTTAAATGATGCACTGCTTTACGTCGATCATAATAATCAACAACACCGCTCATATGAATAGCAGACATAATGCGTGTCGTAAAACCCGCACGCTCTAAGGCATCACGCATTGCAAGCGCATTCATCACAGTGGCGAGCATACCCATTTGATCGCCCGTAATTCGACCAATCCCGACCGCAGATAATGCCTCGCCCCGGAAAAAATTGCCGCCGCCTATCACCAATCCCACTTGTACTTCACGTTTAACAAGTTCACCAATATCAAACGCTAAGCGGTCTAGCACGGCAGGATCAATCCCAAAAGATTTATTACCAATCAGCGCTTCGCCGCTGAATTTCAGCAAAATGCGTTTGTAAATGGGTTGGCTCATACGTGAATGCCCCAATAATTACCGAATTTGCGCCATTACCTCTGCAACAAAATTATCTTCTTTCTTTTCGATACCTTCGCCCACTTCAAATCGAACAAAAGATGCAATAGCAGCATCTTGTTCTTTTAGCACAACTTCGACCGTTTTTGTGGGATCTTTTAGAAAAGACTGCCCCAACAAAGTAATGTCCGATGCCGCCGCTTTACGTGCTTCGGGTACATCTGTTACCGCTAAATATTCGGGATTCATGGCAGCAATTTGCATTGCCAAATCACGCGCCAAATCGAAAGTACCCCGCGTCAGTACAACTAATACGCCAATGCGCACTCCATTAGCATCGCCATGCGCATAAGAACCGACAATGCCCGATTGCAGTTCATGAAACGCTAATCGACGAACGGTCACATTTTCACCCAGCTGCCCAACCAAGGTTAAGCGATCTGCCTCTGTTTCATTTTGTAAAGCTTCACAGTTTGTAAAGCCCTGTTGTAAAGCTTTCTCACCCGTTGCTTTAGCAAATTGTTTAAATTTGTCTTCTCTGGCCACAAAATCCGTTTCACAATTGACCTCAACTAAAACAGCGCGTTTACCGTCCGAAGATCCCAAAACAACAATGGTGCCCTCTGAGGCAGTACGTCCTGCTTTTTTAATTGCATTTGCCTGCCCCGCTTCCTGCATAGCTGCAATGGCTTTTTCAATATCACCACCCGATTCTGTTAACGCTTTTTTGCAATCCATCATACCTGCATTGGTACGTTCGCGAAGTTCTTTAACCTGTGCTGCTGTAATTGTCATATGTTTAACCTTCTGCGCTGTTTTCGGAATCAAAATTTGTTTCAATGTTTTCATCTACTTCAACAAATTCTTCTTTAAATTTGGCACTCAACGCATTTTTTTCAGATTGCTTTGTAACCAAAATGGTATCTGCCACACTCTTAAGATACAATTCAATCGCCCGCATCGCGTCATCATTACCCGGAATTGGATAATCTACGCCAGCAGGATTATGGTTCGTATCGACAATACCAATAATTGGGATACTTAAACAATTCGCTTCTTTAATAGCAATTTTTTCATTGCCCACATCGAGTACAAAAATGGCATCGGGTAATCCGCCCATTTCTTTAATGCCGCCGATACCCCGTTCTAATTTTTCTAATTCTCGCATCAACCGCAAACCTTCTTTTTTGGTCAGTTGTTTTAAAGTACCGTCTTGACGCATGGATTCTAAATCCTTGAGCCGACGAACCGATTGCTTGATCGTTTTATAATTGGTGAGCGCGCCACCCAACCAACGATGATCCACGTAGGGCATCCCACATTTTTGCGCATATTCTGCAACAAGCACTTTTGCAGAACGCTTCGTACCTACAAACAAAATTTTTCCATTTTTAGAAGCAATCTTCTGCACAAATTTAAGGGCTTCACGAAACAGCGGAAGAGTCTTTTCTAAATTAATAATGTGAACGCCGTTTTGAATACAATAAATGTATGGGATCATGCTAGGGTCGCGAAAGCGAGTTAAATGACCGAAATGGACACCGGCCTCTAACATTTCACGCATACTCACTGCAATAGTCATATCGAACTCCTATATGTTTAGGGTTAAGCCTCCATGCATCCCATAATCCAACCCTGCGTATTTTTAAAAATCCGCCTGGCACCCAAGATCATGTGACGATGCATGTGTGTAATACCTCGCCTCTAGAAAACGTTTCTAGACACTGGAGAAGAAGCGTTATAACATGGTAAAGCTCTAACTGGCAATAAGGACGCTAACTTTTGTCTCAGATTAAAATCAAAAACGCCGATCAAATTGTAAAAATGCGCGTAGCCGGCAGGCTGGCTGCAGAGGTGCTCGAAATAATAGCGCCACATGTTAAGCCTGGGGTAACAACGCTCGAATTAAACGACATTTGCCACAATCATATAGTTAATGAACAAAATTCTATTCCGGCCTGCTTAAATTATCGGGGTGGTGGCGTTACGCCTTTTCCAAAATCTATCTGTACATCGGTTAATCATATTGTTTGCCATGGCATCCCAAACGATCGAAAATTAAAATCGGGCGATATCCTCAACATTGATGTGACTGTTATCAAAGACGGCTATCATGGCGATACGAGCAAAATGTTTTTAGTAGGAGAATGCGCCATTTTGCCTAAGCGTTTAACGCGCATTACGCAAGAATGCCTTTATCTTGCCATTAAAGCCGTTAAGCCAGGTGCAAGACTAGGGGATCTAGGTGCTATTATTCAAAAGCATGCAGAATCGAATCAGTATTCAGTCGTTCGTGAATATTGCGGCCATGGCATCGGAACAGAATTTCATGAAGAAGCGCTACAGGTTTTACATTATGGCATTGCTGGAACCGGCATTTTGTTAGAAGCTGGCATGACTTTTACGATTGAACCCATGATCAACGCTGGGAAACGGTTTGTGACGCTATTAGGAGACAGTTGGACGGTGGTCACCAAAGACCGCAGTTTATCTGCACAATGGGAGCATACGGTGGTTGTAACAGAGACCGGCGTCGAGGTTTTAACGCTGCGTTCAGAAGAAAAAGCATTTTTTTCTTGACTGTTCGGCAAAGGGGATCTACTTTTGGTCTACGGATCAACAAAATTAGTGGGGTGAAAACGTGTCAGAATCAATGCTATACGTTGTATACAATATTGCACCACAGCAAAAGGGAAGCGAGAAATCTAACACCAACGCCGATTTCAGTACACCTAAGTCACAAGACTCTGAACCGCAGAATAAGGATGTTCTTGAATTTTTAAAAAGCCTGCAGCCACCCAGAGAATTGGCTGGCAGTTATACAGAAATTCTTGAAAACCGACGAAACGCTAAGTGGCCCGAACTGCAAAAAGCCTTGGACAGTTGCCGCCAAACGGGTGCATCTTTGTTAATAACAGAATTGGGTACCCTGGCTAGCAATGAATCTTTTACACAGCGTTTATTAGCTTCCAATGTGCCTTTTTATTGCCTTGACCAGCCGTTTGTAAACCACACTATTCTTGAAGCTTTAAGCCAACACGCTAAAGTACAAAAGAATCTACATGGTCAACTGATCCGGGAAGGTTTAAAAATGACCACTGCAAAATCGGGTAACCCAAATGCAGCAGAGGTAATCAGCAAAGTTAATAAGCCCAAGATCGATACAGCAATCGTGTTTGCATTCTTACTCCAACTGATTATCCAGGATTATCGTCGCAAAGGATATTCTCAAAGACACATGGTTAAAACTTTAAACGAAGAAGGCTTTACGGCCCCTGAAGGTGGAAAATGGGTCTTAAGCCAACTTCAAAAAGTTTTAGATCGTGTGCGTCTAAATGAAATCGCCACTGAAGTTAAAAACCTAAATGCTGAATGGGATACAAACGCTTTAACGCCAACAGACATAGCAGAGGCATTAAATGCTAAAGCCATTGCCCCCCTGAAACCCCCGCTATGGGACGGCCCTCAGGCTAAAAAGTTACAAGATCGGATCCAACAAATCAAAGATATCACACTGATTAATCGCTTTGTGCTAGGCGCACTGCCCATACTGCATGAATATCAACGTCGCGATTTCAGTCCTAACGACATGATACGAGAATTCGCACAAGCAGGGATGCCCGTTTTAGAAAATGATGCGCTCCCAAATGGCGCACGATCCGCGCATGACCCTTCTGAAAAACAGAACTTGTCTGAGCTTCAACAGCTTAAACAAACCCTCCTTTCCTTTGGGTCAGGTGCGAATAGTTTGGCAGGCCCTCGCTCTCTTGCTAGCGCCTTTGAATCGGCTGCGAAACATATGCCTGTTTATTTAAAAATTATTAAAGGTCATATTGAACAATTGGCCAAAGTGTTAGAATTGGAAACACATAGCCACCGTAGTTTAGAAAATGCGGGATTAGCAGAACCCGTTGTTCAATTAATGCAACTCTTTCGCGAGCTGAAAGAAGAAGATATTCAGTTACTAGATCTCCTTGCTCGAGAAGCACAGCATTGGTCGCATCTACAGACTGTCGAAACCTTAGAAATATCTAAGGAAAATGCCTTAATGGCATAGCCAGAGGCGAACTTGGTCTAAGGCTCTCGGCAGAAATAACGTGTTCTTTGCCGCTCGCTAATGTTTGAGGGCAGCGAATTGAGCGAGCAAAAAGAACACGTTATTTTTGCCGAGAGTCTAAGTCACTAAACAAAACGAATGGAATCACGCAATGACTTTTTTAAGCGATCTTTGGAAAAAATTCAATGCGCCTGTTTCATCAGACAGCAATGTCGCCGTTACAGAAAAAAAGGCGCGCACCGCTGAAGAACTGAAAGACTCCGTGCTGCACACCTATATGGAAGCAGAAACAGAATACTTACAAAGTGAAGATATTTTAGAGCATCTCGTGGCGTTAAAAGCCCGCATGAATGAACCTAAAGAAGAAAAGCCTGATTCACGCGCCACAGAAATCATAAAAATGGTTGGTATTGCAGAGTCTTTTGAGACGGTTCGACAAGAACGGTGGCATCCCCAGATCCAGTGTCCTCAATGCAACGCAACCAACGTTAAACGTCTAGCCCAATTACCTTCGCACTCACCCCATAATCATCGCTACCGCTGCTTGGAATGCTTATTAGAGTTTAATGACGACTCAGGTACGCCCCTAGAAATAGGACAGCCACCCATCAATATTTGGATGCAATGCTGGTACTTGATGGGCTGCACCGATTCTTTAACCTATATTGCCGCCAAATTAAATTTAGATTTAACGACCATTGAGCGTATGGCACAACAACTAAAACGCATTTTTCATGCCCAAAAACCCCTTACGCACTTCTTAGATTTCGATACCTGGCGTAAACAATCTGAAGGGCAATTTAAGCAGCTCAAAGAAGATTTGATTAAACAATACGAGCTTTTAGATGCCAACGTAGCAACCGCGCCAAAAGATTCAACCGAATTTAGGCGTCAACAGAATTTGCGTCGCACGCTCGAACCAACACTCGACCCGACGGCTGCAACCCGGGGGCCAGGCAAAAAGCGAACCTGACCTTCGCCCGCTTTTTGAACACTTTCTCCCGCGAAACGAGAGCGGGAAACAAAATCTTAATTTAATAAATTGCCATTCCCTTCCCTCGTTTTACGGGAGAAGATGGCGCGAAGCGCCGGATAAGAGTCATACCCCATATGCCAATAAAAATCGCCACCGCACTGTTCATAAATAATCCGAAAAAGGTAACGCTAAATTGCATAGGCAACCATCCCAAAATAAACCCGCTGGGAACATAACACGTTAACCAAAATATCAGAACAGTCATCCACCGGGTTAACGGACGATTTGATATACGGCCTATGGGTAACATGTCGCCTTTTAAAACATCGCCCATGGTTCGCATCTCACCACCGATTACCCACAGAGAGAAAAATATGCCGAAGAGAACGAGCAATTGAATAGCGGGCAATTGCAGCCATGCATATATCAAAGTCCAGTCGACACGATCGGGGTAGTACACGCCCACAGCAAAGACTATTGCTGGCAATAAAAGCGCCTGTATTAAAGCCTGCAGTATTGAACAACCGATCGCTGAACGCGCAACCAATGATGTCAGCCAGGGGATCCAAATACTCCACCACCCCCAAATCAAATACTGAATTCTCACTTGTAATGATTTTTCGTTAAACATCCCTGCAAAATAACTTTTTTCTGAATCCGGCAATGGCGCAGGCATTATTGAGGTTAGCCAATCGCCTGCGGCGTGCAGCCACAATACAAATAGCGAAAAACTTAAAATATAAATAATCAGAATCTGCCCAACAGAAATCTGATGTTTACTCATCCACGCAATCAGTTGTTTATTAATCCTTCGAAAAAAGAACATCATCAATCCTAAAATAAACAATGTCCGCAAAGGTACACTAAAAAGCGAATCCCATCCGAAACAGGTATTCACTGTTTCACAAAGCCAAAATAATGCAAATGTGGAAATGAATACCAGTGACAACGTAATAGCAATCTCGATCACGCTGCATATACAACTTTGCCAAAATAAAGCAAGATTTGTCATAGGATGCCCGGCTTCGGCCAACGAAAAAGCCCGTTTAAGCGAAAAAGCCCGCGTTAAAATCGGTTTTTCGCCTACGCAAATGCTAAAATAGGCTAAACCCAATCCCAAAACACCATAAATAATAAAAGGCAACAACCCCAATCCAAAAGGATGCTGCTGCAATGCTTTCACGATATATCCCGTTTCTACCAAAGATAAGCGTGTGTTGAGCTGAGTTTGAGTTTCTAAAAAATGAAATAAAACAAAAGACAGGCAGACAAAAACAATTTGCCCTACCCATAATCGACACACTTGCTGTGTTCTAAAATAAGGCTTTTGAAGTATTAACGCCTGCAATATTGGGTTTGTGAGGGGTTTCGGGTACACAAAAGCTGTTATTACGCAACACAACACACCAAGTGCACCTACAATCCCCCCACTTATCAATATTGCAGGCAGTAAGCCGGCAAATGCACAACCCGCTAGTCCAAAGGCTATCGCTAACAACAGATAAGAAACATAACTACTGAACGTTATCCGGCGTTTTAATTTGATAACATTTCCCCCCGACTACGGACTTTCAGAAGACGACGGCATATTGCCTGTAGCCGCCGTTGCACGACTGAGATCACCACCTGAAGGTGCTGCTGGGATACTCGCTGAGATCGTCTGCATGGTGCGCGCACTTTGCACAATGACAGTCGCTAATAATGCTTCAATGCGTTCTAATTGCCTAAATTGTTGATAAGCCATCCAATTTTGATACGCTTGCATAATAACCATTTCTTTCTGATGCTCTGCTGGCGTTGTTTTTGGATCATTCGTTTTTTGGAGCCAACCTGCGCTCATAAATCGTTTAATCGCTTCCGCTTCCATTAACTGCATTTCAGAAATACTACCCGCCTCTGAGCTCGATACCGTTCGCATAGCCATCATGTGTGCAAACGATTGCCTGGCGGCAGAGAGAACTGCTTCGTCTGATAATGCCTGGGCATATTTTTTCAATAATTTGGGATCATTGACAACCGTCGCGACATCTAAGGTACCGTCTTTTAAATCACTGCTAAAGTTGGACACTAAGGGTCCACTAGGTGGCACAAATAAATTCGTCAGATAATCTTGTGCAGCTTGTACGCGCGCGGGATCACTATAAGCTGTTCCGGAAAGAATGCTACTGATTTTAACATCCCCGTATTGCAGCAAAGGCTCGCTTGGGCAATTACCCGTTTCAGCACCTGCGCAATAACTATTAAAATGCCGCGCAACCATTGCTTTTGAGGTTTCTACTTCTTGTTTACCATACAAAGCGCTGTTTGTATTTTTATTAATGAATGACAAAACGCCCTCACTCAATTGTTCCATAAAGTTTGTCGCTGTATCCAAAATGCCGAGTGGCAGAGGCGGCTGTGGAACTCCCAACCCGAGTGGCGGCGCCGGGGGCGGTTGTGTTAAAGGGGAACCGCTAAGTACTTTTTGAGCTATACCTTCGACATCTTTATCAACAGCAGGCGAATCCGCTGTTTCTGCATAGGCTACCCATCCAACTAAACCGCCCATGATACAAATAGCGGCTAGCGCTGCGCCTAAACGCCCTGTTCTCTTTCTATCTTTTTCCATTAACCTTTCCTCCGTGTAAACTATTCAGTCTGTTGTTCCAATGCTTTTAAAATCAAAGAAATCCGTTGGGGTGCAAACACTCGTGATAATAATTGTAGCCGCTCAAACACCAAATTGCGCCTTAAAAACAACTGTGCACAATAATCGGGGGTTTTTCCCTCGGCTTCGGTGCTCGCCTCTTCCGCATACATTAATAATTGAGAAGCGGAACCCGGTTTTACCATATCCAGCGCTTGGAGGATACGTAAGGCTCGGCTGGCTCGAGTATTCGCTAAAACCCGAACGACTTTGACTTCGGCCGTAAGCTCAAAGTCACTTGCTTGATCCATCGTTTCACCCAGTTGAATGAGCGCCGCCTCCACGGCTGGAATGCTATCTAACATCCAATGCTCTACACGTTCCAGTGCAACAATCACGCGATACAACGTTCGGCGATCATAACTGTCCCAAAAAGCATTCAACGCATCTAAATGAAGATCTGGCATACGAATTCCTAGCGTCGCTGATAAAACCTATTCTATAATGATATCGTTAGATAGATGATTTTACCAGGAACACCTTAAAAGCATTATCCAAACCCATACAGAAACAAAGCAAAGTACGATAAGATGAGGAGAGCGAAGCATGGGACTCTGGAAAGGGAGCAAGAAATTTGTAGGTCACATGGTAGATGTGCGTGTTGATCGCTGGATCGATCTTGCCTCGCTTAAAAATTCAAGCCTCTATTTTTGGGAGAGAATAAAAAATCTTTTCAGCATCCAAGTGGCCGAGCATCCCGAAAGCTTTGAAGAAGCCATCGATAGGATGGCGCTCTCTCCAGAAACCGTCACAAAACAATCCGAGCGCTTTCTGAAACTCTCCCTTTTTTTTGTGCTTATGGCAATGGCACTCCTTATTTACACAATAGTACTCTCTCATCTAAAAAATTGGACAGGTATGGGTATTTGTATTTCGCTGTCGTTATATGCTTTATCGCTTGCCTTTCGCTTTCACTTTTGGCATTTCCAAATATCTCAAAAAAAATTGGGGTGTAATGTTTGGGAATGGTGTCGCTTAATACTGCCTCAGAAAAGGAAAAATCAGCTATGAAAAAAGGACTTGTTTTTTTCCTTTTTTGTCTTATTTGCGGAGAAGTTTTTGCAGGTGTTTTCTCGGTAATCCCAACCGATAAATCGCAAGAATATCTCGGCATGGTGTTTGGTGGCAGTGTTGGCGCCATTAATTTAGGTGGCGGTAACAATCCAACTTTATCTCTTATGTTTGAACGATTTAATTTTATTATTGTCACGATTGGCGCCGTAGTGCTTTCTTATATTGGTGTGATGACGACTATCAATACTGCCCGCGAAGGCGAAGCCATGGGGAAAAAAATGTCGCTTTGGGTGCCGCTTCGCGCCTTTTCGGGCATGTTATTGATGGTACCAGGCCCCACTTCTGGCTACTCCGTTGTGCAAATGACCGTCATGTGGATTGTCTTAAACGGCATAGGCGCTGCAAACTCGGTTTGGAATGTGGTCTTAGATCAATTAATGCAAGGGGTACCCACTGTAGGCGGAATTAGCATGCAACTGAAACCCGGTGATTTAAATAATATCACACAAAGCATTTTACAATCCAGCACCTGCATGTATGCTATTAATGACGAAATACCAGGACTCCTCACAGACGCCGGCCCTCTGCAAAATAAATCGATTTCAATTCACACGACCATAGGCGCCCCACAACCCGCCCCTTCCGCCAAACCCGCAACACAGCTCACACAAACAGCGACTCTGTATGTTGGTGTAGAAGGCGCCCTTGAACCACTTAGGAGCTTATGTGGGTCTTTTGCAGTCACTACCACGATCCTCCAAGGTGACGTTAATACATTTAATTATGCAACCTTACAACAAAAACTCCGCATTAAAGTAGAGGCATTACAAAGTATGTTTAGTGCAGTAGATGCAGCAGCACGAATCTTGGCAAATCCTGATCAAAACACTTATGCCCCACCCGATCCCGGCTATGTTCGCGCGGCAGGAGAAGCGTATATTAACAAAATTGCAGCATTTGCAACCGGTGTTAGCGCCGCACCCGCTAACGACGCACCCGATTGGGAAGAGCGTCTTAAACCTGCTTCGGCTCTTAACACGGACTATGCAGCGCTTAAAAGTTATGGATGGATCCATGCAGGGAGTTATTATTTTACAATGGTGAGAGCTACGACGGCCAACATAGATGAGGAAACAAAGCCTGGGACAGCCAAACTGCCTGCGTCCTCTGGTGTTCCGCAGCGTATAGATCCGCGTAATCTATCCGCCAATAATACGCTAACAGGACCGTGGCCAACCACTGATACTACTAGCGCGTCTTCACTCCAGCTATACATCTCGACGGGTCCAACACTCACAAAAATGAATAACGCTCTCATCCATAGTTTCGACTATTGGAATAGCGACCGAAGCAACCCAGGTCCCCCCTCGCATGGATTAGCCATGTCAGCAGCCTCAACAGGCGATAAGGTTTTAGATGGGATCGTGAACGGCATTAAAGATGGCATACAAACACCGATACTTGAATACGTGCAAAGTATTGCCGAGGGCAAGACTGCTACGGGAGGGGTCGCTGATCCGTTAATTGGCATTGGGCAGTTTGGTGGTATTTTAATGTTAGCGGGTGAGATTGCCGTATTTATCTCCATAATTAGCTCTTTTCTTATTTCCTTGATAGCATCTCCAGCTTCTTGCGTAAGCCCCGTAGCCTGGGCAATAAACTTACTCTTTGTATCGATACTGCCTATGATTTATTCACTGGCCATTGTGCTGTGGACGCTTGGTGCAACCCTTGGCATCTACATTCCGTTGGTACCTTATCTCGTTTTTACCATGACTGCTTTCGGGTGGATAATCCAAGTGATAGAAGCCGTCGTCGCAGCTCCCATTATTGCACTGGCATTAGTTCAGCCCGGCGGAGAAGAACTCGGAAAACTTGGCTCGGCACTGCCAATTTTAGCCAATATTTTCTTAAGGCCCACTTTGATGATTTTCGGCTTTGTTTTGGGCTCTAGTTTACTGAGAGCAGGTATAGCCTTAATCAATTTTGGATTTATTCCTGCCATTAACGAAGGCGCTGCGGTGAGTATCTTTAGTATTCTCGCGGTCTTAGGTTTTTATGTGGGCATTATAACCTCGATTGTGAATAAGTCTTTTTCGTTAATTTATGTCTTGCCCAATCAGATTATGCGCTGGATGGGCGGCTCCGCTGAAGGTGGCGACCCAGGCGATATGGTCAAAGAAGCGAAAGGTGGTTTAGACAGTGGTGCGGGACAAGCTTCAAAAGGCCTCGAAGCAGGACATGCAAAAGCGAGTGAAAAAACGGGCGCCAAATTGGCTAAGTCGAGTAAGGACAGCAAAGAAGGCCAAAAAGAGAGTGCTCATAATACGAAGAACAAAGATAGAAAGGATGAGGAAAAAGCTCAAAAAGCACTTCAGAACCCCCAAACACGAGGCCGGAGGTAGCCGCCTGCATAAGCGATGCGCTAGAACCGCATCGCTTATGCGTTTATTCCCTCCAAGAGTGTTCTCTCATCTCGATAACATATGGCTACCGGCGTCTACTCGACTCGGGCTCCCTATCTTGCAGCGTTGGCGGGGTGTACACCGCTTTGGTCGTAAACAAGGCCGCTCTTAGGATCTCGGAACCCTGCGCCTTGTTCATCATTATTGTCCGGCGCAAAAACATTTTTATGCCCTGCTGAAATCAAAAGAGCATCGAACAGCGCATAAAATATATTCATCAGCTCTTGCACCATTCTCTTTGTAAGCTCAAATTTCGATTGTGTATCCAAAGAGCTCATCCCCTCATGGGAATTTTTAGTGACTTCTTCAAAGCGCTTTTCAATCTCTTCCATTGGAGTAGATTGCGATTGGAGATAGATTTCCCAACACTGTGCAAAAGCCTTTAGGGTTTCCTGTTCTTTAAATATTTCTTTAAGCATGCGAAATTTTTCATTCTCATCGTGAATGGCGGCTATTTCCTGCAAGCTCGCAGCAAGTTTATCGGATTGAACGGTATGGTTCACCGCTTTTAACAACGCGGTCATTTTGGCTACAACCTCCGAACTAAACTGCAGTCCTTGAAAGAGCTCAAATTTTTGTTGTATATCCTGGAAGCGCTCTTGAGGGGTTAAGTGTTTATGTAGGGCAACCAGTTTTTCTGGACTAGTACCTGCTAAATTGGTTAAATTCTTAAATGCTCTATTGAAAGCGGGGGTAAAGGCTGGCATAGGTGTATCTCCTCAAAAATTATGTTTCTGCTTAATTAAAGATTTCCTGGATTCATGACTTCTTATTAGAACATGAATGAGGAGCAGGAGTCAATAGTTTGTTTATTGACTCATTGTGTTTTTACGGGGCGGGGATGGGGGAGGCGTTCTTGCGCCTACTTTTTGTTTTGCAGTTGCGTTTGGATCCTCCGGTTTAAGGAGGGGCGTTCGTTGTGAATTTGACATGCTCCTCTGACGAGCATGGGCAGGCTGAAAGCTATTATCTCCTTTTTTCGCCGAGGTGTGGTCCTTTTGCCGAGAGAGTTTCTCTTTTACCGCAGTAGCGGCATGACTTAGAGCCGAGCCTGCCGCTTTTACACCCTGTTTTGTGGAATCCAATCCCGATGTTGCACCTTCTTTTAGAGCGGAGCCTGCAGAATTCAATTTCGTTTTTACACTCTCTTTTGCGGCACCAACCACCTTATCTTTTTTAGCGACTACAGCCTTGACAGCCTTATCTTTTTTAGCGACTACAGCCTTTGCGCCCCGCTTTACAGGGCTAACAATTTTCCTATTGATAGGCTCAACAACTTTTCTATTGATAGGCTCAACAACTTTCCTGTTAACAGCATCCTTAACGGCAACAACATTTTCTTTTGCGGCATTAACTTTCTTATTAACAGCACCAACAGCCGAATTTTTTGCAGCGACAATCGGTTTTTTTATAAACTGAGGCGTTTTCTCCCAAAGCTTCTCCCCAGCTGCCGCAAACATCTTCCCAGTTTTCGTATTCATCACTGCAAAAATCGCCGCAACAAAACGTTCCCAGAAATCCTTGTTTCCTTTCGATGCATCAGGATCTCCCTTTTCGCTGTACGGTTTTACGGGTGGCGTAGGTGAAGGGTCGTCTTCGTTTTTGGTTTCTAATGTGGTCTGTGTAGGTATGGGTTGTGTCGCTACAAGTGCGGTGGAATTTCCCGAGGCATTAACCTCGTTAGCAGCTTTAAGCTCTGCTGCTTTTTTAGCTTCCTCCTTTGCCTTTTCCGCCTCGGTGCTCATACATACCCCCATCTAAAAACTCAATTTCCTTATTGAGTTTAGGCAAGGTTTGTATAGAGAAGTTCCTCAAAAGCTAAATAAATTATTTTTATTCGTCAGTGCGTGTATCTTCATCCTTTTTTTTGCTTTCGTTTGCTATTTTATCTCCAGCCCTCTCTTGATCTTCCGCTTCACCCTCATCCTCTGCTTTGTCTTCCGCTGGGGCTTCATCCTCTATCTCATCTTCATCTTGGGCTTCAT
>DATLWY010000006.1:0-2210 GCA_035576045.1 Gammaproteobacteria bacterium | reverse complement strand
AATCCGAACATACTGTAGAAGAAATCACCCTGCATTTTAACATCAGCTTTGATGACCTTCGCCGCATTGAAACAAAGGCCTTAAAGGCGCTGCTGCGGCAGCAGGGTCTGGGTCAATGAAAAAGTTTTTTAGCGTAGTTCTCTTTGCATCTCTGCAAAAGATGAAACGGGGTGCCTGATAACGGTTACGCACCTCTATTTGTATGCTGCCGTCTTGCCTTAACACTTGCGACATCAAGGCGGCATCTTTTAATGCAACAGGGCGGAGTTTTATTGTCTTGTCGCGTTTAGGTTTCTCCGTAACCCAAAACATTTGAATATACGCTAGGACTTGCAATAGTTTTTGCTGTAGCCTTTCCAAATCAAAAGTACCCATTTTGCCACCTTTTTGTTTATCAACCCCAAGAAAAGGATAGCGTAAAAAACCCAGATGTGTATACACTCATCTACGAGGGGCATCCCATAAAAACCCGAGCGCAGGGAGGGGGGAAAGCGCGTGCAAGTCACAAGACAAAAAGGGTATGGCAATGTAAAAATAAATGACAAGGCCAAAAGCCCGAAATGGAGTAAGGGCGCACAGTATACATCGTTGCCGATGTGTGCGAAAGGAATCGCAAACTAATTTCTGATTAATTTAAATTTTAAATCTTTTAAAAGCGATAATTCGTTTGCTCATGTTTTAGATTTTCTACTTTTTAATATTGCTACTTTAAATTCAAGCTCCCCGTTATTTCATGATCATAAAAAGGATGCGTGGTTATTAGGGTAACAGCTTCCGAGCAGTTCAAAAAAGACAGCATTAAAACAAGAAATAACTTTAATCATTTTAATAAAATTGGGGTAGCAAATTCGAAAATAATCGCTTCGAACATGTCCATTTTCTAAGGTGTTGTGGACAGCTCTCTGAGGCGTGAGGATAAGCTGATGGACAAGCCGTGGACAAACAAGTTTGCCCACCGCTTGCCGCACAGCTTACCCCCACTCTGCCCACAACGGGCAATTAATACAACAACAATTTTTAAAAAGTGAAGGGGAAGAACGGCAGCCACAGTAACCTTGTGATGCGTACTCATTCTGGCGCAATGTCATCCACATTCTGAAGGTAAACCCCTTTGGCTTTTTTGAATTCCTCTGAAGGTAAACACCACTTCCAGACACTCCCTTTTCCAAACCCCTCGTGTACCGCAATGATCCCTAGTGATGTCTTAGCCCTTCGCAATGTGATAGATTTAATACCCGCTTCTGTTGCTTTTTCAATAATTTCTTTTTTGAGCATAGCGCCATCTGCAAGTAATACTTTCAAGAAGTCGATCGCTTCCGCTAAGCTAGAACATTCTTCTGGCGTACTAAAGTCGTTTGGATCTCTGAGTAACGTGCGAGCAGTACCCTCAACAGGCGTTCCCCATATTATTTGAGACGAAAAAACATTGGGATAATCCGTAAGCGCCATTTGTTCAATTTGGTAATTGAAACCGCCGCCATCCGGCCCATGGTTAGACTTTGCGCGTACCAGTAGACGCTTGACCTGTCCATCGGGTTCAGTCATTTTTGCAGTTGCTAGTACTACTCTAGCCAATGCGCCAAAAGCAATAGATCCGGTAACACGTTCTAAAGGATCAATGCCTGTCGTTGCTTTCGAAAAATGGCTTATGCCCAATATTACTGCGTTCAACTTCTCACCCAACTCAACTAAAGGTTGTAACGCGCGTCTCACTTCACCGTTTTTGTGAGAATCGCCAGAAACAACATTGACAATCGGATCGATAATAATTAATCGAACTTCACCCATTGGAAGCACTTTTTCATACAGCTTAGGCATATCTTGGGATGGATCAAATGCCCTTGGCGTATTATTTTCGATAACATCACTCACAAAGTAGATCCGTTTTGGATCTGCACCGTGTGCAAGCAAACGCGGTAATAATGTATCACGGGGATCGTCTTCGCCAGACCATATTAGAATATTACCGGGAGAGGCACATTGCGTGCCATCAGGCCATTGATCGCCCCGTGTAATGATTGCCGCAAAATTTAATCCAATGGTCGTTTTACCTGTTCCTGGCGTACCCGCAAGAATATGCAATTTCCCACAAGCAAGCCAATCTTGCCATAGCCAATTAATAGGTTCTGGCTTCAGATCTGTTGCACAGATTAATTTAAGGCTATTGTGCCCTTTTATAGCGGTGTTAATAATCTGTTTGACAGCCTCAA
>DATLWY010000005.1:0-2420 GCA_035576045.1 Gammaproteobacteria bacterium | reverse complement strand
ATCGATCTTCACCGTTCTTTACGTTTGCACCAGGAATAATGAAAACAGATCCAATTTCCATTGGTGGCATTGAAAACTCCCACTCCCAGTGTAAGTTGCATATTTCACCGTTGCGGCTGCGTATTCTACTGAAATTGATCGCGCAATCTCCTGTAATTGATCACCCAAATAATCCTAAATACGACTACTGTATAAGCCTACCTTGGAGATTTTTTTGCCCGATCGCAGATGTTCAACTTGAAATCAAATTTTCCTCCTTTGGTCGAAGTGAATCACGGTCTATTGCTATTTTATGAGCGTTGCTGAGCAACCGATCCAATATTGCATCAGCTATCGTTTCGTCTCCAATATATTCGTGCCAAAGAGAAATAGGTTTTTGTGTTGTTAAAATAGTAGATCGCAATGCATGCCTCATTTCAAAAATTTCCAATAGATCCTGTCTTTCAGTTTTATTTAATTCGCCGAGTGCCCAATCATCCAGGATCACGAGTTCCGTCTTAAATAATTTAGCCATAAAAGATGTATATTTTCCTTCTGCTTGCGATGTTTTAATTAACTCAAACAATTTTCGCATACGAAAGTAACGAACAGAAAGTCCTTCTCGGCAAGCGCGTTGTCCAAGAGCACACGCTAAAAAAGTTTTCCCAGATCCTGTTGGTCCCGAAAAAATAACATTATGGCCTCGCCTTATCCAATCGCATTGAGCAAGTGCAATTATTTGAGTTCTTTCGAGACCCTTTACGTGTTCATAATTAATATCTTCTATACAAGCTGCTGGATCACGCAATTTAGCTTCCTTTAATAGTCTTATTTGTCGTTTACCATCACGACGAATAATTTCTCTATCGACAATCATACCAAACTTTTCATCAAATGATAATCTTTCACTATCAGGATCCTGATTCAGTGACTGAAAGATTTCTGCCATTCCATAAAGATTTAATGCCTTCAATTTTTCAATAGTGGGTTGCATTAACATGTTACATCCTTCTTTGGTTTGATTTTTGTAAAATACTCTGATCCACGAATATTTTCGTGATAATGATTTGGTTTTGATTCAGATGGTGTTGTTTCTGGGAGTGCTTGTTTATCCAAACCGCCTTTTAAAATCACAGCTACGCTACGACGTGTGAGTGTATGATAGTGAATCGCTCGATTACAGGCAGCTTCCAAACGTTCTTTTCCATATAGCCTTGCAAGATTTAAAAGACCTAGACAAGCGCGATACGCTTGCTCTGGATGATCTTTTACTTCAATTAAATGTTTCGTAAGATGCAAAGTTTTTTGTCCCATAGAACAGGCCCAGTCCAACAATCGACTGGGTGTCCATTCCATATGTTTTCGATGTTTTGTAGGCATATGTTCCGGTATGGTCGTATGGGCCCCTTGTCTGTAGCTTCGAATGTGGCTGGCAATACGAATATTCTTATTGAAAATTTCAATAACATTCTCGGTAATGCGAACTTCAATTGGCTCCTTTATTAATTGATAAGGCGCACTGTAATAATGGCCATCTACTTCTAGATGATAATCAAACGCTAAATGTACTCTTTTAAATTCCGCATACACGTAAGGTGTTGCTGGAAGCGGTTTTAACGCGGGTTTGTCAATGGCTTCAAACTGGCTTAAGCGAGAACCAGGCAGTTTCTGGAAATGCTTTAAATTTGCTTCTATCAACAATTTTGTAATAGCCTGATTAAGTTCGAACAAAGTAAAAAATTGTTGATGACGCAACTTTGCTAAAATCCAACGACCAACGATTAAAACTCCATCTTCTGCCTTTGGCTTATCTTTTGGTTTCATTGGTCTTGCTGGTAAAACAGCGGTTCCATAATGTTTAATCATTTCTAAATAGGTATTGTTAACTTCCGGCTCATAGCGACATGCTTTTTTTATAGCCGAGCGTAAATTGTCAGGTACACACAGAGCAGGAACGCCTTTAAAATAGGCAAAAGCACGAACATGAGAACCAACCCAGTCTGGCATTTTTTGTGTCCAAGTAGCTTCAGCAAAAATATAATTGGAAGCACCCATTACTGCAACGAATATTTGTGCTTCTCTAATTTCCCCACAATGACCATCAACAATAGAAACCGTTGAGCCCGCATAATCAATAAACAATTTGTCTCCTGCTTTATGAATTTGACGCATGGTTGCTTTAAGTTTATTTTTCCATTTTTTATACATTTTACAAAATTGTGCTCTACAATAAGCTTTTTCTTTATAAATTGCACAATATTCTTCCCACAATAATTGCAAAGTCACTGTCTTTAATTGTAGTTCTTGATGTATACGCTCAAAATCAGGTTCAATAAACTTGGGCTTTGCTTGAATGCTCTTTTTTTTGTACAAAATATTATTTATTTCCTCATCACTCATGTTTTTTAATTGAGGCCACTTTATTCCTTGTTGTTGAAATG
>DATLWY010000004.1:0-58889 GCA_035576045.1 Gammaproteobacteria bacterium | reverse complement strand
AGCCAATACGGCCTTGTCCACCCTCCCCTGTTTTCCATATTGGCCATCGGTATCCATATTTTTTTTACCTTGGGTACGCTGTCGAACAAGTCCATCGATTAAAGCATTACCAGGACCGGTATCAAAACCTAAAACGTTTTCTTCATTGTCGTTAAGAATTAAACTGATGTTTGATATGCCGCCACAATTAACAACAGCAATAGGCAGTTTATTGTCTCTCACTGCTAAGGCGTAATGATATAAAGGCGCAAAGGGCGCACCGCAGCCGCCCGCTTCAATATCACGGCTTCTAAAGTCATTAACCACAGTAATGCCCAATTCATCGGCCAATTGCTGGCCATTGCCGACCACAATAGAAATTTTCTGAGTTGGGTTATGAAATAAAGTTTGACCATGGTACCCAACGACATCAATTTGACTCGCATTGATTTTTTGCGCTTTCAGTAAATTTTTAACTGCTATGCCGTGCAGTTTGGTTGAGTGTTCAATAACGTGATCTAATGGAATGTTTAAATGCGATTGGTTTTTTCCGGTTTTTCCATAAAGATAAAGGAACAAATCTGAAATTATTTGTGCAATATGTGCTTTTACATCTGTATCTGCAGCAATATTAAATGCTTCTTTGATATAATCCTGAATGGCTTCTGTATAATAAATCTTGGCTTGTTCCAAATTGCCTTTGTATTTTTTAACGGCATATTCAGCAGATTTTAAAAGTATTTTAAATCGGGGATCATACGCTAACGAAATGTGTCCCAGCGGTCTTAAAATATTGGGAGAACCGTCTGTTTCAAGCAAAGCGGCTTCAATGCCATCCATTGAAGTGCCAGACATTAAGCCAATACTAATCACATCATCAGGCCTATATAATTATCACCAACATGCTTGAAGCTTTCTAACTTAAAGTTGTATGCAAAGCTTCAAGCTAATTTTAAACTAGTCAGAAGCGGGTTTCGTAGCAGTAGATTCTACCGCGGTTGTTGGTTTATTTGAAGCATTATCTGTTGCGTTGGCAAATGCTTTCTTTCGTGGCCCAATGCCCTCTATTTGCAAAATTGTTTCTTCAGATCCCCAACCATAGTGCGATAATTCCGGTGGAATAACAACAAAACTACCGGCGGTCAAAGCGGTTCCCTTCGTTGAATCAAATTTTTGGCCAATACCTAAATTATGAGTACCTGAAATAACAGTCATATGTTCTAGTACAGGATGTGTATGAGGTGCAACCCTATAATTCGCAGGATACTTTACGCGCATTGTAAATGGACCCTCTTTACTGGGATCGCCTTCTAGAATCGCTACTTTTGAGCCAACAGGAAAAAGATCGGATCCTGTCTTCCATTCTATTCTATCGGGGGTGAAGATTGTCGCCGGCGCTAAGGATCCAACACTTGTTGCAGGCATTCCTGACAGAGGTATTTTTGTAGTGGATTTGCTAGTGGTGACTTGATCTGCGTTTGCAATGGGGAAAGCCAATCCACTCATCGCTACGATTGTTATACACGCAATGGGTTTAGCATAAAACGACATAGACCAGCTCCTTTTCTTGCCTAAAATTTCAATTTGCCTATAGAAGCATATAGACCAGTACTTAACGCATTTCAAATTAGAGGGTGCAGCGGGTGGCGTGCCAGATTTATTTCATAGTTAAATAACTTTATATTATTAAGGAGCGGCGCGATCTTCGCTGTGAATTCTACGTTCTACTTACAAATCATTGGGTTTTGTGGTATATATGTAGCTTATGATGTACTTGAAACAAAATCTCCTGGATTTTACGCCCTTTATTCCTGATGTGTTAGGTCTTTTGGGTGTGCTAATTATTTTGTGGTACTATTTTTTACTGCAAGTAGGAAAGTGCGCTCCTCATAATTTGGGTTTTTCTGTTGGAAACTTTGTAGGTGCGATTCTTCTTCTAATTTCGCTTTGGTATAATTGGAATCTCTCTTCCGTTATTATCGAAGTCGCTTGGTTTCTTATTAGTGCCTATGGGATAATTCGCTATTATTCCCGCTCAAAGGTATAGCTTTTCAGATATTCGAAAAACGATATACAATAATTTAACTACTCCAATGGTATAATTTCACCAGCGCCTGAAATTTCCTGTGTAATTTTAGGTTCACCATAATACTTAACCGTTCCAACACCTTCGATCTTAACAGCCAATGTTTCAGAAGCGTTCACTTCGGCTATACCCGCGCCCTTAATGTTAACATGGGTCGTTTTAGTCAGTAATTTTTTGCCTTGTATTTTACCTGTGCCTTCTATTTTAAGTGTTTGTGTCGTTGCAGTTCCCGAAAGGGCGATATTACTGTTACCTTCAACCTGCGTTTTGAGTGAATCTGTTTTTATTTTTAGATTAATTATTCCCGCGCCTGCTGTTACAAGATTCAATTCTTTCGCAGAAATAGTACCCTTGCTTGAAATTTCGATACTTCCTTCCGTATGAATATCTTCAATATTTGTCAGCGTCAGATAATAATTAATGGGAGGATTAGACTGAGACACAAACGTTTTTGGCTCCTTTAGACCCAAATATAAAACCTGATCGATGACTTCGCTTTTGAGTTCTGGCAAAAACGTGCGCTCAGTTTCAATCGTTAAAGCCACGTTCTCGCCTTGTTTAAGAAACAAATGTCCAGCACCTGAAATAACAATTTTTGTAAAATCAGCGATTTGCCTTTTTTCTTTTTTGATCTCATCTGCGTTAGCAGTATTCAAAGAAAACAAGATAAAAATTAAGGCTGAAAAAGAAACGCGTCCAAATGCAGTCATACTATTTTCCTTCAGAATCTAAATCATGCACCTTAGATAATGTACTATGACGATAGCCATAAAATAGATAAATAACAAGCCCGATCACCATCCAAATAATAAATCTTAGCCAAGTAACCCAAGGCAGACTGATCATTAAATACCCGCACGAAATCACCCCCAAAACCGGAATGAGCGGATTAAAGGGCGTTTTGAAGGGGCGCGGCAAGTTAGGCTTTGTGATCCGCAAAATAATAGCGCTCAAGCACACAATTAAAAATGCAGCAAGTGTACCAATATTCACTAACTCCGCCACTTCTATTATTGGAAAAAAACCCGCAATCACCGACATCACAATACCACACATGGCAATAACGCGAATGGGGGTTTGCGTCTTCGGATGCACGCGCGAAAAGGCCGGCGGAATTAAGCCATCTTTAGACATTGAATAAATAACGCGCGTAGCCGCGTAAGTAAAGATTAGCATTGTTGATGTGAGTCCTGCGATAGCACCTAACGCGATCATATCGGCGGTTATCTTATGTCCTAAATTTAAAATGGCTTCGGCAACTGGTGATTGCGTATTCAATGTGGTATAAGAAGCAATACCTGTTAATAATCCAGCAACAGCAATGTAAAGCGCCGTACAAATACCTAGCGAACCAATAATTCCTAAAGATAAGTCTTTCTGTGGGTTTTTGGCTTCTTCTCCTGCGGTTGAAACGGCATCAAATCCAATAAAAGCAAAAAAGACTAAAGCAGCACCTTCCATAATACCCTTCCAACCAAAAGGGAGAAATGGCGTCCAATGATGAGGTTTAACTTCTGTGGCGGCTACCGCAATAAATAATCCAATAGCTGCTAATTTGATAAATACAACCAGCATATTAAAGCGAGCGCTTTGTTTTACGCCAATCATTAACACGCCACAGAGCGTTAAAATGATTAAGACGGCGGGAAGGTTAATGAGTCCTCCTTCTGCATAACTTTTTAGGAGTTGCGCTGGTATTGAAATACCCACAGATAAAAGTGCATCATTGAGATATCCAGACCACCCAATAGCGACTACAGAAGTACCCACGCCGTATTCTAAAATCAGATCCCAGCCGATAATCCATGCAACGATTTCGCCGAGACCTGCGTAAGCGTAATTGTAGGCGCTACCTGAGCCGCGAATGCTAGCCGCAAGTTCGGCATAAGACAATGCCGCAAACGAACAAGCAAGACCCGCAATAGCATAAGAAAGGACGACAGCTGGACCTGCTTTGGTTGCCGCCGCAATGCCTGTAAACACGAAAATGCCTGCGCCAATTATCGCGCCAATACCCAATAGTGTTAAATCAAATGCAGTTAAGCAGCGTTTCAGTTCCCCTGCCGTATCGGTTTGATGCAAAATTTTTGTTCTAAATACATTCATGGCCTGCACATCCCCTCTCGTTAAAGCTTCGATGCTATTTAAAAGTTATTTAACTTGTTTTAACCGTCCCTCCGACCTACTTAGATTAGGGTAGAATCAAGTAAGACATAATAGCATTTTTTTTTCAATAGCCAATAGTTAAAAGATTAAGCATAAAAGGGTTTGGGGGATCTGTCTTACAACGCGGGTTTTAATTGCTCGGCAAATGGAAAACAGCCTGCCGAGCAACCCATTTTTTTAGATTTATTTAAGCACTATGAACATTTAAAGCAACGTGAACCACATTTGCTGCATCTCGATCGGCATTTCCAGCAGCACAGGCATTTGTTATAAACCCATGCAAATATCCACGCGCCTACAAATCCGGCTATAAATCCAAAGAGCGCCTGGCCGCCCACGTTGGGGAGCTCTAGCCTACGGACTATTTCGCCATGCATATACATATGATTGCCGCTAGAACCTAGCCAAGCAAGGATTAGAACACTCAATCCATTAACAAGACCCGCTGCAATACCCAAGGATAGGGGGCATAGCTTGGCGTAGCTTTTAGGGTGTTTGCCACTGCCACTGCCGCATTTGTTTTCATGTTCTGCCTCATGCGACTCATGTGCATGCACATGCGAATGTTTATTTTCTGAATGATTCATATTTTATTCCTCCATACCAAAATGTGGATTAATCATTTTTAAGTATAGATGAAGGTAAATTTTTTTGGTCTTGCGACCTATCGAAAACAGAAAAAACAGTATCTTTCAATAGATAGGAAAATACTGCAATATGAAGGGCGAAAGTGAAATGGATTTTGTCTTGATAACTGCTCTGCCTTAAAAAACCAGTTTTTGAACACGCCAACCCCCTGCTTCATTCACAGCCAAGGCTTTCCATACCCAAGGTAAGGTCTCTTCTAAAACCGCAGTACATTGCCATGGCGGGTTAATGATCAACATGCCAGACCCCATCAAACTTAAAGGGGCGTCTTGTGGATAAATACCTAACTCTGCAATAACAGCGCTCTCTAAACCTAAAGACGCGATAGATTTTAAAAAATGCTTTACTTGCCAAAGATCTTTAATCGGATACCAAATTGCAAAAACACCCGTTGGAAATTGTTTAAGAGCGACTTTTATAGATGCCAGCAATTGCTTCCATTCTTCTGGTTTTTCAAAAGCGGGATCGATTAAGGTTAAACCACGCCGTTCCGATGGTGGCAAAAAGGCTTTTAAGCCCAGATAGCCATCTTGATGGTGCACGGCAATTCTATGATCACCTCTCACATTTTTTTGAAGTATTCTATGCTCTTCGGATTGCAACTCCATTAGAATAAGACGATCTGTTTCCCTCAAAAAAGCTTCGGCAATTAAAGGAGAACCTGCATAATATTCCGGATAACCTAAGCGCTGAATCATACGAATATAAGTTTCTATAAGCTTTGGCACAGATCGTATGCTATTTGATGCGTGATAATAAGACAATAATTTCTGAACACCCATAACGAATTCATCTGTCTTTTTTGCAAATGCTGAACCTAAATGATACAGCCCTCTGCCTGCATGGGTGTCTACATAACACAAAGGCTTATCTTTGCGGATCATCTCGTTCATGATGGCAATGACTACGATGTGTTTTAATACATCGGAAAAACCGCCCGCATGGTAACTGTGTTTATAATTCATGTTGCACTCGTATATCGCATAAGGAGGTCAAGTCAAATCTGACCTCTTAGGGTTAATCCGCAAGCGCATTCTCTGTGAAATCTTCTATAGAACTCATTTCTTCTACCTCGATATTCTCGAGTGATTTTTCTAATGCGCCTACGTCTATTTCAATATCAGGGAAAGGTTTCGCTAGCGGCTTTTCTATTGGTTTCTCAACTTCTTTTATGGAATCCTGACTACCTGTCACTTTTTCTAAGGTTTTCTTAATTGCATCCGAATTTTTTGCGGGATCTTCAAAAAATTTCACAAGGCCTTCAGGGAGTTGTGCTTTAATCCAATACACCATCGGTGCAAATTGGGGAATTAAAACAGAAGCTTTCCACATTTGATTTTTTGAAAGGTTTGAAGGTTTAACTATCAAAACGGTCATTAAGATACCCACACTAATAATAACGGCACCTCTAGCTAATCCAAATAAGATGCCAATAATCCGATCTGTAATGCTAAATTTAGTTGATTTGATCAACTTCGAAAGCAAATGACTTACAATGCCACCCACAATCAAGGTTATCAATACAATCAAAATAAATGCTAATAATAGTCTAACGCCTACAATGGAAATGCTCGTAAACCAAGCAGCGACATCTTCGTAGTACTTTAATGCCAGAAAACCTGCCACAATCCATGTTATTAATGCCATAGAGTCGCGTACAAACCCTCTCAAAAGACCCACAAGAACCGAAATAGAAATAATGCCGATAATCCCGTAATCAATTTCATTTAATCCATGCACGACTTATGCTCCCTTTTCTATTTGATGAGTCAGTTTGCTTAAAAGTGATGCTATTGTATCTCGAAGATGTCGCCGGTCGATGACCATATCGATAGCGCCTGTTTCTAATAAAAATTCACTGCGTTGAAAACCTTCTGGTAAAATTTCGCGTACTGTTTGTTCAATCACTTTAGGTCCTGCAAAGCCAATTAAAGCCTTTGGTTCTGCAATATTAATATCGCCTAACATGGCAAGGCTAGCAGAAACGCCGCCCATACAGGGATCAACCATTACCGAAATATAGGGTATTGCCATTTTATCCATCATCCCCAATGCTGTACTTGTTTTTGCCATTTGCATTAACGATATTAAAGACTCTTGCATACGCGCCCCACCACTACTTGAAAAACACACAAGCGGAACTTTATGCATTAAACAAGTTTCTACCCCACGCACAAAACGCTCTCCTACCGCTGCACCCATCGAGCCACCGATAAAAGAAAATTCAAAAGCCGCCGCAACCAAAGGCATTCCTTTTAATTGACCGCGCATAACAATGAGTGCATCTTTTTCACCCGTCTCTTTTTGTGCTGCCAACAAACGATCTTTATATTTTTTAGTGTCCCGAAATTTTAAGCGATCGTCGGCAACAACTTCTGTCGCAAGTTCTTCTCTAAATGCGGGATCTAAAAAGAAATCTAAACGCTGTCTCGCCTTTAATCGTAAATGAAAAGAACACTTAGGACAGACCTCTAAATTTCTTTCTAATTCAGAACGAAATAAAAAGGCTAAGCATTCTGGACACTTCGTCCATAAGCCCTCTGGCATTTCCTTTTTTTTAACGCTATCGGTTCGGATCTTTGAAGGTAGTAATTTGGAAAACCAGCTCATATTAAAAGTCGCTCATATTCAGATTTAAAAACCAAGGCCCTAGTTCTATTTTAGGTAAACTAAAACGCTCGGGGTATTGTACCTCAACCAAATATAATCCCATAGGAGGAGCCGTTATTCCTGCTGTCTTGCGATCTTGATTTTCTAATACCATGCGGGCCCATCGCGGCGGTTCCTCCCCTCGCCCTATCTTGAATAACACGCCTATCATATTGCGCACCATATGGTGTAAAAAAGCATCGGCTATAAATTCGACGATAACCTGATCATTGAATCTTTTTATTTTAATGGCATGTATGTTGCGAACAGGGGAAAGGCTTTGGCATCTGGAGCCGCGAAAGGATGAAAAATCGTGTTCCCCTAGCCAATATTGACTTGCTTCAATCATATATTGGACATCTAACTGGTTATACTCCCAAGTAACATACTGCCGGAGCAAACTGGGTCTAATCGGGTGATTATAAATAACATAACGATACCGGCGAGCGATGGCAGAACGACGGGCGTTAAAGGACTCTGATACGGGCCGTGTCCAAAGTACGCGAATGCCTTCTTGTCTGCGCGATAAAATCGTATTAGCGCCATATACCCAAGCGCGTTCACTTCTTTCAGAGGTTGAATCAAAATGAACAACTTGCCCACAGGCATGAACCCCCGCATCAGTCCTGCCTGCACAAAATGTGGCAATGGGTTCATTAGCAACCCCGCTTAAGGCAATTTCTAGCGCTGCTTGAACAGAGTGTCCTGTTTTTTGACGCTGCCAACCACAAAATTGGCTACCGTCGTATTCTAATCCTAAAGCAATTCGATTTTTCACAATTTATACGCGATTAATTTTTTTCAAAATTCCTTTAGCTAATTTTATTTCTTCGCTATTCCCGCGAGCAATAATCTCATCTAAAATAGCTTCCGCATTTTTAATGTCTTGATAAGCAATATACTCATTTGCCAAATCTAATTTCAACCTAATTTCTTCATCAAATACCGCAATATCTTCCATAATGTTAAGGTCATTTGCAGAAGAAATTTTAACACCGAAGCGTGCACGTCTCAAAAACCAAGCGGTCAATGTAATAGCAAGCAGCAAAGCTAAACCACCCCCCAGTAAAAGCTGTTTATGTGAAAATGCTGATTTAGATTCGAGCATGGGTTTGGGTTCTATTGCTAAGGTTGGTTGTAGCTGATCTATTGTAGGCTGAGACATCACCTGCTTCTGTTGATCGACAATAATACCGACAGAAGCATCATTGATACCCAGAGTATTGTTAACTTCTGCAATCTCTGTGGGTGAAATCGTATTTTCTTCTTGAGTGCTTTTTTCTGTGAGGGCGAGTATTGCAGCGTTATCCTGAAACGGCACCTCAGGTGCTGAAGCAACTGACGGTATTAAAGGCGTTGAAGAAACGCTCTCTTCTAAAGCCGCTTTATTTAACATCTGAAGTGCTTGTTCATTGGCGGCACGTTTAGATACCCCGCCAAAAGGCGCGGGATCTAATAGAAGTGTATAATCTCGCACCACACGACCCTCTGGCCATGTCAGCAGCACCAAAAATTCCAAATAGGGTTGTTTCACCGCGTCTTCGCTGGTAACTTTCAATATCGCTTTCTTATTTTGTTGCACGACTTCAAATCGCAATTTAGATAAGAAATAAGGCCGCACGAGTTCAATGCGTTTAAAATCTTCTACAGACGCAAGGCTAACGATCAAATGGCTTATATCAATATCCTCAGCACCTTGTAATTCTATTTCTGCATCTAGCGGTTCATTTAAATAGGAATATAATTTAATTTGACCAAAGCCAAGAGAAAATCCAATCTCAGGCAGTAGACTAAACATAAATACACAGAAAATAAAGACGGCGTAATTGTGTTTTAAATGATGCATTTTCCCTCTCTTTCTACTGATCGCGCGTTACGATTCGATCCTAATAATTTTTACCGAGTCACTATAGATTACACAATAGATTACAAATAGTCACTGACCAAAATTTCTGCGATTTGAACCGCATTTAAAGCTGCGCCCTTTCGAATATTGTCAGAAACGACCCATAAATTTAAGCCGAGAGGGTAAGAAATATCTTCTCTGATCCGTCCAACATAAACGGCATCTGTACCAGAAGCTTCTGGAATAGGAGTCGGGTATCCGCCTGACTGATTTTCATCTATGACAATAACCCCGGGTGCTTCCAATAGAATTTCTTTGGCTTCCGCTGCTGATATTTTTCGAGCTGTTTCTAAATGAATCGCCATTGAATGACCATAAAAAACAGGCACACGAACAGCCGTGGCGTTTACTTGGATGTTAGGATCTTTAAAAATTTTTTGCGTCTCCCAAAAAAGCTTCATTTCCTCTCGTGTATAGCCATTATCTAGAAATTCGTCGCATTGCGGTAAGACGTTAAATGCAACTTGTTTAGGATAAACAACAGATTCAATAGGACGACCGTTTAAAAGATCAGAAACTTGAGTAGCTAATTCTTCAATGCCCGGCTTTCCACTGCCAGATACCGATTGGTAAGTTGCAACATTAACCCGGGTGATGCCAACCGCGTCGTGTAAGGGTTTTAAAGCCACTAACATTTGCAGGGTGGAACAATTCGGATTAGCAATAATACCACGGTTTCTAAACTCAGCGATATCTTCTGCATTAACTTCTGGGATAACCAAAGGTATACCTTCGACTTGTCTGAAATAAGAGGTGTTATCAATAACAATGCAACCTGCTTCTACTGCTTTTGGTGCGTAAATAGCAGAAACTTCTGCACCCGCTGAAAAAAGCGCAATCTGCACTTTTGAAAAATCAAATTGTTCTACGTCTTCAACCAGATGAGATTTTTTTTTAAAAAGAACCGTTTCACCCGCAGATCGATGACTGGCTAAAGGATAAAGCTTTAACACAGGAAACAATCGTTCCTCTAAAATTGAAATCATGGCTTCGCCCACCGTGCCTGTAGCGCCTAAAACAGCCACATTAAATTTTTTTGAATCGCTCATGATTTATGATCCTTGCCGTAATATAAAAATTGCCACACCGACTACCACAATTAAAATTAAAGCCAGAAACCCAACAGTTGTAAAACTACGGCTTAAATTTGCTTTAGAAAATGCTTCAGGATTACCTTGAATCGTACGATACATCATCCATATTAAAAAACCAAATCCACAAATAGTTAAAAGTCCTGCCAACATGACTTGTCCTCCGCATACAATAAGAATACGCCCTGGCCACCGTTTTCAAATTCTAACCAGATACCGGGGAAATCCGGATATTGGCTTTTGAGGGTTTCTTCTGTATTACCCACTTCCACAAACAAAAGCCCCTTTTCGCTGAGATAATTGGGCGCTTCACGCAAGATCTGTTTTACAATCGTCAAACCATCCGATCCTGCAGCTAATGCCAAACGCGGCTCCCAATGATACTCAGGCGGTAAATTACGCATTTCCGCGCTATCGACATAGGGTGGATTGGAGATAATAATATCATAACGTTTTCCAGCGCATCCCGAAAAGAGATCAGCGTGGATCAGATTAACGCGTGTTTCACAACCTTGTAATACACAATTTTTACGGGCGACATCTAATGCATCTTCAGAAATATCAACCGCATCGACGATTGCGTTTTCAAAAGCTTTTGCACAAGCGATTGCAATACAGCCACTTCCCGTACACAAATCTAACACACGATGCACCGCATATTTACTCAACCACGGCTGAAATCCATTTAAAATGAGCTCCGCCATGGGCGATCGCGGAATAATCACCCGCTCATCGACATAAAATTTTTGGTGCGCAAACCAAGCCTCCTGCGTCAGATAAGGAACGGGCGTTCTTGTCGTGATGCGTTGGTTAACCAGTTTTAAATAGATTTCTTTTTCCTGGGCAGTCAGCACACGCTCCCCAACGGAAGCATCCACGTCAGGGGGCAGCTTCAAAACATATAAAGCCAGAGCCACTGCTTCGTCCCAGGCGTTGTTAGTTCCATGCCCATAATAGAGTTTTGCCGCCATAAAAGACTGCTCTGCCCACTTTAAAACCGCATTTAGGGTTGTTAATTCCACAAAGACCCCTTAACATAGAAGGCCAGAGCGGACACATAAATCCGCTCCTACAATCCGATTAAAACGACATTTTCCGCTCAAAAGGGTTTTGGATCAATGGCGTGGAAATATTAAGTTAATTAACTAGGATATTTAATGGCGCATAGTGATAGACACATATTAGAAAATAATCGGGATTTTACCTATCCGCTTTCCGTTGCCCACAAATTCATTCATTTGTACGATCATCTCAAACGACCCAACACAGAACAACGCACTATCCTTGCAACTGCCTATTACACGCTCTCTACTCAAAACAATATTTCTTGCCATCGGCAAAAAATGCATGTGAATTCGGCTATCACGCTTTTAAAAAATATTACGCTTCAGAAGAGAGGTAATCTTTGGGGTTCCCAAATTGCGCGAGCTTACTTTAAACGCGCAGAATTATTAGAAGCCAAAGAGGCGTTTGCGCTCGCAACGAATGACTATGTTGATGCCATTGCTGTATTAGAACAATTCGAAACTGAACAAATTCTCGATGAAAGTGATCGTCTCTTAATTGCGCAATCCGCCATCTCTATTGCAGATCTTATTGTCAACGAACAAATTGATGATAAAGCGCTTTATTTAAGCCACCCCTTATTTTATATTAATAAAGCTTTAGAATATTTGCGAGAATTTCCAGAACCCAACGACGATATTTTATCCACATATGCTTATGCACACCAAATTGCGGGTATTTCTTTAAGCGTTTTCCACTTTGAAGAATCTAAAGAAGCCTTTCGCGTAGCGTTACTCATGGCGTTCAAAACCGAAACCATAGGAATAAGCCCGCTTTTGACCGATATTTATACGTGCCTAGGGTTATTGTACGAACAACAATATGAAAGTTGTCCTATCAAAAAAGCCCCTGAATATTTACTAGATCACGCCATGATTTATTTCGGTCTGGCACTTTTATTTAGCCCCAAAGAAACTGAACAGGATGATGATGAAGCCTTAACATTAGACTCTTTTTTTGATTTGATTTATCGCGTTTTAGATCCCTATATTTCCCCTCTTTCGCATCAGTTAACATGCGACCTAATAGATGCGATGATTTATGCTTATTTTTGTATTGTGAATAACAGCTTACCCAATGAAATATTGCAAGATGAGCTCAATCAACCCGATACGCTCAATAACTTCGCACAACATCTCTATTGGTTGGTTTCTGAAGGCTATCGTAAAAATAATCCCAGAATCGCATTAAATTTTCTCGATATACTGCCAACCGCAGAATATGAAAACAAACTTTATGCAGATGATATTTTAAGTGTCATCACACAAACGAAGGCAAATAATATTTATTATTTGCCTTCGAAAAAATAATTGCACCTATTTTCAGAAATGTTATCTTAAAGATAGATGAAAGGAGCCATTCCATTGGCTCCTTTGTGTCTTTGTTTTTACTTGCGATCCATAGTACTGCCAACAGCGCCGCCTAAAAGACCACCTGCTGCAGCCCCTACGCCAGCACCGAGAGCGCCACCACCCGATCCACCGATGACTGCACCTGTAACACCGCCAATTGCGGCACCGGTTGATTGGTTCCGGCTCATACCAGCGCAACCACTTAAAAATACACAAACTAAAGCCACCGCTACCATTTTATTACGCATTCTCATATCTCCTATGTTTATATACAGCATTTAAAATACCAACCCGTTATGATTGGTTCCTAATATATGAGACAGCGCAAAACACAAAAAGTTTAAATGCTATATTAATAAAAATAGGCGGGAGAACAATCCATGTTAATCGAAGCTTACCGGGCACCTAATAATACATTCCATTGGCTGGACGTTAACGATCCCACTATTACCGAACTAGAACACTTAATTCAAACTTATAATCTACATCCATCCTCTGTTCGCGATTGCCTTATGCCTAAACATTTACCTAAATATGAACTCATCGAAAACAATGTATTTATCCTTCTTCGTTCGTTTGATGAGCGCTCACGAAATAGCGGAACTGTTCGAGGGCTTACTCGAAAAATAGCGATATTTATTAGTGAAAATTATCTTATTACTGTGCACCGTAGTGATCAACCTTATATTGTAAAAATTCGAGATACTTGGGTTAAAAATCAAAAAAATTTAGAAGCCAGCCCATTGCCTCGCATTTTATTTAAAATTATTGAAGGATTGTTTTCAACCTACAGCGAAGCGACTTATCATTGTGAAACAAGCCTAGAAAAATTTGAAAACACAATTTTTAAAGATCAGAGCACTCAAAAATCTATTCAACAAAAATTTTTACTCAAAAGAAAAACTTCTGTTATAAAACATATGTTAAAAATGTCATTAGATCTATTGCCGAAATTGAAAGTTTATTTTCATTTAGATGTTTCGTTGTTTAAAGAAATGCAAGAATTGGGAGAAAGTCAATACTTTTCCGCTGAAGAAGTATTAGAAAATATTAACAATCTTATTAATCTTCAACTGTCACTGGCTTCTCATCAAACAAGCGAAGTCGTCAGAATTTTAACTTTGGTTTCTGTTTTTTTTATGCCCCTTTCCTTTATTGCTGCATTTTATGGTATGAATTTTAAGAATATGCCAGAACTCAGCGCTCAATATGGGTATCCCATTGTTATTGGTTTAATGTTTCTCATTGGCTGTATATTGTTTTTGTGGTTTAAAAAAAGGAAATGGATTAAATCTAACAATTAAAAAGATACTCTAAATTTGTTAACACGCCAAAAAATACAGCATCTGCACCTTAAAAATACAACCTAATTATATATAAGCGCTTATTATAGATTATATATAGGTCAAGGATTGAAATATTTTTTATAAATCAACCATAATTTGGCCAAATAACTTTTTTATCGGCTATCCTTAAGAAAGAGTCACAGCATTATGAGGAATACTCAATGAAAATTTTAGTCACTGGTGGACTGGGTTTTATCGGTTCTCACATCGTTGAACATCATTTAAAAAAAAATGATGCGGTCTATGTCGTTGATAATGTCAGTACAGGAAGCCTAGACAATCTGTCTCTCTTTCAAAACAACCCCGACTTTCAATTTGATAAGGCCGATATTTTGACCTGGCAGAACATGGAAAAGGCGGTGGGTTGGGCGGATCGCATTTACCATATGGCAGCGGTTGTCGGTAATTTCAGAGTCATACAAGAACCTATTAATGTTATTGCGAGTAATATTGCTGGCACGGAACGATTATTTAACACCATTACCAAAATGGGAAATGCGCCAAGAGTCATCCTCGCATCCACTTCTGAAGTTTATGGTAAAAGCCCTAAATCAACAATGCAAGAAGATGATGATCTTATCATCGAAAATCCTGTACATTTACATTCAAACTACTCTATCAGTAAATTAAGTGACGAAATTATTGGCTTATCTTATGATCGCATTCATAATATACCTACAACGATTGTCCGCTTTTTTAACACCATTGGTCCTAGACAAACCGGCACTTATGGATTTGTCATTCCCAAATTTATAGCACAAGCTTGTAGAGGTGAACCCATCACCATCTATGGCGATGGGAGTCAGACGCGAAGCTTTGGTGATGTGCGGGATGTGGTCGTGGCTTTAGACTTAATTGCCGAAAATATAAATACACGATACAATATTCTCAATGTGGGCGCAGATCATGAAATTACCGTAAAATCATTAGCTACCCTTGTTCGAGAACGCGCAAACAGTCAATCAAATATTATCTATATGCCTTATGAAAATATTTATGGAATGCAGTTTCTGGATATTATGCATCGAAGACCCGATTTGACTAAACTTCATAAACTTATTAAATTCGAACACGAATGGACACTTGAAAAAACCATAGATAATCTGATTGGCATTTTTACGGCGAATTTATAAAATGCAATTTTAAAAAAAATAGCAAATACGCAGGATTTGATTATGATCTGTCCTGCATTACATTCAGCAACACGCTATTTAGAAAATTTTTCTGGGAACTGTTTAATTATTCCATCTGTTAACATGTCGGAAAATACTAGCATATGAATATGGTTTTTATCATAATTTTCTACATCTTCTTGCCAATTCATATCTAATCTTGAGAGAATCTCGCCAGTAGTCAGCGCTAAATGTTTATATAGCATATCAGCCATATCTTTTTTGTCCCAATCCGAATTAGTGGCACTCAAAAAATCTGCTATATCATCGGCATTTGCCTTCCATTTACTCTCCTCTTCAGTTAAAAGTTCTTTATTGTTATCGTTAGCCGCTTGAACCACTTGAGAAGCAATCAGGATATGATTTCTAAGAAGAAAAGATAATTTCTTTCCGGCGGCATCTCCATGGTAAGGTTTGATAGCATTACCAATATCATCTTGATTTTTTAATAATCTTTTTGCAATAGTCCCAACATCTTTCATGTTTCCAAGCGCACTAATAATATAATTCCTTGTATATGTAATATGATCTTCCCATAGTTTCCGCATATCCATTTTAAACTCGAGTTGTGAATTTGAAATTTGTATTATATTATTGTTATCGTCAATAGGCTGAGCCCATCCCATATTGGTTATTGTAATTAACGCAGATGATAATAAAACAATCGAAATTAGTTTTTTCATTTCAACGTGCTCCCTAACGTATATTCCCTTTAGATGAAGTCAAGCGGCTTTTATCTAATATTTACATGATTAAACATTTTTATAGCATAAGGGGCTATTTGTCAACCCAAAACCACTAAAATCTAGAAATGAGCTGCCTAACATTGGCGCTAGGCCAAGGAAATTTTCATAGATCGATTTTAATTTGTCTGCAAATCTATTTTTTTCAACTATGCTTAATTAAACAAGTCATAAGGAATTTGTAATGAGCATTTTAGTGAACGATGGGTTTGATTTTATGAGTTATCACCTCGTTGAATATCACTTAAAAAGGAGTGGTTTAATCTATATCATTAATAATGCCAGCACAGTACATGCCGAAAACCTGATGGACATTTTCAAAAAAACCTTGGTCTAAACATTATGTACAATCAAATAGTACTTGAAATAGTTAAAAAAATTGTCATTGTACAAGTGGCGCTTATTTTAATTTTGGTTCTTTTAACATTGTTATTAAATTATACGAAGACATTATATTTTAAGAAAAAACAAAAAACCATTTTTGATGCAGAAAAATTTATAAATAACCTTATTGTTAAAACAGAAATTTCTTTGAGTCTTTCTCATTTTCCAAAAAAATGGTCTACGCTAGCAATTCTATTACCCCTCTTAACAAAGTTCGATCAAAAATATCCCATTAAACGATGGAAGACTTTAAAAAAATTGTTGGTTTTGGAGGTGATTCTACCTTTAGCAAGAAAAGCCGCACATAGCAGATTTTGGATCAATAGGTTTTATGCTGCAGAAGCTTTTTCAATCACCTCCGAAAAATCTGACAATTTCCTTATAAAAAAATTAATTGAAGATGAAATACCTTTAATTAGATTTAACATTTTAGGTGCCGCCATAAAATCAAGAAAAAAAGCTCTTTTGTGTAGAGTTATTAAAAGCATGATTACAGAACGACCATTAACTCAATCTATATACCTTGAAGCATTCGAGAACGCGCCTCCAAAAACAATTTCAATCATTGAGGATAGGTTAAATCACTTTAAAAACCCATTTTCCCGAGCGACCTGCTACAATATATTATTAAAATATCCTAACAAGTCAATTAACTGGGATATTGACTCAGACCTTAACTCAAAAAACATAGCGCTAAAAACGAGTGCATTAAAATTTTATGCATCGATTAAAAAGATAGATGCTATCCCAATATTAATTGAATTTTTACAAAGCAGCGAATGGGAAGTTCGAGTTATTTCTTTACACATTTTAGGGAACTTAAATGCAACTGAAGCCATTCCGTTCATTGAAAAAAATCTTAGACATTCTAATTGGTGGGTTAGATTAACTTCGGCACAAACCTTAAAACAACTTGGCGATCTTGGTCTGCAGGCACTAAAGTCACAGAGCATAGAAGAAGATCACTTTGCATTTGATGTCTCTAAACACGTCTTGGAAAGCTTTTAACCATGTGTTTTAACAGGAGCTTTTGTGTCAATCATTAATTTTCTCAATTTTATTTTTTGGTTTATTCTATGCTATTTAACTTTTGTCTCATTAGTATATATTTTTTTACTTCTAGCGACAATAGTAGAAGTATTAAATAAATTTTTAGAATCTCAAGAAGGAAACATTTCCTGTTTAATGAAAAAAATTAATTTGCCACCTGTTACATTGTTGGTGCCCACTTATAATGAAGAAAAAAGTGTTATGGAAACAATTTATAGCATTATTAAAAGTGATTACCCAAATAAGTTTATTATAATCATCAATGATGGCTCTACAGATGGTACTTTGAAAGTATTAACTGAAAAATTAGCGTTACACAGCGTTACGCCAATCATTCCAACTTATATACCTATTATTGGAGAGATTACTGGGCAGTATATTTCCAAACTTCACCAAAACATAATCGTCATCGACAAAAAAAATGGTGGAACAGGTGACGCTTTAAATGTGGGCGTAAATGCATCTCGCACCCCCATGTTTATTTCTATAGATGCAGATACTTTGATTGAACCAAAAGCGGTCAGTGAACTTGTTTTTAAGATGTTAAGCCAGCCACACACTTTAGCTGTTGGAGGTTCAGTATACTTATTAAATGGCTGTAGATATAAAGATGGAGAAATTCTTGAGGAAAAAATTCCTTCGGGTCTTGTAAGTAGCATTCAAATTCTAGAATATTTAGGTTCATTCTCATTTAATCGTTTAGGTTGGAATATTTTGGGGGGCGCTATGTCCTTCTCGGGTGCTAATACGCTTTTTGAACGCAAGGCAGTTTTAGAGATCGGGGGGTTCCAAACAAATAGTAATGCGCAAGATTTTGAAGTTATTACACATTTACATAAACATAGCATAGAAAATCACTTTCCTTATCGCATCGATTATACCCCCACAGCGGCTACTTGGACTGATGTGCCGAGTACTTTCAAAGAATACTGGAACCAAAGGTCAAATTGGCAAATCGGTAGTTTAAAAAGTCTATTAACACATAAAGCTATGCTATTTAATCCAAAATACGGAAAAGTAGGTCTTTTTAACTATCCTTTTTACTTGTTTGTCGAAGTCCTTGGCTGTGTCGTTGAATTTATTGGTTATATAGCAGTTTTTACTAGCTGGTATATAGGTATTTTAAGCTTCTCTGCACTTTTAATGTATCTAGCGTTATGCTGGGGAATCCTTGCCTTATTATCAATGACATGTGTTTTAATGAATGTGATTACATACAATAAATATAAACGACTGCGTTATGTTCCTATATTTTTATTATTATCGATATTTCAAACAGTTGGTTTTAGACAATTTGATGTATTATGTAGAGTTACAGCGTCTCTAAAGTATTTTTGGCTTTCTTTAAAAAACAGAGAAAATAAAAAAAATCTATCCTAACTATTATGAGTAAACTTAGCTTAACCGAATTTCATTTTACCTGTAAGGGGAGATATATTGAAAGCTAAAAAAAAGACAATATTGGTCACGGGAGGTTCTGGTTTTATAGGCCATCATTTATGTAAAGCTTTAGCGAACGAAGGTCATATTGTACGCATAATTGACAAAAAGGAATCACCAAAAGAATGTATCACAGGTACGCACTATTATCAAGGAGATGTCAGAGATCATAAATTTGTATCAGATATTATTGAAGATGTCGATATAATATTTCATCTGGCAGCAATCGTAAGCATACCCTATTGTCAAAAAAATCCTATCGAAAGCTATTCTAACAATTTAATGTCAACTGTTAACTTACTAGAAATAATAAAAGAACAAAAAGAAAAGAATAAAAAAACAATTTCTTTCTGTTTTACCAGCACTTCTGCCATATATGGAAATAATGGGACAGATGGGCACGCACTGCGTGAAAATGAAACAATTGATAGTTTTCAGTCGTTTTATGCAGCACAAAAGCACGCTTCTGAGCAAGCTATTAAATTGTATCAAAAGAATTATAATATTCCTGCTATTATTTTTCGTTTATTCAATGTTTTTGGACCTGGCCAAGATCCGCTTTCCCCTTACTCGGGCGTTATAACCTTGTTTACAAAATTTGCACATGAAAGGCTACCTATCCCCTTGTATGGAGGAGGAGAACAGACACGGGATTTTGTATCAGTATATGACATCGCACAAGCATTTATTTTGTTACTTAAGCTTCCTGTTAAGCGCTGGAATGCAGAAGTCATTAACCTTGGTACCGGATCAAGTATAACGATTCGTAAATTGGCAGACTTGATTTCAAGCACATCGAACTTGCCCACACAAATTGTAGATGCGCCTTTTCGGGAAGGTGATGTTATTCACTCAAAAGCTGACATTGGTCGCGCAAAAGCAATACTAGATTTTGAACCAAAAGGGAATTTTATAAAGATTCTATCTGAACTATTACGTTAAAATTTTTTCTGAAATCTTGATTGTTAGCATATTTAGTTTACACTTAAGTAGTAATAAATGTTTTATCAACATATGGTTTTAGGTTAAAAATGGAAAAATTTAAGTCTATATTAAGTTTTACCTTGGGAATATGCTTAACTTCCACAACTTTTAAGGCACTTTCCTTCACTAATATGGAAGGGAATTCCCAATCGCTTGCATCTCTAGCAACGAATACAAGCTCTCCTGTTTCTTCAACAATAGTACCGGAAGCGTCAGATTTAAAACTTTCAGTTTCTGTAGCGACAGGATCGACAGTAGCGGATTTAACGACACCTGTTTCCCTAGTAATAGCAGAGAACACAACGAAACCCGAGGATGTAACAACACCCATTTTTCTCGCCATAGCAGAAGAAGCAGCAAAAAGAAAAGTAACAGAAGAAACGGTACAAATAGAAGCAACAGCAAAAATGAGGGATCTAAGCACACCTGTTTCTATTGCAATAGCAGACGAAACACAGAAAGCGGAAGAGGAAGCTGCACAAATAAAAGCAGCAGCAAAAATGAGGGATGTAAGCACGCCTGTTTCTATCGCAATAGCAGATGAAACACAGAAAGCGGAAGAGGAAGCTGCACAAATAGAATCAGTAGCGAAAACGAGGGATGTAAATACGCCTGTTTCTGTCGCAATAGCAGAGGAACAAATGAAAATAGCATACGTAACCACACCTGTTTCTTTAGCAATAGCCGAGGAACCACCCAATAAAAATCAACCTTCTGTGTCAGCGCCAACAAAACCGGCATATGTAAAAAAAACTGTTTCTCCAGCGCCTACCAGGAAAGCAACGAATGTAAAACAACCTACTTCTATACCAGAAAAACTGCCAAATATAAATGTTTATCCAACACCCAAAGAAGAAACCCATAACCTTAAAAGGGGTTCTTCAGAGCACACACCTTCTCCTAAAAATGAATTAGGACTAACCTATAATTCAAGTTATATACGAGATATAAATTCTCACTGGCCTTATTTTTCTTCATATTATTATAGAAAGACGGATGAGTGTGAATTTGGACCCCGTGTTAATCAATCACATAGAAATGGGGGTTCTGGTACACAATATGTACTAGAGGCTTATCCTATACTTTCTAAAGAGAATTATCTTTTTTTATCCGCAGCAAAAGCAAGTAGTAAACAAATTTTATTTCCAAACGATGCGTATGTAACTGAAGGATATTTTAATATTTTCCCGACCCTCGATTTATCTTTAGGCACTGCCTATAGAAAATATAAAACTTTTGGTAACAAAAAAATAATTAGCTATTCAGCTTCAATTACTAAAACAATCGATAACTATGCGGCCTGGATAAAAGGATACAGTTTTAGACCAGGTTCTCCTACTTTAACTGAATTTGGCTTAAAATATGCTTTTGATAATGATGATTTATGTTATGTAAATTTACATCTTACTAGCGGTAAATACTTAGATATCGCGAGCTTGCCACCATTTGATCAAATAGTTATTGTTAAATTAAAAGGGCTCTCTATAGATGGGAAAATTCCATTTTCCCCTGACTTTTTTCTGACCTGGGGAGTGGGATATAGTATGCAAAAGTATCCAACTATACTTCGGAAAGTAACTGATGCGTCTTTAGGTCTTGGATGCCTCTTTTAATTTTTTTCAATCGTTTGAATTATCTCTGCCAATTCTCCTACGAGCGTTTGCAGAAGGTATTTATCTTCTCCTTCTGCCATTATCCTAATAACTGGCTCGGTTCCTGAAGGTCTCAGCAATACCCTCCCTTTTCCTTCTAATGCTGTTTCAATTTTTATGAGTGTGGATTTAATCATTAAGTTGTTCATTATATAAAGCGGATCAGTAATAGAAACATTCATTAAAACTTGCGGATATTTTTTCATGCCTTGTTTTAATTCTGCTATAGTTTTTCCAGTCGATTGTGAAATACCTAATACACGCAAAGCTGAAATAATACCGTCAACCGCTGTATTGATATCTAAACAAAGAATATGACCCGAGGGTTCCCCGCCTAAATTCCATTCTTTTTTATGAAGCATCTCCGTAACATGTCGATCTCCTACGGGGGCACGATAAAATGCAATGCCTTCTTTCTTTAATGCTTCTTCTAATCCTAAATTACTCATTAACGTGCCCACAACGCCGCCCTTTAAACGATTCGTATCGGCATACCATTTTGCAATAATAAATAGCATTTCATCGCCGTCTACGATTTCTCCTAAATGATCTACCATGATAATCCGATCACCATCGCCATCTAAGGCTATTCCGACATCCGCCTTTTCTTGTAATACACGCAGAGCCAGTGCATCAGGATTCGTTGAACCGCACTTCTCATTAATATTCAAGCCATTGGGTTTTACACCCATCTCGCAGACTTCAGCGCCTAATTCGCTAAAAATATAGGGCGCAACACGATACGTTGCACCATTTGCACAATCGACAACTAATTTTAATCCTATTAAATTTTGAGACTGTGGAAAAGTGCTCTTGCAGAATTCAATATAGCGGCCGTTCATCTCCTGCATTCGCTGAGCTTTTCCTAAAAATTCTGACTTGACCGTTATAATAGGCTTAGCGAGCGTTTCTTCAATCGTCAATTCCATTTCATCCGATATTTTTGTCCCCTCAGAAGAGAAAATTTTTATGCCATTATCATAATAGAGGTTATGGGATGCACTGATAACGATACCAGCCGAAGCACGTAATACACGCGTCAGATATGCAATTGCAGGGGTAGGCATCGGGCCTAATAATAAACAATCAACGCCTGCAGCCGTCAGACCTGCTTGTAATGCAGACTCAAACAAATATCCAGAAACGCGCGTATCTTTACCAATTAAAACTTTAGTGCGCATTGAAGGGCGAGTATTTAAAGTGAGCACGTGTCCTATCGCCCATCCTAACTTTAAAACCCAATCAACCGTCATGGGCATTTCACCAACACGACCTCTAACGCCATCTGTACCAAAATATTTTTGCATCATTTATTTAATATAGTCAAAAATTGATCTTCATCCAGAATCGGCACACCTAATGATTCTGCTTTAGCCAATTTCGACCCTGGAGAGTCTCCAACGACCACATAATTTGTTTTTTTTGAGACACTTTCGCTGATTTTGGCGCCTAATGCTTGTAATCGTTCTTTTGCATGCTCTCGACTCAAAGAAATTAAAGTGCCGGTTAATACAAAAATTTGATCTTTAAGAGGTTGTTCTGCTATTGATTTCAGTTTGTGCGCTGGCCAATAAACACTGGAAGTGCATAATTGTTGGATCACTTCAAGATTATCAGGCTGTCTAAAAAACATAACAATATGTGCTGCCACCACCGGTCCTATATCAGGCACTGCTTGCAGCACTGCTTCATCGGCGACCCTAATAGCTTCTACATCATGAAAATGATTTGCCAAAACCTGTGCGGTCGTTTCTCCCACCTCTCGAATACCGAGGGCAAATAAAAATCGTGCGAAGGTCGTTTTTTTGCTTTTGTTAATAGATTCAATTAAATTTTTAGCAGACTTTAACCCCATGCGATCCAGCTTAGATAAGACATCGACATTCAATTTGTATATATCAGCGACTGTTTTAACAAGCCCAACATCAACCAGTTGATCTACAATTTTTGATCCAAGACCATCAATATTCATTGCACGTCTGGCAGAAAAATGTAAAATGGCTTCTTTTTGCTGTGCACTACATCCTAATCCGCCCATGCAACGAGCAGCTGCCTCTCCTGCTTCTCTGATAACATCCGACCCACAAATAGGGCAGCGTGTTGGCAAAACAATTTGTGTTGCATGAGGCGGTCTGCGTTCAAGAATACTAGAAGCCACTTCGGGAATAACATCTCCGGCACGACGCACAATAACGATATCGTGAATACGAATATTTTTACGTTCAATTTCATCCATATTATGGAGGGTTGCATTGCTGACGGTTACCCCACCCACAAACACAGGTTTTAGTCGAGCAACGGGTGTTAAAGCCCCCGTACGCCCCACTTGAAAATCAACGTCTAATAACTCAGTGATGGCTTCTTCCGCAGGGAATTTATGCGCGATTGCAAAACGCGGTGCGCGTGAAACAAAACCGAGTTGTCGTTGTAAGGCCAAATTATCAACTTTATAAACAATGCCATCAATTTGATACGGTAATGAATGGCGCCGTTCCATTAATACTTGATAAAATGCTAAACAACCCAAAATCCCTTGCGCAACCTGATTTTCCAGGCAAATCGGAAACCCCCAGCGGTGTAACTGATTTAAACTTTCACTTTGAGATTCAGTTTCTTTCTCCAACCCTTCCGCACGCGCCATAGCATAAGCAAAAAAGTTAAGGGGTCTTTTTGCGGTAATTTGAGAGTCTAATTGTCTTAAGCTCCCTGCGGCAGCATTACGTGGATTTGCAAATTGCTTTTCTCCGTGTTTTAGTGCATTTTTATTCAGCGCTTCAAAACCCGCTTTGGGCATAAAAACCTCACCGCGCACTTCTAATAAGGGCGGAATTTTTTTACCCTGCAATTTAAGGGGAATAGCTGAAATTGTCCTTAAGTTTTCTGTAATTTGCTCCCCCGTTACGCCATCTCCCCTTGTCGCGCCCATCACAAAAATGCCATTTTCATATAATAATGTTACGGCCAAGCCATCCAACTTGGGTTCACAGGTATATTGAATAACCTCTTCTGTTTTTAAGCGAATACGAATGCGTTTATCAAAATCTCGGACGGTTTCTTCTGAAAAAGCATTATCCAACGACAACATGGGAACAACATGCCTTACTTCGGGAAAATCTTTTACAGGCGGTGCCCCAACACGCTGTATTGGAGAATCAGGCGTTTTTAATTCAGGGTACTGAGACTCGAGCTGCTTGAGTTCTTGAAACAAGCGATCATATTCTGCATCTGGAATGGTTGGGGCGTCTAAAATATGATAGCGATAATTATGCTCGTTCACTTCTGCCCGTAATGCCTCGGCGTGTTTCAATATTTGAGAATCAATACTTGATTTTAATGTAACCCTGGTTTTTTTCATCTGTTTATCATCCCGGAAGATTGCGAATTTTACGACTATATTTATATACAGGGTTAAAACTTGACCCTTCGCGCACCTCTAGTATACTGAACGTTATGGCAATACTTCCAGCAGAACAAGCGGACATTGAAAAAACCCTTAACAACGCGTTACGCGATATCTCTCATGCCAACCCGTTTCGTTTAAAAGCAGGGCTAAGAATTCTGGCAACAACTAATATTGAAACTTTCGAAAATATTTGCTCTCCTGCTGTACAAGAAGATTTGAAAGTGTTTAAAAAATTGCTAAGCAACCCAGAAACACTCGCACCCCGATCTAGTCTATCAGAAGGAAATAAAACAGATACGCTGGATTTTATTAAACGCACTATTTTGAGCAACCTGCATTTATTAGATTCAAGAACCGCTATACTGCCCAACACGTTTATGGTTCAAAAATCGATTATGGAAGGTGAGCGTTTAAAGTCCGTTGTGCATTCGAGTGCGCTACGAAATGTTATTATGAGCGCTCATTATTTCGATGGTCTTGAGAAGAAATTTAGCGAAGAAGGGATTCCAAAAGAGCGTATAGAACCCATGGTTAAAAATGCAAAAATTTATACGCATGAATTACATAAAGCGGTATTAGAAGGCAATATTTCTAGACTCTTAAAATGTGTTTCAGTACATGGTGTCGATGTTAATTTTCCAAACGAACAAGGTATGACACCCTTACATATTGCTGTTCAAGAAGGATTAACAGAAACAGTCAAAATATTGCTCACCGTCCCACTGATCAAGCTCAATACAGTAAACAATAATGGTTGGACACCCTTACATATAGCAGCACGCCTCGGATTTTCGGACATTGCCGATGCCCTGCTCACCATACCGAATATTGATCCCAACGCTGTGAATAGCGATGGGTGGAGTGCCTTGCATTGGGCCGCTTGGCATGGGTTTACAGAAACCCTCGCGGTCTTCTTAGCGAAGCCAGATATAAAAATTAACTTAAAAGATCGAAACGATACCTCACCTTTGCATCTCGCCGCGCGTAATGGGCATCCAGATATTATTTCTGTTTTACTAACCGCAACCGACATCGAGGTGAATATTCTCGACAACGAACAGCGCACCCCGCTTCATCTAGCCGCTATTTATAACCACGAAGCTGCCATCAGCGTTTTGTTGAAAAACGCACACATTGAAGTTAATCTGCGAGATATGGATGGCCTAACGCCTCTCCATTGGGCGGCTCGAAATGGTCATCTAGAAATACTCAATGCTCTATTGGTGCATCATGATATTATGGTGGATGGTATGGATAATAATTTTATGACGCCGCTTGAATGGGCAACACGGAATGCACATGTTTCCCTTATGAAAATTCTAAAGCCTTATACTACAAAAAATACCCCTAAATATCCTTTCTTCAATAAATTGTTAAGGCTCCTTAGACTAAGACTTGCCTAGAGCGGGCACATAGGCTCTCTCCTACAGATCGTTCCTCCCCCCAAGTCGTTCTATCAGCAAACATAAAACGATTAAGTCGGCTAAAATTATTTATTTTATTGGCTTGATTTTTTTTAAGAGGATGTACTAAGCTTAATTTCATTATCGGTTTATGTTCTGGTTTTGTAGATGAATTTTTTAACAAAAAACGAGGTATCTCATGTCTATTGAAATGGATGGCGCTAGAGCAATTTTATCAACCTATCGTGATGTGCATGATACCCCACAAGCTAATGCCTCCCCGCCAACCGTTCGCTCAAAATTACAGCAAAAAAATAGAAATCTTGAATTTGAATTAAATACTCTCAAAGAAAAATATCTCGTCTTGCAACGCGAGCTTATTAATAGAGATAAAAAATTAGAAACCTTAAACAATCAACTGATTGATAAAACAATATATATGACAAGATTGGAAGAAGATTTTGAAAATGCGATTGAACAATTAAGAACCAAACTTTGAGATAAGAGATTAAGCAAAACCCACTCTATCACGCCCCGCGTTTTTGGCCTGATAGAGAGCTTTATCGGCAGATTCAATCAGCTTTTGCTTGGTTAAACCGTTTTCTGGAAAACAGACACACCAAATGATGCGGTAATGTTCTCGATAAGTACAAGTTTTCTTTTTATATACCCATATAAATTTCTTTTTTTTCCAAAATTTGAATAAATTCCCATATTAATATCGAAAATAATGCCAAGTAGGTATAAAGTATATTTGCTAAAAAACTTGCGGCCAAACTCTGCACATGTTTTCATTTCTATTTGTTTAGTGCATTTTGCTAAGATTTTTTTAATACAAAAATACCTGATTTGTAATTGGTTGGGTGTGTTCAAAAAAATGAAGGGAGCCTATAATCGACATCAGACATAGACTCAACAACAAGGGGTATTTTTAATGCATTCTTCAAAATTCATAACAGAAAGTCATCATAGTAAGCGCATTGGCTGGTTAAGAGCCGCTGTATTAGGTGCAAACGATGGTATTATCTCTACCGCGAGTCTTATTGTAGGTATTGCTGCAGCGCATACACCTCATCACAGCATATTGATTGTGGGGGTAGCGGGGCTAATCGCAGGTGCTATGTCAATGGCTGCTGGGGAATATGTTTCGGTCAGTTCGCAATTAGATACTGAGCAAGCGGATATTGAACGCGAACGCATAGAGCTGAAAAACAATTTTGAATATGAACGCGAAGAACTCGCGAACATTTATGTCTCTCGGGGTCTTCAACCCAGTCTTGCGAAACAAGTTGCTGCAGAATTAATGGCATACGATGCTTTAGGCGCTCATGCCCGCGATGAATTGGGTATTACAGAAATGATCAAAGCACGCCCGCTTCAAGCGGCTGTCACTTCTGCCATTACCTTTTCTATAGGAGGAGCATTACCGTTACTGATGGTTATTATCGCGCCCTTCCCTCAACTGAGCCTGGCTGTTTCTGCCATATCTTTATTAAGTTTGGCGTTATTAGGTGCTTTAGCCGCCTTCACCGGTGGATCTAATATACTGAGGGGGGCAATGCGCGTGACTTTCTGGGGCGCACTGGCATTGGCAGCAACAACGGGTATTGGAATGCTTTTTTGAAATTAATAAGAGCGGACACATAGATCCTCCGTTGTCGTGTCCGCTCTTTCTATATTGATATTTTATGCGGCTGAAGCAGAACCTACAGAATCTTCAGATTCAACTTCTTTCATGCTTAAACGCACTCGACCTTGACGATCGACTTCAAGAACTTTAACCTTAACTGTTTGCCCTTCTTGCAGGACTTCATCCACAGTCTCAATACGGCGATCGGTGATCTGAGAAATATGTACTAACCCATCTTTACCCGGAAGAAAATTTACAAAAGCGCCAAATTCGGTAATCCGCACAACTTTACCTTCGTAAATTTTGCCAATTTCTGCCTCAGCGGTAATCAAGTCAATTCTGCGTCGCACTTCAGCCGCCGCTGCTTTATCTGCAGAGGCAATATGAATCATACCGTTATCATCAATATCAACCGTTGCATCCATATCTTCAGTTAAAGAACGAATGGTCGCTCCACCTTTTCCAATCACATCTCGGATTTTTTCGGGGTTAATTTGAAAGCTAATAATTTGGGGCGCAAACGAAGACATTTCAACGCGCGGTTCAGCAAGCGCTTGATTCATAACATTCAAAATATGCAAACGACCTTCTTTGGCTTGTTCCAAAGCCACGTTCATAATTTCTTCGGTGATGCCATCGATTTTAATATCCATTTGTAAAGCCGTAATGCCTTTGCCGGTTCCTGCAACTTTAAAATCCATATCACCTAAGTGATCTTCATCTCCAAGAATATCGGTGATGACTTGGAATTGATTATTTTCTTTAATCAAGCCCATCGCAATACCTGCAACTGCCGATTTAATCGGCACCCCTGCGTCCATTAGTGCAATACTTGCGCCACAGACGGTAGCCATAGAACTGGAGCCATTGGATTCCGTAATTTCGGAAACAACTCTTAATACATAAGGGAAATCTGCATCTTTAGGCAACACAGCACGCATCGCACGTTTGGCCAACATACCATGTCCAATTTCACGACGTTTAGGGCTACCCACCATCCCCACTTCTCCCACAGAATAAGGGGGGAAATTATAATGCAGCATAAATGCATCTTTGTATTCGCCTAAGGGACTATCTATTAATTGCGCATCACGCCCTGCTCCCAATGTAACCACAACAATGGCTTGAGTCTCTCCCCGTGTAAATACGGCAGAACCATGCGCGCGCGGTAACCAGCTGGGTTGAATGGTAATGGGACGAACCGTTTTAGTATTTCGACCATCGATTCGTGGCTCATTTGCTAAAATACGACCTCGAACAATAGAACGATCGAGATTTTCAAGGATTTTTGAAATTTCTACTTTTAATTCTGGGGATACAGGATTGGCTGATCCGGCTGAATGATTTTCAATCAGTGTATTTTTAATAGACTTTAAGGCCTGATATCGCGCTTGTTTATCTTGAATCTGATAGGCTTCTGTTAAAGCGGTGACAGAGGCTGCTTTAATTTCGTTGGCTAATTCAACATTCTCAACAGGCGGTTTCCAATCCCAAGCAGGTTTCCCGGCATCTGTTACCAGCGATTTAATACATTCAATCACCGGCTGAAATTGCGTATGACCAAACATCACAGCACCTAACATAATAGACTCTGATAATTCATGCGCTTCAGATTCGACCATTAGAACAGAATGTGACGTACCCGCTACCACTAATTCTAATTCAGAAGATTCCAATTGAGTTTGTGTAGGATTCAAAAGATATTGGCCGTCTACATAGGCAACGCGAGCAGCACCCATAGGACCATTAAAGGGCAAACCAGAAAGGGATAAGGCCGCAGAAGCGCCAATCATAGCGGGAATATCGGATTCAATTTCTGGATTTAAGGAGAGAACCGTTGCCACAATTTGAACTTCGTTCCAAAAACCTTTGGGGAATAGTGGACGAATCGGTCGATCTATTAAGCGGGAAATCAATGTTTCACGCTCGCTGGGTCGTCCTTCACGTTTAAAAAACCCACCGGGAATTTTTCCGGCTGCATACGCACGTTCTTGATAATCGACACGAAGGGGAAAACCACTTTGCCCCACTTTAGCATCCGGCAAACCAACGACCGTCACCAACACAGTTGTGTCGTCTAGGCTAACTACGACCGAAGCGCTTGCTTGACGTGCAATAACACCCGTCTCTATTGTTAATTGATGATTACCAAACGAAATGGTTTTTTTAATGACGGCCACATTTAATCCTTATGACAATATTGAATAAATACAAAAAATTTAAATGCTCTCACTCACGCCCTCCCCTGAGGGAAAGCGCTGGGATGAGAACTTATTAGCCTCGAAGACTTAAATCTTGAACAATTTTAGTATAGCGCGGCAGGTTTTCACTCTTCAAGTAACTCATTAACTTACGACGCCGATTAACCATTGCAATGAGCCCACGGCGGGAATGAAAGTCTTTTTTATGAATTTTAAGATGTTCTGTTAATTCCGTAATACGTGTCGTTAGCAAAGCAATCTGAACCTCAGGGGATCCGGTATCTGCTGCTGCACGTCGAAATTTTTCAATAATTGCGATCTTTGCGTTGCTGGTTGCTGACATTCAATTTTCTCCTAACATTGGGCATCAAATGGGGTTCAGTTTACCTGATCTTTCCCTATAAAGAAACCATTTCCTGTGTTAGGCGTCGAGGTGCCACGCGCCCGTCTTTCAGTACTTCCCCAACGCCTAAAAATCGACCATTCTGCAAGGTAAACCGCACCCAGCCAGATGGAGGAGCATAGGGGATCTGCACAGGCTGGCCTTGCCGTAAATAATAACTTGCCGCATCCGAAACGCGTAAATCGTGCATGAAAGCAACAGAAGTGTGGACAGGTAGTAGGTAACTTTCTAACTTTTCAACGCCTTCTTGTTCTAAGATATGTTCCAAGATTTCAAAAGAGAGCATCTGTTCCGCCTTATAAGGGCCCGATCCTAATCGCCTTAATTCCACCACATGCGCACCACAGCCCAATGCCTCACCGATATCTTCTACAAGCGTTCTAACGTAAGTGCCTTTAGTCGCGCGTATCTCTAAACGCATTATATTGTTTTTAAGTTCTAGAACTGTGAGATCCTTGATAGTGAGCTCGCGGGCTTCTCTTTCAATGACTATCCCTTGACGGGCCAGTTTATACAAAGGTTGTCCTTGATGTTTAATGGCCGAAAACATAGAGGGGATCTGAGAAATACGACCTCTAAACCGATCCAAAATAGTTTCGACATCCGCGCTATTTAAAGGTGGAACATGACGCTCGCTAACGATATTACCTTCTACATCTCCCGTATCGGTTCGTACACCCAATACTGCAGTTGTTTGATAATGCTTATCTGCTTCCAATAGAAACTGCGAGAATTTTGTGGCTTCACCAAAACAAATCGGTAAAAGACCGCTGGCAACGGGATCTAAACTACCCGTATGACCGGCTTTTTTCGCTTTAAACAAACGTTTGGCTATTTGTAAGGCAGCATTAGAAGTGATTCCCTTGGGCTTATCTAACAACAAAATACCCTGAACTTCTCGCCGATGCACATTACGAAACACTGGCAACAGACTCCAAAATTTGTGCAATTCGATTTCCACGAATTACCGAGTCATCAAAAATAAAACGGGGATGTGGAACGACCCGCAGTTGAATATTGTTGGCGATTTGCGCTCTAAAAAAACCCGCGGCTTTATTCAAAACCTTAAGTGTTTCCGAGACTTTTTCGTCTTCTAAAACCGACACATAAATCTTGGCATGTTTTAGATCAGGGGTCATTTCGACATTTAATACGGTAATCATCCCCACGCGCGGATCTTTAAATTCTGACCGAATAACACGCGCCAAGCATTGATGCACAGCATCTGCAACGCGTTGAGAACGGCTAAAACTTTTAGAGCCTGTCAAGAAAATAATTCCTCTTTTAAGCGAGCTATTGTTTGAGCGCAGCGAGTTGAGCAAGCGAAAAAAGAGGCATTATTTTTTGATAGGCGCTTAGGCATTTTAAACACTTGTCCTTGCCACTTGAACTGTTTCAAAGACTTCAATATTATCGCCTTCTTTAACATCATTATAATTTTTAACGCCAATACCACATTCTGTGCCATTGCGAACCTCAGAAACGTCCTCTTTAAAACGACGTAAAGATTCCAGCTCGCCTTGATAAATCACAATATTATTTCTTAAAACACGGATTGGACATCCACGTTTAACCACGCCCTCAATAACCATACAACCCGCAACAGCGCCCAGTTTCGCAGAATGAAACACGCTTCTCACTTCAGCTAATCCCAGAATGTTTTCTTTAAATTGTGGACCTAACAACCCATTGATCGCGCGTTTGATATTATCAACGACATCATAAATAATGCCGCTATAATAAACATCTATACCTTCTTTTTCCATAAGTCTGCGTGCAGAAACATCGGCACGCACGTTAAATCCGATTAACACTGCTTTTGATGCCATGGTTAAAGAGATGTCGGATTCATTAATACCACCAACACCCGAAGCAACAATCTTAATTTTAACTTCGTCTGTCGACAACTTCTCTAATGCTTCCATTAAAGCTTCGGCTGAACCATGCACATCCGATTTTAACACGATATTTAAAATTTTCGATTCGCCTTGTTTCATGCGATCGAAAAAGCCTTCTAATTTAGTCGCTTGTTGTCTTAACATACGTGCTTCACGCTGTTTAATTTGTCTAAATGTCGCAACTTCTTTCGCTTTGCGTTCATCAGCAACAACCATAAATATATCACCCGCTTGTGGCGTGCCCGACAAACCTAATACCTCAACAGGCATTGCAGGCCCTATATTGGCAATTTGCTGGCCTAATTCATTTGTTATGGCCCGAATTCGACCGTATTCTGACCCTGCTAGCAATATATCACCCTGTTTTAAGGTACCGCTTTGTACAAGAAGAGACGCAATAGGCCCCCTACCTTTGTCTAAACGGGCTTCTAAGACAACGCCCGTTGCTTTGCCTGAAACAGGCGCTTTTAACTCCAGCATTTCGGCTTGTAAGCCCAGCGCTTCTAATAAAGCATCAACACCAGTTCCCTCTTTAGCAGAAACCGGCATAATCATCACATCACCGCCCCAGGCTTCTGGAACCAATCCGTGCGTCACTAATTCATTTTGAATGCGATCGAGATCAGCATCTTTTTTATCAATTTTATTAATCGCAACAACGATAGGTACATTTGCTGCTTTTGCATGTTGAATTGCTTCTATCGTTTGTGGCATTACACCATCGTCCGCAGCAACAACAAGCACCACGATATCGGTACATTGTACACCTCGCGCACGCATCGCGGTAAAAGCAGCATGGCCTGGGGTATCTAAAAAGGTAACATCGCCACGTTGAGTTCTAACATGATACGCACCAATATGCTGCGTAATACCGCCTGCTTCTTTAGCCGCTACCTTAGTGGTGCGAATATAATCTAAAAGCGATGTTTTTCCGTGATCAACATGCCCCATGACCGTTACAATAGCCGCACGCGGCATTAATTCCCGGGACTCTGTAACCTGTAAGGATTCTTCAACGGTGATATCATTCACACGCTTGGCAGTATGACCCATTTCTTCAACCACAATAACGGCCGTATCTTGATCAATGGGTTGATTAATTGTCGCAATCGTTCCTAATTTCATGAGCGTTTTTATGACTTCGCCTGCTTTCGCAGACATTTTTTGCGCCAATTCGGCAACCGTAACGGTTTCCGAAATGAAGACTGCGCGAATGATGGGGCCTATCGGCTTTTCGAAGCTATGTTTCTTTTGAATTTCTTCAACAATTCCTCTCAACTCTCGTTTACTACCTCTGGCAGCCGCATGCTTATTCAATTTGGTTTTACGCCAGACAGGGCGTTCAACGACAGGTTCTCCTTCTATCTCGTCCACTTCTTCTGTCACGATCTCTTCTAATACCTTAACGATATTGCTCTTATGCCATTCTTCGGGTTCGCTGCGAATTTTAGATTTAGAACGAGCACGTTTTTTCTCTTCGTCACTTAATAACTCTTTTGCGTTACGGCCTTTTTTAGGTGCCCCGTGCCCGTCTTTTTTAAGTTCGGTTGCCGCATCTGCGTTAACAAGATCTGGAGAGGAAATAAGAGAGGCATCAGCAGCTATGCCAGATGGAAGGTTTAATGCAGCTTCATTTTCAGCAACAAGCGTTTCAGGTATCTCAGATACTATTTTTTCAGATAATTCTTCCGTAAGGGTTGCATTTGCAGATACGACATTCAAAGGCTCTTCTTGTTGTAAAGAGACTTCTTCTGTTTCGGCACTTGCATCTTTTTTAACATAGACATGACGTCTTTTATGCACAACACTAACGGTGCCTTTTCGGCCCGATCGCTGTACGGTAATCACTTCTGAACTCTGACGTTTTAAAGTAATTTTTTTAGGTTTGTCAGCCTCTTGATCAACTGTTTTGTCTGGCCCCATGGACCTACCCTCCAATCATTCAAACCAATGTGCTCTTGCTGCCATAATCAGCTCCGCAGCTTTAGATTTATCCAAATCTGGTACATCTGCCAGATCGTCTACCGCGAGTTCTGCTAAATCATCACGTGTAATCACCCCGCGATTTGCTAAAACCAAAGCTAATTCCTTGTTCATGCCTGGCAGTGAAAGCAAGTCTTCGGAAGGTGTTTTTTCGCCTAACTTTTCTTCCGACGTTATCGTTTGCGTTAAGAGCGCTTGTTTTGCTCGGGTACGCAACTCGTTAACAATCTCTTCATCAAAGCCTTCCACGCCTAATAATTCTTGTATAGGCACATACGCAATCTCTTCGAGACTGGTAAATCCTTCTTCGATTAATACCTCTGCAACATCATTTTCAACGTGTAGATGTTCTGTAAAGATATTGACTAACCGCTCTTGATCAGCAGTTGTCCTCTCTTTGGCTTCTTTATCGGTAATCACATTTAATGTCCACCCGGTAAGCTGGCTCGCCAAACGTACATTTTGACCACTGCGCCCAATCGCTTGCGATAAATGCTCTTCTGTAACAGCCACATCCATCGATTCCGCCTCTTCGTCTACAACAATAGAGACAATCTCAGCGGGAGCCATTGCATTCATAACAAACTGCGCTGGGTTATCGTCCCATAACACAATATCAACACGCTCACCGCCCAATTCATTTGAGACAGCCTGAACACGTGCGCCACGCATTCCAACACAAGCGCCAACAGGATCGATACGCCCATCATTGGTTTTAACAGCAATTTTCGCACGAATGCCCGGATCACGTGCAGCGCTTTTAATTTCGATAATGCCTTCCCCGACTTCCGGTACTTCGAGCTTAAAGAGCTCTATCAACATCTCATTACAGGTACGGCTTAAGATCAATTGCGGACCTCGTGCTTCGGTAACCACATCGGCTAAATAGGTGCGCAATCTATCACCCGGCCGAACGGCTTCTCGGGGTAACATATGCTCTTTGGATAAAATGGCTTCTACATTGGCACCTAATTTCGCATTGCCACCCAATTCCAAAATAATGGCGTCTCGGCTCGTTTTTTTAACAACACCAATCACAAGCTCACCAATTTTTTTACGAAATTCGTCGGCAACATTTTCGTGTTCTGCTTCACGCACCTTTTTCAAAATAACTTGTTTAGCGGCTTGTGCTGCGATACGCCCAAATTCCACAGATTCAATAGGGAACTCGATGATATCGCCAGCTTTAGCTGTCTTAGAATGTTTTAAAGCTTCCGAAAGCGGCATATCCCGCAAGGGAAATTCTATTTCGGGCTGCTCCGTACTGGGTTCGCCCACTACCGTCCAAACACGAAAGGTATCGTATTGACCGGTTTTACGATTAATGCTCACGCGAACATCCGACTCTGCGCCTTCCTTTTTTTTGGTCGCAGAAACCAACGCAGCCTCAATTGCCTGAAATATTATCTCTTCAGAAACTCCCTTTTCATTCGAAAGGGTTTCTACAACCAATTTTAGCGGAATCTCTTTGCTCATATAAAAGCCTCACACTATTTACTGCATGCCTTATCACACGGACCACACTGGCACCAATCGCATTTCACTCATATCATCAAAAGAAAAGGTTAGTTCTCCCGACTCCGTTAGAAGAGAAATCAAAGATCCTTCCACACGTTCTAACCTACCTTTAAAATTTCGCGTCCCTGCCTTTGGTACGACCAACTGAATGGATACATTTTTTCCAATCTGCTCATGACACTGTTCCACCGAAAACAACAATCGATCCAAGCCCGGTGAAGACACTTCCAAGGTGTACTCGCCTGTAATCGGATTCTCCACACTAAGAACGGCATTCACCTGCCGACTCACACGCCCGCAATCTTCCACACTAAGCCCACCTGGCTTGTCTATAAACAATCGCAGCACCGATCGCTTTCCTTGCGGAAAGTACTGAAGACCTACCCAGGTAAGCCCCAAACTACCCACAATGGGTGCAATCAAGTTTTCTAAGGCCGCGTGTCTTCGCATAATCCCACTTCAAGAAATAAAAAATGGGCTTTAAGCCCACTTTCAAACTCTCCGATTAATAAAAAGCCCCATACGGGGCTTCTTATTATTCAATTTGGTAGCGGGGGCAGGATTTGAACCTACGACCTTCGGGTTATGAGCCCGACGAGCTGCCAGACTGCTCCACCCCGCGTCAACTAGTAGATATACTACCTACTTAGAGGGGCAATTGCAAGCAGAATTCTCAGCTATTAAACTGGTCGCCGCCGCTAGGACCTATTTTGGCTAGGATGGCTTTGCAAGAGTCGTACCGGTACTCGGTGCGACTTTATCTGCTGCGAATTTTACTTCCTCGGTGTTCCTCGGAAAATTGCCGTGTGTCGTTTGGATAGGGCTATTGTATAAACACAATTAATCTTGTTTTTGAATAGGCTTAAATTCGCTTTCTGTAACATTCATTCGAGTTAAGGCAAATCCCGCTTTTTCATATAAAGATAACAAACCATATCCCCCGTATAAATGCCCAGCACCTACTACAATCGCTGTTTTTCCTTTATTTAACCGCATTTGTTTAATGTAATTAAACCACGCTTTATTTTGATCTGTTATGTCAGGAACGTCGTCTTCGGCTACCCATACCGGTTCCCCGCTAAGATATTGCAACTTGCTTGCTTTCAACAAGGCTTGATGCTCTGGATTAAAAAAATAGCTTTCTAAATACGGTTTTAATTCCTCGACTGTCTGTATCGTGTCTTCACGTTCAGAAAGTTGAACACATTCCGCATCCTCATCTTCGTGATCAAGCGGCATAAAGTTATCTTTTTGGCGATGTTTTCGCTGAATTTCAGAATCTATACCCTTGTCAAATATATCTCCAACGATAAATAAAGGAATGGCGCCAATTTGAATATCTCGATTATCAAAAGTCAATTTATATCGAACTTTTATTGCGTCAAGCAGTGAATTAACCACATCGCTTTCTTTAGGAGTCAGCTGCTCTATCCAATATGGCGATTTGTCTTTAGGATCCCTCAGATAACCATATTTTAATAAATGTGCGTGAGTGATATCTCTATGCAAACCCTCGCAAACAAACACAGGACTTTGTGAAAAAACCTGTTCAATACACTCTAAGGCAGCTTTAGAAAACGCATTTAACGAAACACTGTGATCGCTGCCAAATAAATAATACGTTGTCCCAGCTTTTTCTAACTTGTATAAATGAATTGGTTTTTCAGCTCTATTACGTGTATGTTCGCTTAAAGCCTGTTCACCTGTTATAGCCATTTTAAACCTCTCAATGTTACTTAATATTATATAAAAAACGAATGATAGCTTAACATTAATTAATAAAAATTAAAGAAAAATTTTGTTCTCCAGCTGTCTAGCTATTTTTCTAGCGCCAAGGTTTTTTAGAAAAATTTCTTTGAAGCAAGGAAATTTTAAAAGTTTTCAATTAAAAGAAGAGAGGGGCAATACTGATAAACACAAGTTAAATAACGGTGCAGGAAAGATCCCTAATGCTAAAATGGCTAAGCCATTAAACGATAATGCGGCAACAGGCAAGGCAGAAACGGGCTGAAAAGGATGATTACCCGCTGGCGCATCAAAAAACATCACTCGGATCACACGAAGATAATAATAAGCACCGACAACGGTTAAGAGTACGGCAAATACTGCGAGCCACACATACCCTGCATTCACCAGCGCATTTAACACCACTAATTTTGCATAAAAACCGGCAAAGGGCGGAATTCCCGCAAGCGAGAAAAATACAATCATCATTAAAAATGCCAACCAAGGATTTCTAACCCCCAACCCCCGAAAATCGGCAATATTTTCTGCTTCAAGCCTCTGAGCACTTAAAACTGTCATAATACCAAAAGCACCTAAGGCCATTAACGCGTAAATTATTACGTAGTCTAAAGCCGCAGCAAATCCAGATTCTGGGCCTGCTAGCAGTCCTAAAAATAAAAATCCCATATGTGCAATTGTTGAATACGCCAACATGCGTTTTAAATTCGTTTGAGCAATCGCCACCACATTCCCTATTGTTAACGACAAAACCGACATAACTACCAGTATCGGCTGCCAATAAAGCGCAAACGGCATAAACGTATCACTTAATAATCGAATCGCAAATCCAAAGGCCGCCAACTTAGGTAATGTGCCAATAAATAGCGTAACCGACAACGGCGCACCCTGATACACATCAGGCAACCAAAGATGAAAGGGCACAGCCCCAAACTTAAACGCTAATCCCACTAATACAAACACTAAACCAAAGAGCAATGCAGGATGCGGATGCTGCATTTGATGTATCAACGCACTCGCTATCTCTTGCAATTGAAAGCTGCCAGTTACACCATAAAGCAAAGAGATACCATACAGTAACAAACCCGATGCTAAGGCTCCCATGACGAAATACTTCATAGCGGCTTCTGGTGCAATACTGTCTTTTTTAACAATAGGGATTAGCGCATACAAAGGCAATGCAAACAGTTCAATTCCCAGATAAAGGGTTAAAAAACTGCGAGCAGAAATTAAAACCATCATCCCAAAAATCGAAAAAAGGCAAAGCACAAAATATTCACTTTTGTAGTTGGGACTTCCAAACACAAATTGTCTAGAATATAAAAATACAAAAAAACCAACCAATGCAATGCTAAATTTCAATACATTCGCAATATCATCTACGACAAACATCTGGTTAAACACCGTTTTTGGCGCTGTGCCTATCAGATGTGCTGTTAAAAATAAAATGCCGATTAACGCCGTTTGTGTTAAATAGTAGATAATTGTTTTTGACCCTCGAGAAACAAATAAATCGACCAATAAAATTAAAATACTCATAGCAAGCAGCCATAGTTCTGGCAGTACATGCGTCAATTCTGAAAGCTGCATCACCTTACCCTTCCTTTTTTTAAATTTTTGAATGTAATATCTGCGACACAAGGTGATCCGCAGAAGCATGAATAATATTCAGCAATGGCGCGGGCCAGAGTCCCAGCACTAAAATGGCAACCGCCAATAACGTAAAAATGCTCTTTTCTGTCGTGCCCAAATCTTGTAAAGACAGCACGCCGGGTTGCTCTGCTGGCCCAAATATCACACGTTTCGTCATCCATAAGGTATAAGAAGCGCCTAAAATTAAGATGGTCGCGGCAAAAATTGCAATCCAAACGTGCGCCTTAAACGCGCTTAAGATAATTAAAAACTCCCCTACAAATCCAGAAGTGCCCGGCAAACCCACGTTGGCCATCGCAAATAACACAAAAAAAGAAGCGAAAATGGGCATGGTATTAACGACCCCGCCATAGTCCTTAATTAGCCGTGAATGTAATCGATCATATAACACGCCTACGCATAAGAAGAGTGCCGCCGAAACAAACCCATGCGAAATCATCTGCACCATTGCGCCTTCTAATCCCAAGATGGAAGCTTCTGTATCGTTGGTGTGCGCTATAATCGAAAATACGAGGAAAAATCCAAGTGTTACAAACCCCATGTGCGAAATAGAGGAATAGGCAATTAATTTTTTCATGTCCTGTTGCACTAATGCAACAAAAGCAATGTAAACAATGGCGATTAACGATAAAACAATCATACCATTGGCAAATATATGACAAGCATCGGGCACAATAGGTAACAGGAATCTGAGCATGCCATACCCACCCATTTTTAATAAAATTGCTGCTAACACAACAGAACCACCCGTAGGTGCTTCTACGTGTGCATCGGGCAACCACGTATGTACAGGCCACATCGGCACTTTAACGGCGAATGCAATTAAAAATCCAAAAAATAACGCTTTTTGAATATCAAAACTTAAGGGTAATTGATGAAAAGTTAAAATATTAAAGACAGTTTTGATATCGGCGCCAGCGGTTCCTTTGGCGATAAATTGAAGATAAATAATGGCAATAAGCAATAATACAGATCCCAAAAAGGTATATAAGAAAAACTTAACCGTTGCATAAACACGATTTTTGCCACCCCATAGGCCAATAATTAAAAACATAGGCACTAACATGGCTTCCCAAAACACATAAAATAAAATCGCGTCCAGTGCCGCAAAAACCCCACACATTAACCCTTGCATAATCAAAAATGCTGCCAAATACCTTGCTGTTGCTTGTTTTAGAACAGATCTGTAACTGGCTAATATAATCAAAACCGTCATAAAGCACGTTAATACAATCAACGGTGCTGAAAATCCATCTACGCCTAAGGTATAGAAAATATTTAAAGCGGGCAGCCAAGACAAATGTTCTTGCCATTGCATGTCGAAGGTATTGAGATCAAACCCCTTAATTAAAGGTATACAAAGCCCCAAACAGATTAAGGCAATCAGCATCGCTAATACACGTACCTGCCGGTACTGTTCGGGCTTAAATAAAAAACATAAAATCCCGCCAACAATGGGCATCCAAATTAACAAACTTAATAATGGAAAAGTCATTATTCACCTTGCCTTTGCGTCAAAAAGGGTCAGACCCCAATGACGATAGCTATTAAACATAAAAAGCCCAAAATCATCACAAACGCGTAATGGTATAAATAGCCCGTTTGAATGCGACGCAGCGTTTGTGAGAACTTCTCTATAGAACGCGCCAACCCATTAACACCCACACCATCGATTAACCACATATCCCCAAAACGCCAAAACAAACTGCCTAGCCCGCACATACCGCGTGCTAACAACCATTGATTAAACAGATTAAAACCATATTGTGCTTTTAGTATGCGATACAAAAACCCTAATCGCTTCTGAATGATTTCAGCCATTCCTGGGCGGGCGATATAACAAAACCAAGCCGTAAAAATCCCCGCAATACCTAAGCAAAAAGGCAGCGAACGAAGCCCATGCAATGTCATGCTTATCACACCACCTCTCGCTTTAAAATCTCTATCCAACACAGCAAAGCCATCGTGCAGTTTGTGCATAACAATGGCGCCTTGAAAGAAATCTTGAAACAAAGGCTCTACTAAAAATGCACCCGCAATCAAAGAAGGAATCGCTAACAAGACTAAAGGAATCCAAATAATAGCGGGGGATTCATGTACATGTAAATGTAAATGCGTGATTATGTTCTTATCTGCACGGGCTTTTGTATGAAATACCACAAAAAATAATCTAAAGGCATAAAGCGCTGTAATAAAAACACTTCCTAAAACAACAAAATGGGCAAACCCTGCTGCCGGTAAATGGGATATTTTTACAGCTTCAATAATTAAATCTTTAGAATAAAACCCTGAGAAGAGCGGAAAGCCAATCAAGGCCAAGCTACCTATAAGCATGGTTATATAGGTAATGGGCATTTTTCGTCTTAAACCGCCCATTTTCCAAATATCTTGCTCGTGATGCAAAGCAAGAATCACAGAACCTGCTCCCAAGAATAATAAAGCTTTAAAGAATGCGTGGGTGGTTAAGTGAAACATCCCAATGGGATAAGCAGAAACACCCATCGCCGTCATCATATATCCCAACTGAGACAAGGTAGAATAGGCAATAATCCGTTTAATATCGTTCTCTACAATCCCTACCAAACCCATTAAAAGACAGGTTAAAGATCCAATCACTAATATAAAATTTAAGGCTACATCAGAATATTCAAATAATGGCGACAATCGCGCTACCATAAAGACCCCCGCTGTTACCATGGTCGCAGCATGGATTAAAGCAGAAATCGGGGTTGGGCCTTCCATAGAATCGGGCAGCCACACATGTAAGGGTATTTGCGCAGATTTTCCCATCGCCCCCATAAACAGCGCAAGACAAATAAATGTAATCGCAGGTAGCGTTATGTTCGCTGAAAATGTGAAGGCCTGCTCCATCGATACAATGTTAGAGACTTGTGCAAAAACAATCGCATAATCTAATGTCCCAAAACAATAAAACACCGCAGCGATGCCCAGTATAAATCCAAAATCACCAATACGGTTAACAATAAAAGCTTTTAAATTGGCGACAATAGCCGTTTTTTTATTAAACCAGAATCCAATCAGCAAATACGACATTAAGCCAACCATTTCCCACCCAAAGAACAATTGTAAGAAATTATTACTCATCACAAGTGTTAACATGCCAAATGTAAAAAGCGAGATATAACAAAAAAACCGTTGGTAACCCGGATCTTGATGCATATAGCCAACTGTGTAAATATGCACAACCCAAGCGACAAAGGTCACGACGGACATCATTAAAACTGTCAGCCGATCAATTAAAAATCCAACTTGAAAATCTGTATGCGCACTTCGACCCCAAGTATATAAATTAAAATTGAATGAAGTGGCGTCTCCGGTATATAAAACATATGAAAGATAAAGCGATATTATAAAAGACACACTTACAGCAAAAATAGTAACCGAATGGGCCCCTTTAACGCCAATATACCGCCCCAATAAGCCAGCGATAAGCGCTGCGCCTAAGGGAAACAGTACAACAGCCAAGCAAAGCGTTTCTATATTAACCATGATTATCCTACGTTATCCTTTTTACGTTATCCTTTTAGGGAATTCATTTCTTCAACGTCGATCGTCTTTTTCTGTCTAAACATGACCACCAAAATCGCAAGCCCTATGGCTGATTCTGCTGCAGCAACGGTTAAAATAAAGAAAACAAACACCTGACCCATCATGTCATTTAAAAAATGTGAGAAAGCAACAAAGTTGGTGCTAACAGACAGTAATATTAATTCAATGCACAGCAATAAAATAATGACGTTTTTTCGATTAATAAACAGTCCCGCTACCCCAATACCAAAGAGAATAGCGCTGACAACAAGATAGTCCGATAATGCAATCATATACCTTCTCCCCCACCATCGCCCGTTCTTCCAGTGCTCTCTCCTGCCCTCATCAGGCGCGGCATTTCCTCTTCCCCTGCTTCACGGGAAAAGGAAAACAGTTTAACCCTATCTTCTTTGCGTACTTTCAGCTGATCTGCCGGATTAGGTGCAATCGTGCCCCGTCTTCCTCTAAAGGTTAAACTAATTGCCGCAATAATAGCGACTAACAGTAAAACGCCCGCTAATTCAAATGGGTATAGAAAATGCGTGTAGAACAGTATTCCTAACTGCCCAACATTACTAAAATTGGCAGCGTGCGCAATCGGAGCAGGCACGATATCTGGACCAAACTGTTTTGCGCCCACTGCAAAAACCAAGCCAATCACCACCAAAGCAGCAACAGAAAGTCCCAATGGCAAAAATCGCGCAAAGCCTTCGCGAACAGACGTCAATTCTACATCCAGCATCATTACGACAAATAAGAAGAGAACCATAACAGCCCCTACGTATACCAACACCAATGTTACGGCTAAAAACTCTGCTTCTAATAGCATCCAAAGACCCGCTGTTGCAAAAAAAGTCAGTACTAAAAAGAGCACTGCTCGTACAGGGTTTTTAGAAATGACCACCATACTGGCAGCAAAAATCGCAAGCGTTGAGAACGCGTAGAATATGAGGGGTTGAACTTTATCGATATTCTGCATCTTTTGCCCTATCTGCTGCGATTTCTGATTCATAACGATCGCCAATGGCCAACAGTTTTTCTTTAGTCAAAATATTCTCTCCGCGGTTTTCGAAGTGGTAATTTGAAATTCCTGTCTCCACAATAGCATCTACTGGGCAAGACTCTTCACAGAAACCACAATATATACATTTAAATAAATCGATTTCGTATAAAGTCGTGCGCCTAGAACCGTCACTTCTCGGTGCCGCTTCAATCGTAATGGCTAATGCAGGGCAAACGGCCTCGCACAGTTTACAGGCAATACACCGCTCTTCGCCATTCGCATAGCGACGTAAGGCGTGGATACCCCTAAAGCGAGGAGAATAAGGCGTTGTCTCTTCGGGATACTGTATGGTTACTTTGGTGGCAAAAAGATGCCTACCCGTTAATTTTAGACCTAGAAGCAATTCCCACAATAAAAAGCTTTTAAAAAAGTGTTGTAGCTGTTGCAATAATTTCAAGACTTAACCTCTTCTCTTAAGAACGTGCACGAAATAACTTCCTCTTTTGAGCGGCCGACTTTAAAACCAGGGTTTAACACCTGCTTTTACCATTATTGTTACAACGACTATCCAAATCAATGTTATGGGTATAAAAATTTTCCATCCTAAACGCATGATTTGATCATAACGATACCGTGGAAACGTTGCTCTTAACCACAAAAACGAAAATAAAAAGAAGCTCACTTTTAACATAAGCCAAACAATACCTGGCACCCAAACAAACCATTCTTCAAGCAGGGGGATTCCCTCAAATGGCGATAGCCATCCGCCAAAAAAAAGTAGCGTGACTAATGCAGACACCAATATCATGTTGGCATATTCTGTTAAGAAAAAAATAGAGAACGCAATACCCGAATATTCCACATGAAATCCTGCCACAATTTCTGATTCGCCTTCTGCAACATCAAAGGGCAAGCGATTGGTCTCCGCAACAGCAGAAATCCAATAGATGACACATAATGGCAATAACGGTAACCAATACCAACAGAGAACCCCACCACGCTGCGCGAGCACGATATCCGATAAATTCATGCTGCCCGCAGCGATTAAAACACCCACCAAAGCAAAGCCCATGGGAATTTCATAAGAGATAATTTGAGCAGCCGATCGCAAAGCGCCTAAAAATGCATATTTAGAATTAGAGGCCCATCCTGCAATAACAATGCCATATACGGCTAATGATGTCATTGCCAATAAATATAATAATCCCACATTGATGTTGGCTAATACAAATCCGTGATCAAACGGAATAACAGCCCATGCTGCCAAAGCAGGACCAATCGCTAATACCGGCGCAATCATAAAAAGATAATGATTAGAACGCGTGGGCAAAATAATTTCTTTAAAGAGTAATTTTACAGCATCGGCAATAGGTTGCAACAATCCGTAAAAGCCAACGCGATTAGGTCCTATGCGATCTTGCATAAACCCTATAAACCGACGCTCCGCTAACGTTAAATAAGCTGCAATTAATATCAGCGACAATATAATCGCGAATATCTTGAGTAAGATCCAACCCAAGGTTAAAAATTGATCAAGCATCTTTCATCCCTACTTCCATCTCTACTTTTGAGTGCAATGTCTCTTGCAATGATTTTGCCCGCCGAACTAACCCATCGGTTGCATAAATCCCAACCGGTGATGTAGATGTAGCGGTATTCTGCAACTCTCGTGTTGCGAATGGCTTTATGCTTGAAAATGCTTTTTCCAAATCTAAAGACGCGTTGAGATGGTTATTGGCATTCGGTACTGTCATATCGGTCGTTTTTGCTTTTACAAATGATGCGATTTCCTCTGAACTTTCATATTTAAAATCTTCCAAATCTAATAAATTGCCGAGAACCCTTAAGATTTTCCAGGCCGGGCGACTATCATTCAGGGGCAAGGCTGCAGGCTTGAAAGATTGCCATTTACCTTCGCAATTGACAAAGGTACCCGAGGTTTCGCTAAAAGGCGCCATGGGTAATAAAAGATCGGCAACTTCTAATAACGCTGAGCTTTCAAATGGCGTTATAGCCACCACACAATCTGCCGACCCCAATGCCTGCATGGCTTTCGAGGCATTAAAGCAATCCAGATCAGGCTCCATATTTAATAGCAAATAGGCTTTTAGTTTCCTATCCCACATTTGATCTGTATTCAATCCCGCTTCGCTCTTTACTGCTTCGCCGCCCGGTAAGCGATGTGGTACGCATCCCGCCAACCATGCACCTGCGGCATTAGCGCCCTCACTTAAAACACCTACTTTTGAATGTGTTAATTGTGCGATAAGATTTGACAACAGAATAAGATTCGAATAAGCAGGATGATTGATGGCTAAAGCACCGAGCAAGATGAGTTTATTATCAGAGGGGGAAAGATCCCCTATTAAATATTGTGCCATGTTAATATCAGCTGGCAAAGGTTCTACAAATTTAAGCCATGCCAAAGCTTCTTCAGCGCTTTTTGAGAGATGAACACCCGCTTTTTTCTGGATGTTCAATATGGCCTTTGCAATACGGGCAATCCCTAAAACCAAATCATTATCGGGCACGATTGATTTTTCTGTCACTTCAAAATTAAACGCAAAATCAAAGGGGTTAACCACTAAAATTTTCCCGCCATTTGAACGCATTTTACGCAGCTTTAAACCCAGTATGGGCTGCTCTTGACGCACAGCAGAACCCATCAATAAAATAACCGATTGGTGATCAATTTCTGACAAACTGATACCCATGTTAGGAAATAAGGGCGCCAGTGCGTGCGCTTCATCGTTAAAATCACTTTGACGTAAACGATGATCAATATTATGAGAACCCAATCCACGCATCAATTTTTGCAACAAATAGGCCTCTTCCAAGGTTGCATTGGGAGATGCAAGTGCACCGAGATTTGTTGCACCCTCTAATTCTTTAATCTCTCGTAATCGTTTTGCTGTGTATGTCAGTGCTTCCTCCCAAGAAACAGTGGACCATTGACCTTCTCGCTTTAATTTAGGTTGTATTAAGCGCTCTGTATGATACAACCCTTCGTAGCTATAACGATCTCTATCAGAAATCCAAACTTCATTGATTAATTCATTTTCTTTAGGAACAACACGCATCACGCGATTTTGTCGAGTATGGATAAAAAGATTAGATCCAATACAATCATGTGGCGAGACACTTGCCGTTTGCTTTAACTCCCAACCACGCGCCGTAAAACGATACGGCTTAGAAGTTAAGGCCCCCACTGGGCATAGATCAATAATATTTCCCGATACTTCAGAAACAACGCTCTGCTCAATATAAGTGCTGATTTCCAAACATTCGCCTCTCCCCAAAGCACCTAATTCACGCAAGCCCGCAATCTCTGTGCCAAAACGCACGCACCGAGTACATTGAATACAGCGCGTCATATCTGTACTGATTAAGGGACCGAGGTTTTTATCTTTAACAACTCGTTTTCCTTCTATATAACGTGATCTATCACTGCCATAGCCTATTGAAAGATCTTGTAATTCACATTCCCCCCCTTGATCACAAATCGGACAATCTAAGGGGTGGTTAATTAATAAAAACTCCATCACGGATTTTTGAGCCAGCAACGCCATTGGCGAGCGAGTCCAGATTTTCATGCCTTCTGTAACCGGTGTTGCGCACGCAGGCAAAGGCTTAGGCGCGCGCTCTACTTCCACCAAACACATGCGACAATTTGCTGCAATCGATAATTTTTTATGATAACAAAAACGCGGAATTTGCACATGAATACTATCGGCGACCTCTATAATCATCGATCCGGCTTCAGCCTCAACTTTTTTTCCATCAATTTCTATAAATGGCATTTCAAATTCCTCTTGGGGCCGACAAAGGGCGGACACGGCAGTCCGCCCCTACAGATGTGTCATATGAATGTGTTATATGTGATTCAAATTCCTCGCGAAAATATTTTAAAAAGCTTTGGACAGGCAGTGCGGCGGCATCTCCAAGCGCACAGATGGTTCTGCCTGCAATTCCCCCTGCAATACTCAGTAATTTATCAATATCTGCAGGTTCTCCTTGCCCTGATGCTATCCTATGAATAATGCGCGACATCCAGCCGGTGCCTTCTCTACACGGTGAACACTGACCGCACGATTCTTCAAAATAAAAATGGGCAATACGAGCAAGAATCTTAACCATACAGGCTGAGTCGTCTATGACAATAACCGCACCCGAACCCAACATTGAACCGGCTTTGCTAATAGCATCGTAATCCATCGTCAGATTACGCATAATTGATGCGGGTAACACGGGTGCCGAAGAACCACCCGGAATAACGGCTTTTAATTGCCGTCCTTCTCGCAATCCACCTGCCATTGCCAATAATTCTGAAAACGGTATTCCCAAGGCTACTTCATAATTCCCGGGATTGTTCACATGGCCCGATACACTAAAAACTTTGCAACCGCCATTGTTTGGCTTGCCTAATTCTAAAAACCATTTTCCACCGTGCTGTAAAATAACGGGTATAGATGCCAGTGTCTCGGTATTGTTAATATTGGTAGGACATCCATAAACACCATAATTAGCGGGAAAAGGCGGTTTAAATCGTGGGAAACCTTTTTTGCCTTCAATAGACTCCATTAAGGCAGTTTCTTCCCCGCAAATATAAGCGCCCGCCCCCAACACCGAATGGCACTCGAAATCAACACCCGACCCCAAAATATTCTGTCCCAACAAACCCAATTTTCTTGCTTCTCTTAAAGCATTTTCAGCACGTTCAAAAGGCAGATCAAATTCACCACGGATGTAATGGTACCCAACCGTCGCACCCGTTACATATCCGGCTATCATCATGCCTTCTAATACTTGATGGGGGTTACATAATAAGATATCGCGATCTTTAAACGTACCCGGTTCCCCTTCATCCGAATTACAGACAACATATTTTTGTGAAGGCGCGTTTCGCGGCATAAAGCTCAATTTTAAACCGGTCGGAAACCCCGCGCCCCCTCTGCCACGCAATGCGGATACTTTCAATTCATCAAGAATACTTTCTGGTTTTATTTTTTCTTTCAGAATTTTGCGCCATACGGCGTAACCGCCTACACTTTCATAGGATTTTAAACTCCATGGCTCGGATAAATGACGGGTTCTAAAACAAACTTCGTTACTCATCCCCCAACTCCGCTAATTCAGACAATATAGTATCTATTTTTTCAGGAGTGACTTTTTCATGATAAACGCGGCCTATTTGCACAGCAGGTGCACCACCGCAGGCTGCTAAACATTCTACTTCTTTTAAGGTAAATTGCCCATCTGGTGTGGTTTCTCCCATGTTAATCCCTAAGCGCTGTTTAAGGTGTTGAACAATGCTCTCCGAATCGCACAGCATACAAGAAATATTGGTACAAACAGAAATTTTATGTTTTCCAACGGGCTTTAATTCAAATAAATTATAAAAAGTCGCAACTTCATAGACCGCAATTTTTGGCATCCCTAAATAAGCGGCGACTGCATCCATTAAGCTTTCTGTTAGCCAGCCTTTATTTTCGGTCTGTACGACTTTTAAGGCATAAAGCACAGCAGATTGGCGTTGATTGGATGGATATTTCGTTAGCCATTGATCAATGTCTTTTTTTGTCTTGTAACTTAAGAGTGAGAGCCCCACCGTCACCGATCAATCTCCCCGAATACCAAATCTTGAGAACCAATAATGGCGACCGTATCTGCCAACATATGTCCTCGTGCCATTTCATCTAAAGCCGCTAAATGTGCAAACCCTGCAGCGCGAATTTTAATACGATAGGGTTTATTCGCCCCATCGGATACCAAATAAACACCAAATTCTCCTTTGGGATGCTCTATCGCCGCATAAGCCTCCCCTTCCGGCAATGAATATCCTTCTGAAAATAATTTAAAATGATGGATTAAAGATTCCATGTTTTCTTTCATAGCCATCCTGGAGGGGGGTGTTATTTTATGATTATCTAACATCACAGGGCCTGGATTTTGCCGTAGCCATTCAACACACTGCCGAATAATACGATTCGATTGTCGCATTTCTGCCACACGCACTAAATAGCGATCGTAGCAATCGCCTCTACCGGTTGTGCCGACAGGAATGTCAAAATCGACTTGATCATACGTCGCATAGGGTTGTTTTTTTCGTAAATCCCAAGCCACCCCCGAAGCACGTAACATGGGGCCTGAAAAACCGAGTTGCAAAGCACGTTCTTTTGTAACCACGCCAATGCCAACGGTTCTCTGCTTCCAAATTCGATTGTCTGTGAGTAATGTTTCGTATTCGTCAATACGCTTTGGAAAACGGTTGGTAAAATCCCAAATAAAATCTAATAAAGACCCTTCACGATTTATATTAATTTTATTCACTTCTTTTTTAGTATGCCAACGCGAAGGTTTGTATTTTGGCATCAAATTCGGCAAATCTCGGTATACACCGCCTGGCCTATAATACGTCGCATGCATTCTGGCGCCCGACACTGCTTCGTAGCAATCTAAGAGATCTTCACGTTCTCTAAAACAATATAAAAACATGCTCATTGCACCAACATCTAAAGCATGCCCTGCTAACCATAATAAATGGTTTAAAGCACGCGTAATCTCATCAAACATCACGCGAATATATTGGGCGCGAATGGGTGGATTAACGCCCAGTAATTTTTCAATCGCAAGTACGTACCCATGCTCATTACACATCATCGAAACATAGTCGAGCCTATCCATATAACCAATGGTCTGATTATAAGGCTTATTTTCTGCGAGTTTTTCAGTTGCACGGTGTAGCAAACCAATGTGAGGATCGGCACGCTCTATCACTTCTCCATCCATTTCTAAAACCAAACGCAAAACGCCATGCGCCGCGGGATGCTGCGGACCAAAATTAATCGTATAGTTTTGTATTTCTGACATTGTGCTTATCCCTTGTTGCTCTCACTTAGAGGGAGCGTATAACGGTTATCATGGCGAATGGTTTTGGGGACTAATGTCCGCGGTTGAATACTTACGGGTTCGTAAACCACGCGCTGTTCACTTGCAGAATATCGCATTTCTACGTTACCAATTAACGGAAAATCTTTTCTAAAGGGGTGTCCGATAAATCCATAGTCCGTTAAAATTCGACGCAAATCTGGATGGCCTTCAAAGTGTATCCCATATAAATCAAAAGCCTCACGCTCGAACCAATTGGCAGAATTCCAAATGTTGACAACCGACGGCACGATGGGCGGCTCGCCATTCGCAAAGACCTTTAATCTTAGGCGATGATTATGGGTTATCGATAATAAATGATAGACAACGGCAAAACGCGGTTTATCCCAAGTTGTTTCCCCACTGTTTACACTCTCTCTCGCTGTGGGGGAAGGTTCTCTCCTTTCAACACCCCGCGAAAAACCCGTTTTAGTCGATTCAAAGGTTGTCCATTCGGAAACACCGTAGTCCAAATAATCAACACCACACACATCCATTAACATCTCAAATTTTAAGAAAGGCGCTTCTTTTAAAAATTGACAGACTTCTAAAAGATTTTCAGCGACAAGTTCAATCGTTAATTCTTGGAAAGCAATTCGGGTTGCCGAAATTTTATCCCCGATCTGTTCAGCGATCTGCTTGCACAACTCTTCTAGATGCTGCATTTAAAAAACCCCTGTTATACTCTCGCAATCGTATTGGTTCGCTTTATTTTATTTTGCAATTGAATAATGGCATAAACCAAAGCTTCTGCCGTAGGTGGGCAACCTGGCACATAAATATCGACCGGCACAATACGATCGCATCCGCGTACAACCGAATACGAATAATGATAATACCCCCCGCCGTTAGCGCACGATCCCATAGAAATAACCCAACGGGGTTCTGCCATTTGATCATAAACCTTACGTAAGGGTTGCGCCATTTTATTGCACAGTGTTCCTGCCACAATCATCACATCCGATTGCCGGGGGCTCGGTCTGAACAATACCCCAAATCGATCTAAGTCGTATCTCGCTGCCCCTGCATGCATCATTTCGACTGCACAACAGGCTAATCCAAAGGTCATAGGCCATAAAGAGCCTGTTCTAGCCCAATTAACTAATTTATCGACAGAAGTTGTGACGAAGCCTTGTTTTAAAATACCTTCTATTCCCATTCCAACGCCCCTTTCCGCCACTCATAAATAAATCCAACCACCAGTAATGCCAAGAAAACTCCCATGGCCCATAACCCCGGCCACCCAATGTGCTTTAGCGTCACTGCAAAAGGAAATAAAAAGACAATCTCTAAATCAAAAATAATAAATAGAATAGCAATCAGATAAAAACGGACATCAAACGGCCGTCTGGCATTTTCAAAAGGCGGAAAGCCGCATTCATAAGGCGAATTTTTGGCAGGGTTAGGACGCCGAGGTCCTAAACAAAGACCAATAGTAATAGGCACTAAGCCACAGAAAGCGCCTACGATAATGAAAATCAAGACAGGAAAATATTGTTCAATCATGGCGTGAAGTATAAGACAAAAAGTGAAAGTGCTGCTACTAAGTTAGGTCAAATTTTTTCCGCTTGCCTCTTGCCTTACCCATTTTCAGAATTGCTCGACTCTTTGGGATCAAACTTCAATGCCCATATTTAAAACCTAGTTTATCCGAAATTTAAAATATGACTGGTGCCGAAGGCCGGACTCGAACCGGCACGACTTTCGCCACTACCACCTCAAGGTAGCGTGTATACCAATTTCACCACTTCGGCAGATATTTTAATTTTGATTACTCGGTTTGTTTTTGCTAACCCCAGGCGCAACTTCTGGAATCTCATTATCTTGTTTTACAGTAGCAGGCTGAACCTTCTTTAATAGCTCATCTAAATCTTTGGGTTTAGCATGATGAGAAGCTAAGTAGCCTAAAGTAAGACTTGTAACAAAAAAAATAGCCACAAGGATAGCGGTTGTTCGGGTTAAAAAATTTCCAGACCCTTGACTACCAAAAAGTGTTTGCGAAGCCCCACTCCCAAAAGATGCGCCCACTTCTGCCCCTTTCCCATGCTGGATCAAAATAAAGCCAATCAACCCAATGGCTACAATCACATGTATCACTAAAACAATCTGTTCCATCTCACTACTCACTTACTATTCGTTGCTCTTACCCCAGCTATTGCCCAGTGGGAGAGGGGGAGCAAATCTTTAAAAAATGTTCTGCCACTAAGGAAGCGCCGCCCACCAGCGCGCCATCAATATTGGGCATACTTAACAACCCAGCCGCGTTTTCCGCTTTAACACTTCCGCCATACACAATCCGGGCTTTTTTGGCTACTTCTAGGTCTCGCTTGCCTAACCAATCCCGCAAAAACCCGTGTACGACTTCGGCTTCAAGTGGCGTCGCGGTTAAACCCGTCCCTATAGCCCAAATGGGTTCGTAAGCAATAATGCTCCTAGACAAATGAGAAATAGGCGTTAACGCTAAAATTGCCTCCAATTGGCGCGCAACAACCTCAAAAGTCTTGTTTCCTACTCGCTCGGCCTCTGTTTCGCCTACGCAGAGTATGGGAATAAGCCCTACATGATACGCGGCTCTGAACTTCCGCGCAATCAGTGTATCGTTCTCCTGAAATAACTGTCGGCGCTCTGAATGCCCAATAATAACGTAGCGGCACCCCATATCTAACAGCATCTCGGGCGCAATTTCACCTGTAAAAGCACCACTAGACTCACAATAGACGTTCTGGCCTCCTAACAAAAAATGTTCTTGAAGATTATATGCCTCCAGGATTGTTCGTAGCTGCTGTAAGTAAAGCGCCGGTGGACATAATACAATTTCTAGATCGTTCCCAGCAGGTCGATTTTTCTCCTGGGCTAATGCCAAAACAAAGTTTGAAATCATTTCAGACGACCCTTGCATTTTCCAATTTGCTATCACGCAAGGTTTTCTCAGATTTGTCGTGATCAAGGCCAAAGGTTCCTACAAAGGTTAGTCAGGGGATGTTAACATGCCTACCACTTTTCAGAAAACAGCCCCATACAAAAATTATGTTAATCAACAAACTGTTAATGGCAGTTTTGCTTTCCCTCTTCTACGCTTAATTTATGAAATATTTTAAAGCTTCAATCTTTATCACACTGCTTGGATTACTCACCGCATTCTTATGGGGTGGCATTCAGGCACTCATTTTAACCTTAATACTCTGCATATTAGAAATCAGCTTATCGTTTGATAACGCTGTACTGAATTCTTCGGTGTTACAAAAAATGGATGCTCTATGGCGGCATCGCTTCTTAACCTGGGGAATTTTGATTGCGGTTTTTGGCGTTCGGTTTTTATTGCCCATTATTATAGTAGGCTTTGTTACGGATCTCAGTTTACTCGATGTATTCTTTTTGGCGATCCAGAAACCGGGCGAATATGCCAAACTTCTTGAAGCAACAAAAACAACGATTTCTAGCTTTGGCGGGATTTTTCTATTATTGGTATTTTTGTCATTTTTATTTGATCAAAAACGCAACATTCATTGGCTAGGGAGGCTAGAAAGAAAATTAAATGCCTGTGGAAAGATAGAAACACTGCACATTATATTATCATTAGTAGTTTTAATTATTATACAAGGTTGTTTGCCTGAGCGGGAAAAACTCGGCGCAATTATTGCGGGCTGCGTCGGCATTATTCTTTTTATGATTCTACACAGTTTAACCGCATTATTAAACCATAGTGCCACCCAAGTTAAACACAGCGGCGCAATTCAGTTTCTCTATTTAGAAGTCTTAGACGCATCATTTTCGCTCGATGGGGTTATTGGGGCTTTTGCGATAACCAAAGATATTGTAATTATCTTAATTGGATTAACCATTGGCGCTATTTTTGTACGATCAATAACCTTGTTTTTGGTCCATAAAGGTACACTAAATAAATATCGATTTTTGGAACACGGTGCACACTATGCCATCGGAGCCTTGGCTGTTATCATGCTCGTCAGCACAAAAATCCATGTTTCCGAAATTATCACAGGGCTTATCGGCGTTGGCTTTATTGGACTGTCGCTTTTATCTTCTGTTTTCTATAATCGAAAGAAACAATCATGACGTCTAAATTTTATCCGAAATCTTTATTAAAAATTGCATTATTTATCGCCACATTATTCTCTTCTGCTACTGCAATCGCGTTATTGCCCCCGTATTACAAAACTGCAAAAGAAATAACCGCAATTTTAAATGACTCCGAGGTTGCAGAAAAAATTACTTCAGGCCGGGTTATTCATTCTATTATTAAAACAAAATCTGGATACACCCTCAAGGCGGGGAGCTGCACATTAAAAGTTAAAGTGAATTATTTGCCTCCCTCACAACACCTAGACCTAGTAGGCGCAGCTGTTTTTGAAATTAAAACGGGCGACCTTAACTGCCAGATCTGAATCCACTTCAATTTCAAGCGCTTATCCTCGGAAAAGCGCTTATGCCCTGAAATCTGTGATAAAAATGTCAATGAATTATCAAGTTAAGGGAACAAGCTCCCTTGTAAACTGTCCAATCTTTCAAAGATAACGATATATTGGACTTTGAAGGAGAGGGGCAAAAATATATGAGTGTAAATACAAATGAATTTGATATAAATGATAAATTTCGTAAATATAAAAAGGCTTCTGCAGAGAGTCTTTTTGCCTTACTAAATACTAAAAATGAAGACGAAAATAGGTTTTTTGGGTCTAATGCTGCAACAGAATCCATTAAAGAACGTGGGGAGTCCTATATTGACGCTGCCATTTTAATCGTTGAAAATTCAGCAGAAGCTGGCAAAGCAGAACAGCTTAAGAAGCTAGAAGACATTAAAACCAATTGGCAAAAAAATTCATTCGATGTTGCAATAAAATCCGATCCTTTTTATTTGCGATATATTGACGCTCGAATCCAATACATTGAAAACTCTACTCTAGACCCCGAACCAAAGCGTAAAGAGATAGAATCATTGGAGTTAATGAAATCTAAATGGGAAGCAAAAGAAGTTGACAAAAAAAAACTGGTGCCACTACATGAATTATTAGGGGAACTTTGTGAAGAAATTAGGCCGTGTGTAGGAAAAAATTCTGATATAGAAAAATTATTGAAAAACTTAAATAATGCAGAAAACCATGTTAACTGGAAGACAAGAGAACCTTTAAGAACTATTGTCGATCTGGGTGAAGATGTTATCCAAGTTCGCATCGATGAGCCAATTACAGAATTTACTAAAGAACAAGAAAAGGAATGGGAAAGAATATTATTAGATAAAAAAGAACAACCTAATTGGTTTAAAAAATTACAGCCGTGGGAGCAAAAACATTTTCAAGAAAAAGTAAATGAATGGAAACAAAAAAAAGAAGGCCCTCCTAAGCTGAATCTGAATCTCGGCACCCACATGGGTGTACCCCCTACAACCATCAGAGGGTACCCAGGCGCTAGGAATGCTTACACATCCGACATTATCACCTACAAAAGAGACCCCAAAAATCCTGCAAATTTTATAAAAATTAATCAAGTTAGGAAGATAAGAAGTGGTCACATCTCTCCCAGTAAAATGAAAAAAACCAAAGAACGCGTAGCAGCTGCGCAAGCAAATCTAGAACAACTCATTTTGGCAGGCATTCGCAATGATTTAAAGGCAAACCCTGGAAAATCAGATTTTATTGTAGATTTACAAACGCTGATTACTCCGCCACTGTCACCGGCTGATAATGAAATGGACTTAGATCGTTTGCAAGCCATCAAAAATCTTAGAGAAAAATTTAAAAAAACAGATAAAGAAGATGGATTTGGAGAGTTTCTTCGCGAATATGGTATAAAAACGAAAGAGGTCGGAACAGGGGGACCAACCATACAATTAATTACCTCTAATTACCCTGTAAACAAAATGCGTGCCGTTAGTAATTTTCTGGCACCTTTAAAGGTAATTCCAGGTCTTTCACATATAATTTCCCTTCCAGAACTTATAAGCAATCTTAAAAATAACGATCCACCCATAGAAAAATTTAAATCTACTGGCAAATGGGTGTTTTCATTTGCTGTAGAAGGCTATAGAGGCATCAAGAGAGCTAGAGAAAATAACAATACGCTCAAGGCACTTCATGAAACAAAAGACTATCTTTTACAAAGACACGGCCCTGGTGCCCCCCTACCTACTGAACTTAAGATGGCAGCAGATGCTCTGGACAAGATAAAAGCGATGAGTGGGCCCATGCAAAGAGCTCGCAATTTTGCTAAACGAGGCATTAACCATAATGCTGAACGTGCCGCACTGGAACAAATTGCCGTTTCTGGATTGGGCGGCATTAGAATCGGCAGTTGCATGAGCGGAAAAGATAGGGAAGGTGCGGTTAGCGAGCACGTTGCGGCAATGACCGCTTTTCATGCCAAATACGGGCAATTCCCTCCTATCCCCCCTACTTCTCGCATGGACATAAATGACGAGCTCAGGAAAAAATTTCCTAACAAAACCGAAAAAGATTTTCGCAAAGAATATGAAGGCTTGGTAGCTAAACAATTTTTATCCTGCCATGACCAAAAGATTGCCGAACAAAATGCCAAAGGTGCAAAAGGATTGAAATCCCCTGGCGATGTTCTTGGTAAAAACGTTAGCAAACAAGCGCATGCAATCATATTAGAAAGACATCCAGATACAAAATCAAAAGAGCATTATGAACTAACAAGCCCTTCCGAACTTTCGAATCGTAGCGCAAAACTAAACAGAGCTCACACAAGTAAGGTTGAAAAAGCCTCTAAAAAGAAAAAAAAGAAGTTAAAAAAACAAGTGCTGACTGGGGATAAACACGCTGAACCAAAAAAAATCTCGAAAACTGAGCCAGAAAAAATGCCGGCAAAAGTTGAATCGGCTAAGACAAAATCTGCGCAAGAAACTAGCAAAGCCTCAGCTTCCGCACCAATAGCAATAACGCGAGAAGCAGCAGCGCAAATGAGAGATGACGGTTGGGAAGATCAGGAGAGAACAAGAGAGTTCAATGCCGACATCAAACGAACAGCGGAAGCAGCCAAAGCAGATGCAAAATCTGAAAAACAAGTCGCAATTTCTGAACCAGGACAGAAGCCCGAACAAGATTTGTGGGATAGACAAAAAAATTCGTCGGATGAAAAGCCAGGAGACGGTTGGGATGCTGAGCCAACACAAGAACTTGCCCAAACAGAAGCAAGCCAGTTAGCCGCTGTCATTGCCGCTTATAATAATCAACGTGCCCAACCAACAGATGTTTCAGGATCTAACTCAACAATCTTGCATGCAGCAGACTTGCATGCAGCAAAAAGACCAGAGAAACCAAAAAAGCGTGTTCGGTTCGCTGACGAAGAAGTATCACCTGCCGTAAAAAACGAAGGTGGCATAGATGAAAATGAGGTCAACACACCAGAAGGTATCCACCCATCTTATAAATCTAGTAGTCCGCGCAGCCCTTAGTGAGATATGCATCTCCTTAATTAACCTAAACCATCGCGCCTTTAACCACTTCCGCGAGTTCTTCAGCAACCAACTCGACCATGCTCGAATCCTGCCCTTCCACCATCACACGCACTAAAGCTTCTGTACCAGAAGCACGCAGCAATACACGACCACAGCCGTTTAGCCGCGATTCAGCTCTGGTAACAGCAGAAGTAATACTGGGATGATCAATAACATTGGTTCTTGTAGCAATTGGCACATTAATGAGTATTTGTGGCGATTTAGTCATCCCTTCTTTGAGTTCCTTTAAGGAACGCCCTGTAAATGCCATAACAGCAAGAACACGCAGCGCAGAAATAATACCGTCTCCTGTCGTATTCGCATCTAAACATAAAATATGTCCAGAAGATTCGCCACCTAAAATCCAGCCTTTATTTTTCAGCATTTCTAA
>DATLWY010000003.1:0-6827 GCA_035576045.1 Gammaproteobacteria bacterium | reverse complement strand
GTTGCGCTTTGGATTATTGTTGGCTTTATTGTCGTACTCTATAGCTGGGCGATTTGGTTATTCAGAAAAGGAGTTGGTATCAAAACGTAAAAAGTCACGAATTTCTTATTAAGAATATAATTTTAAGGTTTCTTCATGGATGAGCGTATCTGAAAAGTATTGTGCAACGCGCTTTCTGCCAGCTTGTCCCATGTGTAATCGCAACGCTTTATTTTCGATTAAAACGATTAGAGCATCGGCCAGTTCCTCACTATTTTTTGCAGGAACCAGTAATCCATTTTCCCCATCTTGTACGACTTCACGACAGCCTGGGACATCGGTGGTAATGATTGGACGCTCACAACTGGCTGCTTCTAGAAGCGTTTTGGGTAATCCTTCTCGATAAGAAGGTAACACAGCGATGTGGCAATCCGCATAGGCTTTAGCAACATGATTACAATGTCCTTGCCAGATAATCAGCCCAGAATCGTGCCATCCTTGTATTTGCTCGTGCGAGATAGAAGCGGGATTTTCGGGATCTGGCGTACCGTATAATATGATTTTTGCGTCGATGTTTTTTTCTTGTAGTGTTCTAGCCGCAGTAACTAATTCGCCAATGCCTTTATCCCATAATAGTCTAGAGACGCAGGCAATGATCACGGGCGGTTCTGATGGAAAAGGGGTTGCTGGAAAAGCTTTCATATCAATGCCTGAGCCTCTAATAATGGTAATTTTTTTGAGATCGGAAATACACTGTGCCTTGACTAAAGTATCCAAATCATCTTGATTTTGCAAAATTAATTTTGTATTATGCCTCGAAAAAATAAAGCGAAATAGCCAAGGCGTTAAGAATCGTAATACACTTTTTTTAAATTTCGCTGTTTTTCTTGAGATTATTTTCCTCTTTGAAAAAGGAGAGCTAGGGGAGATTTCTCCATCCGTAAATAAATATCCCAGCCCGCCCAAAGCATTAATAATAATCGGTATTCGACACCAAAGCGCAACCAACGAGCCTAGTATAACGGGCTTAATTGCCACCTGGTGTACAATATCGGGGCGATATGTTTTATAAATTTTAAGTAGTTCTAAAAGAAGCTGGCATTGACGAATAGGATTTAAACCGGCACGTGTAAAATGTTTCAGCGGGAATACGGTCAAGCCTGCCTTTTGAATTTTTTGGGTGTGTGTCGTTGTTTTGGTTGCAATACCGACCTCAAATCCTGCTTGGCGTGCTGCGCACGCTAAATTTAACCGATGTGAACAAAAATAGCTATCTTCGGACACTAAGAATAGTAGTTTTTTCATCAATTACTTTTCCAAGAGAGGGCAAAACTTAGGCATGTGCACGAAATAATTGCCCTGTTTTTTGATTGCCCAGCTCGATATGTTCAAATATTGGCTTGCTCAAAAGAGGAAGTTATTTCGTGCGCGTGCTTTATAATGTCCAGTAATGCATTCCTTCTGGACGTTTTGTATTCCGCCACATATTTTTAATGTCTGCGATGAGCCCTTTGGGCGCTAATAATTTTTCGAAATCAGTAGCCGTCAATTTTAAATAGGGTTGATGGGCAACGGCGCCAATAATGCAATCATAATCAGATGCCTTAAAACGATTAGGCAGCAAATCAATTCCCAGGTGTATTTGTGCATGGTGTGGATCTGCAAGCGGATCATGAACATCAACGTTATGGCCCAATTGTTGTAAGTTTTTTATCACATCAATCACTTTGGTGTTTCTGAGATCGGGTATGTCTTCTTTAAAAGTAAGACCTAAAATTAAAATATTTGCTTTACTTTTGCTTGGATTTATTTGCTTCAGTTTTTGATGAATAGCATTTGTAATCGTTTTGCTCATGGCTTCATTAATGTCTCTCCCTGCAAGAATGACTTCGGGATTAATTTGTAAGTTGCGTGCACAGTGTGCAAGATAGTAAGGATCAACACCAATACAATGTCCACCGACAAGCCCAGGCTGAAAATTCAAAAAATTCCATTTTGTATTAGATGCATCTAATACGTCATAAACAGACAAACCGAGTTTTCCAACAATGCTGGCAATTTCGTTAATAAATGCAATATTAATATCGCGTTGCGCATTTTCTATCACTTTAGCGGCTTCAGCTGTCTTAATGTTTTGTGCGACGAAAATATTTCCATTGTTAATAGCGCCGTAAATATTTTTTAGTTTTTCTGCCACAGCGGGAGTTTGTCCAGAAACCACTTTGGTGATTTTATCAATCGTATGTAATTTATCACCCGGGTTAATGCGTTCGGGAGAATAGCCTAAGTAAAAATCTTGGCCTGCCTTAAGGCCAGAATGCGCTTCGAGAATAGGCCCACAAAAATCTTCAGTAACACCCGGGTAAACGGTGCTTTCATAAACAACGATTGCGCCTTTAAGGAGTACTTTCCCAACAAATTCTGAAGCTTTTTGTAAAGGCTCTAAATCGGGCAAATGATCGTTGGTGACAGGCGTTGGAACTGTCACAATGTAGACGTCGTGAGCATAGAGTTCTGCTGCATTTGAGATAAAATGCATAGTGGTTGCTTTGAGTACAGAGAGCTCAATTTCGTGTGTACGATCAATGCCTTTGTTCAGCTCTGCAATTCTATCTTCGGCAATATCAAATCCCGTAACTGGAAAATGGCGTGCAAGAGCGATTGCTAATGGCAATCCAACATATCCAAGTCCGATAACAGCAATTGTAGGGGTGGAGTTAGCATTCATAATAATTCCTATACCAAGAAACAAAATTTGTAAGGCCTTCTTCAATGTGGGTTTTAGGCAAAAACCCGAAATCGCGAGTGGTGTCTGAGATATCCGCAATGGTTTCCTTTACGTCCCCAGGCTGCATGGGTTCAAAACGGATTTTTGCTTTTTGACCAATAATATTTTCAAGGGTTTGAATAAAGCCCATGAGCGATTCAGAGCGGTTATTGCCAATATTATAAACACGATGCGGTACTTCATGAAGGGGAGGGGAAGGTGGCTTATCAAGACAAGAAATTGTTCCCGCCACAATATCATCAATATAGGTAAAATTACGCCGCATATCGCCTTGATTAAAAACCGGAATTTCTTGGTTCTTGAAAATGGCGTCTGTAAAAATAAAGGCAGACATATCGGGGCGACCCCAGGGTCCGTAAACCGTAAAAAATCGCAAGCCTGTTGCTGGCAGTCCAAATAAATGGCTGTAGGTGTAAGACATTAATTCCGCTGAACGTTTAGTTGCAGCATACAGTGAAATAGGTTGATCAACCGGATCATTAACCGAGAATGGCAGTTTTTGATTTGCGCCATACACAGAAGAGCTGCTCGCATAAACCAAATGTTTAATGGGTAGTGTTCGGCAGGCTTCCAAAATCGCGAGATGCCCAACAACGTTGGCTTCGGTGTAAGCGAAAGGGTTTGTCAGCGAATAACGAACACCCGCTTGCGCTGCGAGATGCACAATTTGAGTTATGTGGGGGTTTTCTTTTATAAAATCATCGAATTCAGTTTTATTGGCGATATCAATTTTATAAAATTTAAAATGAGGCTGTGTTTGCAGTTCTGCTAATCGAGCTTCTTTTAAGCGCACATCATAATAGTGATTCAGGTTATCGATGCCAATCACTTTTTCTTGGCGTTGCAGTAATTTTTGGCACACATGGTATCCGATAAATCCAGCGGCGCCCGTTACGAGAATGGTCATTTATTTTGAACTCTGCTATTAATGGTATTAACTAACGAGAGCATACCCAAAATACAGCCAGTAGTCTATATCTAGTGATAGTTTTGTATGTTCTTGGGAAGTTCTAGTTAAATGACAAAATTTAGGAAAGGCAATGACTGTAGAAAAAACTAAACGAATGTTAGTAATTGAATTAAATGCGGCAGAGAAGCATTTTTTAGATAGGTATGTGGCTGAAGGGCAATTACCTGCTTTTGAAAAATTGCTGAAAGCCGGAACAGTTATAAAGACACGCGTGGGAGCGCCCATTGAACCATTGACGCCTTGGACGATTTGGCCTTCTATTTATACCGGGATTAAACCCGATAAACACGGTATTGTTGGGTTTGGACAATCACTTCATGCGTTACAGGGACATTATATTTGGGATGCCTTAAACGCAAAAGGGGTTACGACGGGCGTGTTTGGAAATCGAATGAGTACCCCTATTTCTCAAAATTCCTTGAGCTTTTTTTATGTGCCCGGCGTTTTTTCAGCCTCTCAGTTGTGTTTTCCATCATCGCTCAGTGTTATTCAGAAATTTTTTGATTTTATAAAAAAAAATAACATCCGTCGTTCTGTTGGATTAGCTCTTCAGTTGTTTTTTCAGTTAGCAATGGGTGCTGTTAAAGGTGTGCCATTTTCGATTATAAAAACCATTTTATTGCAAATGGGCGTGGAGTTGGTAAAAGGAATTCCGTACCAGAAAAATCGAGCGATATTAAGAGCCAAATGCCAAATGGATATTTTTAAAGCATTGTATGATCAATATAAACCTGAATTTTCAACAATACATTTAGAAAATATTGCCTCTGCACAGCAGTTGTACTGGCGAGCAGCAGAGCCAGAAATGTTTAGCGACGAACTGGGGGAATTGGATAGCTACTATTTTGAAAATGTCGAGATGAGAAAATCACATGAGATTTTATTTAAAGATATTATTTTAGATAATTTCAGATTAGTAGATGAATTTTTAGGCTCATTATTGCCGATCTTAGACGAGCAAACCGTCTTGGTTATTATAACAGGGCTGGGTCAAAAAAAGCGAGATCCTGTTCATCAAATTCATAAACCAGAAATTCGATTTTACAACCTTAAACAATTATTAAATAAGATTGATGTTTTGAATTGTGAAATCTTGACGCAGGCAAACCCCAATATCACGCTGAACTTTCAGGATACTGCGGATGCCAGTTTAGGGGCTTTTAAACTGTCAAACCTGAATGTACTGGGAGAATATCCACTATTTAAACTAGAACAACGTGAGCACCAGTTGTTTTTAGAAGAAAATTTATCGCCAACCATGTGGGCTTTAGGCACAGATGTTTGGATGGAAAATCAATCAAATGAGATGATCTTCCCATTATTTGATTATGTTAAAATTAGTCACCTAAAAGATCAGTATACCGCGGATTATAGCAGCGAAGGCTGGATTTTGTTTTATAGTAAGGAGCTTGCGAGAAATGCTCTTCCAGCAGGGACAGAGCAGTTAGACGTAATGGAAATTTATCCATTGTTATTAAGCTACTTTAATGATAAAATTCAAAACTTAGAAGAATAGACAAAAAAGGGGCATTCCAATGAAATTATCTTCTGAACAAATATCAATCTGTATAGAAAAGGTTCGCGATCAGTGGATGGATGCGATTGAGCTTAAAAAAGAGTGTCTAACGGGTTCATATTTAAATACACTTGTTTCAATGGCCGAGGTTGCTATACGCGCAATCGCTAAAGGCGGTAAATTGATGTTATGTGGCAATGGCGGTTCAGCCGCAGATGCCCAACATTTGGCCTGTGAATTGTTAGTACGATTAAGATCACACACAAATCGAGAGGCCATTCCAGCGATGTCGTTGCTACTTGATACTTCAACCATTACAGCCTGTGCGAACGATTATGGCTATGAATGTTTGTTTGAGAGAATGGTACAGGGGCTTGGTAAACCAGAAGATGTCTTATTGGGGCTAACAACTTCTGGCCGTTCAGTGAATGTGATACGCGCTTTAAAAGCCGCGCGCAAGCGTGGTATTGCTACGATGGGTTTTCTGGGCGGTGATGGTGGTCTGACGCTGCAAGAATGTGATCTTTCCATTATTGTGCCTTCTAGCGATCCGAATCGCGTTCAAGAAATCCATATTACTTTGGGCCATATTCTTATGGATTTAATTGAAGATCTGGCAATCAACCAGAAGTTAGTACAGCGTATTGAAAATTCCTAAATTTTTAGACAGATATTTCTGCGCGTCCGTAGACGTCTTCAATACGCACAATATCATCTTCACCTAAATAAGATCCGGATTGCACTTCAATCAAATGCAGCGGAATTTTACCAGGATTCTCAATACGATGTTTCATGCCCATTGGTAAGTAAACCGATTCATTTTCGTGGATCAAGAGCGTTTCATCGCCGCGTGTGACTTTTGCAATTCCTTCCACTATAACCCAATGTTCAGAGCGATGGTAATGTATCTGAGTAGATGTTTTTTCATCGGGTTTTACCATGATTCGTTTTACTTGGAAACGTTCGCCGAGATCAATATGTTGGTAATATCCCCAGGGTCTATACACGCGGCTATGCATATTTAATTCTTTTCGGTTGGCCAGTTTTAATTGGTCAATAATGGATTTTATTTGATAGATGCGATCTTTGCTCGCAACTAAAATAGCATCATCAGTGGCGACAACAATAACATTATCGAGTCCGACAACCGATACCAGTTGGTTATCAGTTCGGATATAGGAATTTTGAACATCATCGGTAATTACATCACCAATGATGGCATTGCCTTCTGCATCTTTATCAGAAATTGTCCATAGCGCGTCCCAAGATCCCACATCAGACCATTCCATATCTACCGGAATAACAACAGCATGTGGCGTATGTTCCATCACGGCATAGTCAATGGATAAACTGGCATCAGAAACGATGGCTTTAGAGTCTAGCCTTAAAAAATCGAGATCCTGCTTAGCGTTAGCGATCGCTGTTTTACAGCCTTCGAGTATCTCAGGATGTAGTCGTTCCAATTCTGCTAGCATGGTAGATGTTTTAAAAAGAAAAATGCCACTGTTCCAATAATAATTTTTATCGGCTAAGAATTTCTGCGCGGTATCGAGATCGGGTTTTTCGGTAAAGCG
>DATLWY010000002.1:0-18724 GCA_035576045.1 Gammaproteobacteria bacterium | reverse complement strand
CTCTTCAATTAATTCAATGTGATTCTACCTAAGCAGAACCTAATCTTAAGTTCGTCCTAACTCTTGCACTTCTCAAGTCTATGTTGATCTAAACCAACACAGCTACAAGTGCCCACACAAATTGCTTGGCTTCTATATTTTATAACTTGTTAAAGAACTATCCTCAGGTCTTACGCTTAAACTAAACTTCTTACAGCTTAAGCCTCAACCTTCAGGCGAATCGTAATCCTAATCCCTTATACAAATAATGTCAAACACATTTGTTTCGAGTAACCTAGGGTAATCAAAGACCTTAGAGATTACTAGTTCAAGAGCGGCTAAAGCGAAAAATAAATAAAGCTAACTAAAATATTTCCATCCGCAAGTATTTGCTAATTCTTTGAAAATCATATAATCTTACATTATGATTTTATGTTTATTCCTACGCTACTTAAACTATGAGAGGTTCTTAAATGCTTCATTTAATCACAGTGACTGAGGCAGTTCGGTCTTTTGCTGACATCATTGGTCGTGTTTATTACAAAGGAGATGAATACAACATTAAAAAAGGTAATCAGATTGTTGCCCATATTGGCCCCTCAAAAAATCGTTCAACTTTAAGTATTAGTGAACTCAATTCATTTTTTGCCTCATGCCCAACTTTATTGCCAGGCGATGCTCAAGATTTCGAACAAGACATTGGACTTGTACGCTCTGCAGGCGGAGAAATTAAAGATATATGGGATTAATCGTTGATACTTCAGTACTTATTTTGGCTGAAAAAAATAAAATTAATTTTTCTCAATGGGAAAAATATGGCGATGTTTACATTAGTAGCATTACTATCTCAGAATTACTTGTAGGAGTGCATCGCGCAAATTCAGAAGATAGACGTATTAAACGCTCTGCTTTTGTGGAACAAATTATCAAATCAATTTCCGCTCTTCCCTTTCGCGAAGAAGAAGCAAGAATACACGCGGAGCTTTTAAGTACCTTATTGAGCCAAGGAAACCTTATCGGAGCACACGATTTAATCATTGCTGCTACTGCAATTACAAATAACTGTGCCGTCTTAACAAAAAATGAATTTGATTTTAATCGAATCCCCGGCCTCGAAGTCCTCTCTGTACCTGCTTTAGAAAAGGCGTAGGCAATTCTAGCAGCACAGTACAGACCGATTCCTTTTCCCCAATTTTTTGGGGAAAAGGCGCCCGAAGAGCAAATAAGGGTTGGTAAAGGCTTAGAAACAGCAGGCAAGGCAGTGTTTATCAAACTTTCAGTCGGATAAGGCGTTTAATCGACCCACCCGTTTTGAGGGTGGTCTTTTACTTAGATTTTAGGCAGTTTACTTAAATCCGGCGTGCCATCCTCTCATTGCCTAATTTCAGGCCTAGGTTCTTTTCTTTACTTACTGCTCTTCAAAAGAATGCTTCAAAATTCGATGAAACCACTCGTTCTCAAACTGTATTTCCACCCCTATTCGATATTCGCCCTTGAACCTGAGCGACTCATATTCATCGTAACATTTTTCCACATAAGTTTGAAAAACTTTTACAGAGCTATTTGTACTATTTTCATCAATATATTGTTTTAAATCTGTTTCTAAAAATTTAAGGATTGGCTCTCTAAAGAAAAAATCATCACTATTTTCTTCATTTTTTAACCAAAACAGTTTTACTTCATACTGGCTTATCTTTAAACTTTCTTCCAAAGTTAAGTTTCCCTTCATTTTAACTAAAATTTCAACAAACTTCCTTTTCCCGACTTGGCAAAGATGATATTTACTATCTGCTGGAATAGATGCATTTTTATTGTTAATTCGTGCATTATCTACTTTCACCGCGCCTTGGTTTACCAACCGCATAGCGTCGGAAGTGCTATTAGCTAATTGAGTTTTTTTTAATAAAATAACAAGAGGAATATATAACCCAGACCAATCTATCTTTATCTTTTCAATATTTTCTGGCTTTATATGTTTTTGAAACTGTGATACAAACCCCGCATGCGCTTTTTCCGCTTCCTCATTGCCATGAAACCGTGCAACAATTTCTTTCGCCAATTCAATTTTAATATCTCGAGGATTAGCGCCTTCTTTCGCAGAATGCTTTAATTGTTCAATATCCGCGGTAGATTTAAAACTTAACAAATCATAATAACGCCACATCAGGGCATCTGAGATAGACATTAATTTCCCAAAGATCTCTTTAGGCGATTCCTGAATACCAATATAATTACCGAGCGATTTAGACATTTTGTTAACGCCATCTGTGCCTTCCAATAAAGGGAAAGTCATAACAACTTGCGGTTTTTGGCCATAATGTTTTTGCAACTCTCTGCCCACTAAAAGATTAAATTTTTGATCCGTTCCGCCAATCTCAATATCTGCTTGCAACGCAACAGAATCATAACCTTGTATTAAGGGATACAAGAATTCATGAATCGAAATGGAATGCCCGGCTTGGTAACGCGTTTTAAAATCGTCGCGTTCCAGCATACGCGCCACCGTGTATTTTGCAGATAATTCAATAAGCCCTTTGCTGCCCAGTTTATCTAGCCATTCTGAGTTAAATCGCACTTCCGTTTTTTGGCGATCGAGAATTTTAAAAGCTTGTTCTTGATAGGTGTATGCATTTTGAACAATTTCTTCCCGCGATAACGGTTTGCGCGTAACATTCCGACCGGTCGGATCGCCGATCAGCGCAGTAAAGTCCCCAATCAAAAACAAAATATGGTGACCGAAGTCTTGAAACTGCCTTAATTTATTTAACAATACGGTATGCCCTAAGTGTATATCGGGCGCGGTCGGATCAAAGCCTGCTTTAAGCCGCAACGGTTTACCCGTTTTTAGAAGTTCAACTAATTCTTCTTGAATTAAGATTTCCTCTGCCCCGCGCTGAATAAAATCAAGTTGTTCAACAAAATTACTCATCATTTACTACCTCAATTGTTCATCTGGCAACTTCTAGTTCCATTTTGATCTCTTTTATAGTATCGTTGAATGCTGATATTGGAAATAAGCATTGACCACTTTTAAAGCACAAACTATCTTTTATAGATACTCACTTGGGTTAACGCAACTAATTTTGTTTATTAACTTAAACATAAGGCGTTATTAGCAAAAATACTTTTAAGGATCGCCGTTAGTCGTGAAGTTTGATTATAAACAAAAAACGAACCAAAAAGGTTCACGCATCTTTAGACGCACGTTGCACGTGAGCTTAGGGTTTGCTGCATTTATTAGCCTGGTGCTGTCGTTTCCACTTTCGAAGCTTTCAGCACTTACTGCACCCCGCATGCCTACTACAATAGCCTCTGCTTCTGCCCTACATTCGACAGCTGCACCTGTTTCTCCAGCAAATCATTCTAAAACTAATGCCAGTATTGTAACACCCATTGTCAACAACGAGGTTACTCTTAAAAAAACTAATACTTTTTTAACAGAAACCGGGTTGGAAATGTTAGCGGAATTAAAGCCATTTGGAATGTCCTATACGCCGTTCGAAGCTGCAGAAGATGAGAGCCCGGAAAGTTGGCATACAATCAAAGTACAAGCTGGAGACACGCTGTCTAAGATTTTTACGCGTCTCGGTATTTCAACCAAAGATATACACGAAATGATAAATTCGGATCCGGCCTGTAGACATTTGCGCACTTTGATATTAGGGCAAAAGTTAAAGGTTCAAGTCTCTGAAGAACAACAAGTTGTTTCCTTAAAATTAGAGATTGCACCCGGTAATTCTCTATACCTTTCACGTGTTGATGAAGGTTTCCAAGTGGAACACAAATTAGTTCCTCTTGAAAAGAAACTGGCCTTTGGCAAAGGGGAAATCCAAAATTCATTATTTTCTTCTGGCAGACGCGCGGGTTTAGATCATAACATTTTGGCACAAATGGTCGAAATTTTTGGTTGGAACATTGATTTTACGTTAGATTTACAACGCAATGATACCTTCCGTGTATTGTATGAAGAAAAATGCAATGAAGACGGTGAACGCGTTAAAACAGGCTCAATTCTAGCTGCCGAGATTGTGAATGGCGGAAAAACGCACCAAGCAATACGCTATACCGACAATTCGGGGCACACCAGTTACTTTACGCCAGATGGATATGGGATGCAGCAGGCTTTTTTACGAGCGCCTGTTAATTTTACACGCATTAGTTCTCATTTTGGCCAACGCAATCATCCAATTATGCACCGCATGTGTCAACATAAGGGCACTGATTATTCGGCGCCGCACGGCACACCCGTTCAGGCCACTGGCAATGGTAAAGTTATTTTTATGGGAACACGCGGTGGATATGGAAAAGTCGTTGAATTACAACATGGCGCACGATATTCTACACTCTACGCCCATTTGTCTCGATTCCCCAATGGATTCCGTACTGGTAAGGAAGTCAAACAAGGAGAAATTATAGGCTATGTGGGTCGCACGGGGCTGGCAACAGCACCGCACTTACACTATGAATTTCGCATTGGCGGAATCCATCATAATCCATTAACCGTTATGCTGCCTAAGCGAAGTCCTATTCAAGAATCAAATAAACGCCACTTTATTGTGCATGCAAAAGAAATGATACGATTATTAGATACCCATGAGGGTAAAATTAACGTAGCCTCTAGCAAACCTTCAAGTGCTTTTTGAGTAAATTGCTAACGCTCTCCTTCAACAAATTTTTTATTCTTCTTTAAGTGAAAATGACGAACCACATCCACATGTGGTTTCGGCATTCGGATTACGCACTAAAAACTGTGCGCCTTGCAAATCTTCTTTATAATCGACAACCGCATCCATTAGATATTGGGCACTCGCAGCATCCACGACCATCGAGACGACCTCTTTGTCAATAATGATATCGTCTTCGGCTATTTTTTCGTCTAGACCAAAACCATATTGAAACCCCGAACAACCCCCGCCCACAATATAAATGCGTAATTTTAGTTTTTGATTGCCTTTTGCCTCAATTAAGCTTTTTACTTTGGCAATAGCCGCCTCGGTAAATGAAATGGGATCTGATAGATGCGGTTGAGATATATGCATGGTTAAATTATCCTGTAATTTACTAACTTAGTCAAGAAATGTGATATCCTAATGCCTATGCTGTGGATAAAAGCTTTTCACATTATTGCGATGGTTACCTGGTTTGGTGGGCTTTTTTATCTACCTCGTCTGTTTGTTTATCACGCCATGAGTACAGATCAAATAAGCCAAGAACGATTTAAGATCATGGAACGAAAACTTTATTATGGCATTATGACACCGGGCGCAATACTTACCCTTTTACTTGGCCTTTGGTTATTAAGCGTCTATGGTTGGCAACTATATAAAACCGCACTTTGGTTGCATCTTAAGCTAGGTTTCGTCTTAATATTAATTGGGTATCATTTATATTGCGGTTATTTACGGCGCCAATTTCAACGCAACCAGAATAAACATTCGCATGTGTTTTATCGTTGGTTAAACGAATTCCCCGTGCTGCTCTTAATAGGAATTGTAATTTTAGCCGTTGTAAAACCTTTTTAAAAACTTAATCGGGCCTTAAGCGGATGCTTCGATTTCAATCATTTCGAAATCCGATTTAGTCGCACCACAATCCGGGCAGCGCCAATTTAGCGGAATATCGTTCCAACGGGTACCCGGCTCAATGCCGTCGTCAGGCCAACCTTCAGCTTCATTATAAATCCACCCGCAGAGCAAGCACATATAGCGCTTCATTAAGCTGTCTCTCCGCGTTCTTTGGCAAAGTTCACTTGAATCTGACGGCCTTTAAATTCGGACCCATGTAAAGACATTGCACGTTCCGCATCTTCTTTCGCAACAAAACTGACAAATCCAAATCCACGCGCTTTACCGGTATAACGATTAACGGGAATATTGACGAACTCGACTTCGCCAAATTGCGCAAAATACGCAGCCAATTCGGCCTCAGTCGCCGCGTAATCGATGTTGCCAACGTAAAGCTTATATTGAGAATCTATTTGTGCTGCTGCGTTAGTAGTACTATTCGCAGCGTTTTGTGGGATCTGATGTTGTTCCATCGGTTCCATAAATTCGCTCGTTGGTTCTATATCTGCTAACTCTGACAATAACCGATTGGAACGACGAATTTCATTTAAAATTTGATTGAGATGATAATTGGCTTGTTCTTGGCGTTTAAGCGACTCATCTATTTTAACCATGGCATGTTTTTGTCTTTTAAGCGCCATGCCATAAAATGCTACAAAAATGACCAGAATAATAGCTAAAGACGTAATAAAGTGCACGTCTATCGAATTTAATATTTCCATTTCTAAGGATACCTCGCAAAACCTATATTTCAGACAATTTCATGACTCTCGCGCTGTTGCATTTCCACACTTCACTCGTTTAAGATTTAAATCGCGATACTCGCGAGAGGATCATTTTGATGGACTATTCTACCAAGTTATACGCTCGGGCACAAACTGTTATTCCTGGCGGGGTTAATTCTCCTGTGCGTGCCTTTAAAAGCGTTGGGGGGACACCCGTATTCTTTAAAGCCGGCAATGGAGCCTATCTTATTGATGTAGAAGGCAAAAAATATATCGATTATGTCGGTTCTTGGGGTCCCCTTATCCATGGACATGCGCATCCCCGGATTCTAAAAGCCATTGAAGCCGCACTTCCACAGGGCCTAGGGTTTGGTGCTCCTACTGAAATTGAAGTTGAAATGGCGGAATTAATCACCCAACTGATGCCATCGATTGAACAAGTACGGATGTGTAATTCAGGTACTGAAGCCACACAAAGCGCCATCCGATTAGCCAGAGGATTTACAGGACGCAACAAAATCTTAAAATTCCAGGGTGGTTATCACGGCCATACTGATAGTCTGCTGATTAAAGGCGGTTCTGGATTATTAACACTTGGAATACCCGATTCGCTGGGTGTACCAGAAGCTTTTACAAACGAAACTTTAATTGCACCTTTTAATAATTTAGTGGCAGTTAAAACCATTTTTGAAAAATTTGGACATGAAATTGCCGCAATTATTGTAGAACCCATTGCTTGTAACATGAACTGCATTCCCCCTTTACCCGATTTTTTACCCGGTTTGCAAGCGCTTTGTCATCAATACAAAAGTCTTCTGATCTTTGATGAAGTGATCACCGGCTTTAGAGTTGCACTCGGGGGTGCACAAGAACTTTATCACGTAACACCCGATCTCACGTGTCTCGGTAAAATTATAGGTGGCGGATTACCTGTTGGTGCATTCGGTGGAAGACGCGACATTATGGCATATTTAGCGCCCGAAGGACCTGTCTATCAAGCCGGTACGTTGTCCGGAAATCCTATCGCTTTAACAGCAGGACTCACAACATTACAGTTACTCAGAGAACCCAGTGTTTACGAAAACTTAAACAAGACAACACAATATTTGATGAATGGATTAAAAGATATTGCGAAACAGTTTGATTTACCGTTACAAATGCATCAAGTGGGTAGCCTGTTTGGCCTGTTTTTTACGACAAAAAAAACAATAACGCATTTTGAACAGGTTGAGAAATGCAATAGTGAACAATTTAAAAAATTCTTTCACGGCATGCTACAGAAAGGTGTTTATTTGGCACCCTCGGCTTTTGAATCTGGATTTGTATCAACCGTGCATACGCAATCAATCATAGATCAAACATTAGAAGCTGCGCATAGCGTTATTGCCAATTTCCAGACTTGATCCCAAGCGGTTCTGCTGCCAATAAAATGGGCACCCGAGATCCCAGCATCACTTCTTGTAAACTAATATGGGCACGATAAGCAAAGCATTCTACGCCTAAGGCTATAGCTTCTCTCAAGCGGATACCATACGTCGGATCAATATTATCTGCTGGCCGCAAACAGCTAATACCGTTATGTTGAATGCAATAAAACAAGATCGCTCGATGCCCCGCTTCTTTTAGTGCGATCAATTCTTCTAATGCGGATATTCCCATGCCTTTTTCTTCCGGAAAATACCCTTCGTTTCGTTCGTTAGCGCTTAATACCGGCTCTGCGTGAATAAAACATTGTTCGCCGTTTTCTTTTAACAACATTTCAATGCCATGGCCAAAACTCGGCATCATTGAGCTTTGTAAAAAATGAAACCCTTCTAGTTCTGGGATCAAGTGATACTCAATGGCTTCACGCACTAAGATTCCTGCATAACCTTCATTAATAAAAACCAACCAACCACCATCGACTTCGGTTAACTCCCAAACATCTAAATACCCTTGAGACAATCGATCAGGATTAGAGAACCATAGCCGACTGCCTAAAACATCACAATGTCGAAGTAACCCTAAATTGGGACAATACAATATGCGCTTCTTTTTATTTTTTAGTGACACTTCTACTAAAAAACGAAATGAACGCTTTAATAAAACTGCTTCTATTAGTGGGCTCTTAAATCTCATAAGTTCAACCGTAAAAGTTGGTTTGCATTCTTATTAATCGGCTTGGCTTTTCATAATTAAAGGTGCAAGTACACCATTGATTGCAAGAAGAATGTGTGCTATAAATTTTTATGCTATAAATTAATGTTTAGGGAATTAAAATAGGTGGAGGATAACCAAATGACGGCTAAGGCTAAAAAGAAAAAGTCAACGGATTCTCTCGGTACACCACCGACAAATGCTTACGCGCCCGATCAGTCGATGCTGTCTTATAAATTTGAGCCTTACCACCCTAAAGCAGGTGAAGTTTATATGAATGACCAGCAACTGAAACATTTTCGTAATATTCTCTCAGAAAAGAAAAAAGACTTAATGCAAGAAGTCGATAACACCATTAATGAAATGAAAGGAAAAAGCGTTCAGGTTCTAGCCGATCCCAACGATCGCGCAACAGAAGAAGAAATTCTGAACCTTGAACTTCGCGCCCGCGATAGAGAGCGCAAACTCATTCGAAAAATCGAAGAAGCACTGCAACAAATAGACGACAAAGAATATGGGCATTGTGAGTCGTGTGGCATTGAAATTGGTATTCGACGTCTTGAAGCGCGTCCAACGGCCACTTTATGTATTGACTGCAAAACCTTAGATGAAATTCGCGAAAAACGCACAGCGCAATAAATCAACAAGGGCGGACATAGTGATCCACCCATACGAATCATTCTTCACCTAAAATTTTCAAAAAAACAATGAAATTATTTTCCAAGATCGCTTTTTTCAAGATTTGACACTTTGGCAATAATCAATCAGCCCACGTGTAGAGCTGTCTATATCCATTGTCTCTTGAGACGCTATGGGCTGTTCTAAAAGTGGCAGAATCTTTTTAACCAATGTTTTTCCTAATTCTACGCCCCATTGATCAAAAGAATTAATGCCCCATAAAATACCCTGTACAAATACTTTATGTTCATAAAGCGCGATGAGCGATCCCAACACTTCTGGCGTTAATTTCGGAAACAATAAAGTGTTACTGGGTCGATTTCCGAAACACTGTTTTGCCTCTCTCAAGTGATCGGTCGTTAAATTTGGATCGATATTCTCCTCTGTCCCTTCCATTAACGCTTTACTTTGGCTAAAACAACTGGCCAGTAACAACTGTTGATGTCCTTCAAATTCGGGATGTCCCTGCGCGGCGACTAAAAAATCAACCGGTATAATTTGTGTTCCCTGGTGCAATAATTGCATATAAGCATGTTGTCCATTACACCCTACTCCGCCCCAAACAACGGCGGCCGTGGCATTTGATACAAAGCCAGAAACCTGATGCGCTTTTTTACCATTGCTTTCCATTTCTAATTGTTGCAAATAGTCAGGAAATCGGCGCAATCCATCTTCATAAGGGATCACTGCTTGTGTTGCGTATTCCTCAAAATTAATATTCCAAATGCTTAATAGTGCCATTAATACGGGCATGTTTTGATCAAAAGAGGCCGAATAAAAATGCTTGTCCATCTTATGAGCACCTGCTAAGAATGCTTTAAAATGGGGTGTCCCTAACAACAACGCAATCGGTAAACCAACAGCAGACCAGACTGAATATCGGCCCCCTATAAAATCCCAAAATTCAAAAATGTTTTCTCTCAGTATTCCAAAGGCTTCTGCACGTTCGGGCTGCGCGGTAACCGCGATTAAATGCTCAATCGTCTTCAGGCCTAAAACAGGCTCAAACCACGCACGTAATGCTTTGGCATTTTGATGCGTTTCTATCGTTGTAAAGCTTTTAGAATTAATAAAACACAATGTTGTCTCAGGATTGCATTTTTTTAAAAGAGAGGCCAGTGTTTTTCCATCGATATTGGAAACAAAATGTAATTGAATATCAGTCGTTTTATATTCATGCAACGCTTCGCACACCATGGCAGGCCCGAGATCTGATCCCCCGATACCTAGGCTAATCACATCGGTTATCCGTTTACCTGTCGCTCCTAATCGAGTGCCTGTTCGTACCGCTTCCACAAATTGTTCGATGCGCTGTAGTTCTGCATGAATTGCTTTTTTAACATCTTGATTTTCAACCATTAACGGTGTGGCGGTTGAATCACGCAAGGCGGTATGCAAAGCCGGTTTTTGTTCGGAGATATTCACAATACCCCCCGAAAATAATGCATGGTTCTGAGTTTTTAAATCGCAGGCATGTGCGAGTTCAATGAGTTTTTCGAGTGTGTCTTGGGTGACGCGTTGTTTAGAATAATCTAATAAAATATCGTTTACCTGCACCGAAAATTCAGAAAATCGATTGGGATCTTCTTTAAATAAATCACGTAAGTGTACATTCACTAAAGAGGCGTGATGCTTTTTTAAATTTTGCCAAGCAAGCGGTAAAGTCATCAGAAAACTCCATTCTACGGTTGTTTTTTGTCCAAGTAAACGCATTATACCATCGTTGGATGATCAGCCAATAGGTGTATATTCCCTTCGTTTTTTCGAACAGTCTTGGAACTTACTTTAAATTTCTCTATCCAATTAGTTAAGGAAGGGAAACCACTTTTTCATAAAAAGGAAATATGTCAACACAATGATCATATCAAGAAGCAATAGGGGGATATATGCCAACAGATAATCTTACAACGCCGTCTCTAACACCACTACAGGGTAACATATCTAGGATAAAGAAAGCATTTTCATTTCCGAAGACGAGTCAGGGTTTGACTTATAAGACTTTACTAGCGCAAGAGAAAAAACTAACAGAGTTACAACAAAAAATTAACCCGTTTTTGGCTCAACAAGCTCAGAATAAGCAAACGGACAGCCAAGCACGCGTAAAAATAGCTGAAGAAAGGGCACTGCTAGACAAAAAGGTGCAGACGCTAAAGCAAGCTAAGGAGCCGCTGACTGAAGCGTTGCAAGCAGCAATACAACGACTAGATCAAGAAGAGGCAGATGCTACTAGCAGATTATTGGAGAAGCACAAAAGCGCACAGGCACAGATAGATAAAGAGATAGTCAAGACGGATATTTACACAAATTTGCAAAAGACAGAAAAATTGATGAAGAAGACCCACCCAAAAGCAAAGTATCATGCTATTGACCAAATGCCGAGGTTATTGCTGCAAAACAGATTGCATTTGATCGTAAAACAAAATGTGGTAAGTAGTTTGAAAAATTTAGAACCCAATACAGGCGTTCTAGACAGTGCTACAGCATATAGTGTCGCTCAATTAGAAAAAGAGGATCCTTTACTTCAAGAAGAACTACGAAAGCGCTGCATTAAGTCGGGGTGGAAAGATAATAACGGTAACCTTGAATACACTACGTCAACCGGTAAGCTGATTACGATGTCAAATGTTGTTAGCTTAACGCATGATGCTTATGTAACACAAGCATTGCAGCTAGATAAAAACAGTGGGAGAAATAATATTCAAGGTGCTGATAAAAAGGCACTAGAAACAGCAATAAGTCAAAAAAATGAAGCAACAGCAATAATGCCAGCACACGTTGAAAAAGAAAAACCAGTGCCGCCATTACCTGACACACCCGTGCCGCCACCACCTGAAACCCCAGAAGAGAAACGAGGTAAATTTTTAAAAGAAAGTCAACAAACAAATATCGAGCCGACGAGGCTAGCCACACAGATACGACGTACAGAGCTACTAAACAACGCACCAACAAAAGCGCCGCCGCCGAAACCTCCGATGCTAGGGGAGTTTAACCTAACTAAAAGTCATACTTTATCGCTAAAAGAGGGAGCACATCAACCTGCGAAGCCTACGCCCCCCCGTGAACCGGAGCCGGATCACAAGCCAAAACCGAAATAAATTAACAAGGGCGGAAACAGACCTCCACCCTTTTAATCCCTTACGTTTTTAACATGACATTTTAATCCTTTTATCGTCATGGGCGATTAGACTATTCTTCGTCTTCTTCATCCTCGTCTTCATCTTCATCCCAGTCTTCTTCGTCGCCTTCGGAGAGAATAACCGGTTGATAAAATTTCACCCCAGAAGCATGCGATTTTACAACCAATTCGCCCGCTAAACTATAACCTTCTTCTAAGGCATCTGCGACCTTCTTTTCAAAAAGATCCATTGCTTCGCTACCACCTTCAATGATCATATATGGCTTCATCTTGACTCTCCTACTTCAGTGTTAAAATTAACTTCAACGTCTCTTTCTGCGCTTGGCGCGATGTGTATGGCCAGCCTCTTGCAATGCTTTTTCCATCAACACACGTGTGTCATTATTGGCTTCAATATATGTTTTCCACCACGCAGCCACTTCTTCAACGGCTTTATCACCCGTAGAGGCGCGCAATAACAAGAAGTCATAAGCAGCTCTAAAACGCGGGTGTAAAATCAATTCAGGTATACGTTTTCTCAGCCTTCGAATTAAACGAATCTGCAAAATCCAAATTTCTCGAATGGCTTGCGAAAAACGCTTAGAAATAACAACACTTTGCTGCTGTTCCTGTAGCACCCAATCGCAGGCTTCATAAAACGCCGTGAATTCCGACGCGCCTTCTTTCATTAATGCCGTTGCACGCGTTTGTACAGGGTACCATAAAAACGCACCCAATAAAAAAGGCAAGGCAACAGGCTTGCTTTCGTGTACACGTTTATCTGACTCTAATAACGCGCCCCTTATAAACGACTTTGCAATGACGCCTTGTTCTTTAATTAAGCACTGCTCTGCTTGTGGAAACAATACGATAAATAACCCATAATGGCGCAATAAGCTAAAACTGGCCTCTGCAAAGCCACTTAAAAACATTTTCATAAATTCATCAAGCAAACGCGCAGAAGGCACTTGTTTGACTAAAGCGCCAAGCTCAAAAAGCGGTCTTTCAGAATCCAGATGAATACTAAAGCCTAATTTTGCAGCAAAACGAATGGCACGTAGCATACGCACGGGATCTTCCCTGTAACGTTGTCTGGGTTCCCCTATCATTCTTAGACAACGTGCTTTCAAATCCTTTAAACCGCCGACATAGTCAAGCAATGTAAAATCGGCAATATTGTAATATAATGCATTCACCGTAAAATCGCGTCTATAGACATCATCAATCAGCATCCCATAAATATTGTCACGCAATATCATGCCTTCTTCTGAATGTACTAAATGGGGACTGAGTGCTTTATTTTCTGAATTGGCGCGAAAGGTCGCAACTTCTATAATGTGGTATCCAAAATGCACATGTGCTAAACGAAACCGTCGACCTATTAGTCGGCAATTGCGAAACAAACTTTGGATTTCTTCAGGCCGCGCATTGGTCGCGACATCAAAATCTTTAGGATGCGAATCGAGCAACACGTCTCGTACACCGCCCCCAACCAAATAGGCTTGATACCCTGCGTCATGTAATCGATACAAAACATTCAACGCATGCTTGCTAATATTGGCACGTGACACACAATGCGCACTGCGGGGAATGATTATTGGGTTTTGGGGTGCTGTCTGACTGTGATGGTTTTGAGCATTCTTTTTGCGGATTGAACGAAACCAACTCCGGATTGAACGAAACCAATTTCGTATTTTAGTTAACATCTATAATGAATACAGCCTCTTGATGGACAACTCTCGTATGTCCCGTATAATAACACTCTTGAGGCTCCCTTCGTCTAGTGGCCTAGGACGCTGCCCTCTCACGGCGGTAACAGGGGTTCGAGTCCCCTAGGGAGCGCTAGTAAAAATAGCGTGTATTAGATGAATTATTCCCCTGGAACGAGCGTGCGCTTAGGCTCACTGAAAGCCTCACGATAGGCAACATTCTCAAGGAAACTTAAATGCTCTCAAACGTAACTTTTGAGCTTAGACTGACTGAAGGTGGTGACACAATAAGGGTAGAAGTTCCATACAACAAGCACACAATAATAGCTTACATCCCGGGTTATATATTGGATGATTTAGGCTTATTAAATGGACTTAGCAGGGAAAAACGCCGTGAGCAGTATATTGCAGTATTTAATCAACATCAAAAAATGATCGTTGAGAAAATTGTGGAAAAATTTAACAAAAATGAACAGGCAACCATACACTTAATTGGCAATGATTTTATAACGCTTAACGCTTAACGCTTAACAAAAGAATTTAACGAAATATTTGGATAATTCTGACGATAAAATGTAAAATTTTCAGTTTACTGTTTTGGATACTAACCGATGGGCTCCATTATAAAATTGCTCAATTTAAAAAAGTTAGTTAACATTAATTTTGTTCTAATTTTGTTTGAAAAGTTCAATTTTTTCGGCCGTCTTTAAAGTAACCTGAATATTTGCGCCCTTATCGTATTATTATAGATAGATCCCATCATATAGAGCGCCATCCTTTAACATTAAAAGGCCGGACGTGCTGGAAAAGCGCTCTCTAAAAAAAACAAGTGCTATGCCGTTTTAAGTGCGCTATACTGCCAGCTGTAGTCATACATGCGGTGTGGCTATATAGTCGTTGAATTACAGGTCTCAGGAGACATTTAACATGCAAAATCAATTATTTGTAGGCAATCTGGCCTTTTCGACCACAAAAGAAGAGCTGGAAGCAGCTTTCTCGGTTTACGGACCGGTCTTAGAGGTTAAGATTCCCATGGATCGCGATACAGGTCGCGTTCGTGGATTTGCCTTTGTCACTTTTGAAGCTCAACAAAACGCTGAAAAAGCATTGGCGCTGGATGGCACAGACTTGAACGGCCGTTCAATTCGCGTCAACGTAGCTGAAGCGAAAAAATCAGGCGGAACTGGCGGCGGCGCTGGTGGTAGTCGTGGTGCTAGTGGTCGCAGTGGCGGCGGTGCTGGTCGTTCCAGTGGTGGCGGTGCTGGTCGTTCTAGTGGCGGCGGTGCGGGCGGAAATCGTGAAGGCGGCTGGTGGTAATACCTCGGCTTCATTAATTTTCTCTAGCGGCGGGTGTTTTAATCAAATAAAACGCCCGCCACTTATTTTAACGGCTCAATGTTATATTTAAATGGTAGGAAATACCGTTTTAACAATTCTTTAAAGATTCTCCTCTCTACCTTCTTCCTCCTTCGATTAGTCCTGATACCCATATCTTCCAACGATCAAGCTTTTATTTTGTGCGTTTCATTAATCTTCAGCTCTTTCACACCTTGTGTGCTGCCAATTATCGGTCCGCCCCGCCCTATTATTTCTTGATCAAGAGGGAGAAGAAGTTAAAAAATTTCGTTTAATTGGAAAAGTTGAGTCTGAAAACTTTATTGAGCACGATCGCCGATTTTTTAAAGGTCAAAAACAATAATATAGTTTTTCAGATATTTTAATATAATTATATAACAATAAAAAGTAGACAAAATCGTTGAACTCCTGCAAAATTACCGGAGTCTACCAACATTATTGTTCTTTAGTTTAAAGGTAAAGCTTTATGGATGTTCGCAAAGTACAAAAGTTGATTAAATTACTTGAAGACTCGTCTAGCGTTTCTGAAATAGAAATCACCGAGGGCGAAGAGTCCATTCGAATTAGTCGAAATCAGGCTGCTAGCACCCCACATCCGCATTACACCCAAGTTATCACCCCGCATGTACAAACAAACGCCTTTTCAGAATCTGCAAGCGTCGGGCAAGCAATCCCCACGCCTATTACCCCTACGCCAGCCACCAACGAACATACGGTTACAACACCGATGGTCGGAACTTTTTATCGGGCAGCAAGCCCCCAAGATAAGCCTTTTATAGACATCGGGCAACCTGTCAAAATCGGTAGTGTCTTATGTATTGTTGAAGCAATGAAAATGTTAAACCAAATCGAATCCGACAAAGCGGGTATTGTTAAACGCATCATGGTTGAAAATGGTCAACCAGTTGAATTCGGGCAACCCCTATTTATTATTAGTGATGAATGACTATGTTAGATAAAGTTGTTATTGCGAACCGTGGTGAAATAGCGCTTCGAATCTTAAGAGCCTGTCGAGAATTAGGCATAAAAACCGTTGCCGTGCATTCAACAGCCGACAGCCATCTCATGCATGTGCGTCTAGCCGATGAATCCGTTTGTATTGGGCCTGCGGCATCTCAATTAAGTTATTTAAACATTCCCGCTATTATTAGCGCTGCAGAAATTACCGATGCTGTTGCCATTCATCCTGGTTATGGTTTTCTAGCGGAAAATGCAGACTTTGCAGAACGTGTAGAACAAAGCGGTTTTATTTTTATTGGTCCGAATGCCGAAAGCATTCGCCAAATGGGCGATAAAGTCTCTGCCATTCGCATGATGAAAAAAGCAGATGTTCCCTGCGTACCCGGTTCTAATGGCGCATTGAAAGACAATCCCGAAGAGAACTTAATGTTTGCTCGTCAAATTGGTTATCCCGTTATCATTAAAGCCGCTGGCGGTGGTGGTGGGCGTGGAATGCGTGTTGTTCACAGTGAAGCTGCGCTTTTAAATGCGATTTCTATGACCAAAGCAGAAGCCAAGGCCGCTTTTAATAACGACGCTGTTTATATGGAAAAGTTTCTAGAACATCCAAGGCACATTGAAATTCAAGTGCTGGCAGATGGCCTAGGTAATGCCATTTCTTTAGGCGAGCGCGATTGCTCCATGCAGCGACGTCATCAAAAGATTTTAGAAGAGGCACCTGCACCAGGTATTACTGAAGAACAACGCAAAAAAATTAGCAAACGTTGTGTTAAAGCCTGTATCGAAATGGGATATCGGGGTGCTGGAACATTTGAATTTTTATATGAAGATGGCGAATTCTACTTCATTGAAATGAATACACGCGTTCAAGTTGAACATCCAGTATCTGAATTAATTACCAACATCGATATTGTGAAAGAACAATTGCGTATCGCTGCAGGCGAACCCCTCAAAATTCGACAACAAGATGTTAAAATCTCAGGACATGCAATTGAATGTCGCATTAATGCAGAAGATCCCAAAACCTTTATTCCAAGTCCAGGCAAAATTCAGATCTTCCACGCGCCAGGAGGACCTGGCATACGCTGGGACTCGCATATTTATCATGGATACGATGTTCCCCCTTATTATGATTCGCTGATTGGAAAATTAATTGCTTATGGGCCTGATCGCGACACTGCCATCGCTCGTATGAAAAATGCACTCGATGAAATTATCATAGAAGGTATCAAAACAAATATTCCGCTACATCAAAATCTGATTCGAGATGCAAACTTCCATAAAGGCGGCACCAATATTCATTATCTCGAACAAAAAATAGCGGGTTAAAATTTTTCCGGAAGTAATACAATATATGCCCTGGATACAAATAACCGTCGGCACCAACCAAGATTTAGCTGAAAACTACTCCGAGTATTTCACCCTCGCAGGTGCTGTTGCTGTTACATTGCATGATACAAAAGATGATCCTTTATTTGAACCCGCGCCTAATACCACACCACTCTGGCAAGAAACAACTATCGTTGGACTATTTGATGCCCATGCCGACATGGCTTCTGTTAAAAAGTTCTTAAAAACCCATTTAGATAACCAGACTATTCAAACACTTAAAATCGACGCACTGGAAGAAAAAGATTGGATCCGTGCAGGGATAGCAGAATGGCAGCCCATGCGGTTTGGAAAAAAACTCATGATTTGCCCAAGCTGGTCGGAAAACCCTGATCCCACAGCAACAACTTTAATGCTAGATCCCGGATTAGCCTTTGGTACCGGCACACATGCCACTACACGTCTCTGTTTAGAATGGCTCGATCAACATCCGCCTGCGGGTTCCACTGTCGTGGATTATGGCTGCGGCTCGGGAATTCTCGGCATCGCCGCTTTAAAGCTGGGTGCTCAATTTGTTTATGCTGTGGATCATGATCCACAAGCGCTTTTAAGCACACAAAATAATGCCAAAAATAATGGCTTCGCAGAAAAAAATATTCTGACACTGTTACCAACGGCACTCAATAACGCGCTAAGAAAACCCACAACGGTGTCCAAAAAAGTAAATCTGATCCTCGCAAATATTCTCGCAAATCCCCTCATAACCCTTGCGCCCATTTTTGCGGAACTTGTAGAGATAGGCGGCATTATCGTTTTATCGGGTTTTCTCGAAAACCAAATTGAATCTGTTTTTGAAGCATATAAGCCATGGTTTCAATTGCTAGAAATGAAGAGCATTGATGGTTGGGTGCGGCTAAGTGCCACACGGGTATCGTAATTACCGACAAATTGGTATGATAGCGTACATTCTAAATGTTTTTAATGGCACAAACATGCAAATTGGCAGACACAAGTTAGAAAACAATCTCATATTAGCGCCCATGGCTGGCGTTACCGATCGCCCATTTCGCCAACTCTGTAAGACGCTGGGCGTTGGAATGGCCGTTTCCGAAATGGTGTCTTCAAATTCCTTATTAAGAGGCAGTCAGAAAACCCTGAGACGCGCCAATCACG
>DATLWY010000001.1:0-4135 GCA_035576045.1 Gammaproteobacteria bacterium | reverse complement strand
ATTATCGACGTTAGCTCTTTCAAAATTGTATGCAGACATTTCTGCTTCATATTGTTTAAAAATATTACCGTAAGTAATGGTTCCCAGTGGTCCTGTTGTCCAAACCAGATCTTGAATGTGGTTTACACCTTGAACGACCATTGCAAGGCGTTCGATGCCGTAAGCGATTTCTCCCATCACAGGCTTACATTCTAAGCCCCCTACTTGTTGAAAATAGGTAAATTGGGTCACCTCCATGCCATTTAGCCAAACTTCCCATCCCAGTCCCCAAGCGCCTAAGGTGGGAGATTCCCAATTATCTTCTACAAAGCGAATATCGTGGACGAGCGGATCAATGCCAATGGTTCTGAGTGATTCGATATAAATTTCTTGAATGTCCAAAGGCGAAGGTTTTAATACCACTTGATATTGGAAAAAATGTTGTCCTCGGTTAGGATGCTCACCATAACGCCCATCGCTTGGCCGGCGAGAGGATTGAACGTGCGCCGCGTTCCAAGGCTCGGGTCCAATGGCGCGTAAAAAAGTTTCTGGATGGAAGGTGCCAGCGCCAATTTCCATGTCGAAGGGTTGCAGCAGCACACAGCCTTGTTGATCCCAAAAATTGTCTAAAGTAGCGATTAGGCCTTGAAAAGTTTTTAAATTATGTGACATTTTACTAACTGTCTCTTTTGTTGCCAGAATATCGTATAGTACCTTATCAAACCTTGTGGGAGCGAGCAATGCCGTATGGATCAGTGATGATTGATTTAGAAGGAAAAACACTTTCACCAGCGGAGCATACGCTTTTAGCACATCCGCGAGTCGGTGGTGTTATTTTATTTTCACGTAATTACCAAGATATCGCGCAGCTTAACGCCTTAATAACGGATGTGAGAACGGCTGCTCAACAGCCGTTGCTGGTTGCAGTTGATCATGAAGGGGGGCGCGTGTGGCGTTTTAACGAAGGATTTACAAAACTATTGCCAGCAAAACACCATGGTGATGTATACCAACAAGATCCCGCTGAAGGCTTAAAATCCGCGTATAACGCTGGCTGTACAATGGCGACAGAGCTTTTAGATTGCGGAATCGATCTGAGCCTTGCGCCTGTTTTAGATGTAGAGAAAGGGATAAGCGAAATCATCGGCGATCGTGCATTCGGTTGCGATCCGCAAGCAGTGTCGAAATTGGCAAAAGCCTTTATTGAAGGGATGAATGCGAGTGGAATGTGCGCGACAGGAAAACATTTTCCAGGCCATGGGGGCTGTGCGCTCGATTCGCATATTGCTCAGCCAGTAGACAATCGTACATTAGAGGCATTATTAGCAGACGATTTAATTCCCTTTGCAAATCTAAACAATATTTTAGGCGCGATTATGCCAGCACATATTACCTATCCGGCCGTAGATACAGTGCCAACCGGTTTTTCTCGCCGCTGGTTACAAGATATTTTAAGGGAGCAGCTCGGATTTAAAGGTGCGATTATCAGCGATTGTTTGTCGATGAAAGGCGCAGGTGCGTCGACTGCTATGGCTGCTGATTTTGTAGTAAGAGCGCAGCTAGCGATAGATGCCGGGTGCGATATGGTGATTTTGTGCCAGCAAACCCGTGATTTGATATCTTGGTTTTTAGATAATTTGGGCAGAGAAAGTAGTGTAGAATCAAGGCAACGGTTATCAAATATGGCTGGACAGTTCCAAAACGAGGTCAGAAAAGGCAAAAGAACTGTTCTGGCGCACGCCGCGTTATAAAGGCATTATCGGCTAACTCAGAAAGTGCCTAAAATCTTAAGAACACAATTTGTGACCTCAAGTTGCCTAATTTGTAAGCCATCTCGCAACCGATTTTGCAAAATACGTTAAAATTGCATCGGCTCCTGCGCGTTTAATGCATAACAGAGACTCTAGAATGGTTTCGCGTTCGGGTAGCCAGCCATTTTGAATGGCTGCCATATGCATGGCATATTCCCCACTTACTTGGTACACAAATGTGGGCACTTGGAATTGATCTTTCACGCGGCGAACAATATCCAAATAAGGCATCCCGGGTTTGATCATTACCATATCTGCACCTTCTTGCAAATCCAATGCAATTTCTCTTAAGGCTTCGTTACTGTTGGCAGGATCCATTTGATAACTTTCTTTAGAACGTTTGCCTAAAGCGGGCGCAGATCCAACGGCCTCGCGAAAGGGTCCATAGTAGCTCGAAGCATATTTTGCAGAATAAGCGAGAATACGGGTGTTCGAAAATTTTGCAGATTCTAGCGCTTGGCGTATACCTAAAATGCGCCCATCCATCATATCGGAGGGTGCGATAATATCAACGCCCGCTGCTGCACAAGTGAGCGCTTGTTGTACTAAAAGCTCAACGGTTTCATCGTTTAATACATGGCCGTGTTTATTGATGATTCCATCATGACCATGCGTGGTATAGGGATCGAGTGCAGCATCTGCAATTACCCCTAATGTCGGGAAATCTTTTTTTAGGGCTCGTATCGCAAGTGGAATTAACCCTTCAGGATTAGAGGCTTCTCTGGCGTCTTCCGATTTTTTATCAACTGCGATTTTTGGGAATAAAGCGATTGCAGGAATTTTTAAGTCAACCAGCGTTGCGGCTTCTTCTAGCAAAAGATCAATCGTTAAACGTTCAATACCAGGCATTGATAAAATCGGTTCGCGGTGATTGTGTCCTTCGTGAATAAAAACAGGATAGATCAAATCATCGACTTTTAGCGTATTTTCGCGCATGAGTCGACGAGAAAAATCGTCTTGTCGCATGCGGCGCAGTCGCGTGTATGGGTAGTATGGCATTTATCACCTCGTTTTTTAAGATAACAAAATTTCTTTTTTTATAAAAGAAAAAAAGCACTGAAGTGTAGTTCAATCCCTTATACCTGTAATAAAACTCAGTTTTTAACATCTTGGCTATCGCCTTTAGAAAATGTTAAAATGTGCATTAATATTAAAATACAACTTAGAGATCAACGGGAATGAGCGAAACAACGCAAGACCTATTAGTTATTCAGCCCCAGTTGCCGATTGGCAGCCTAGAGGCTTATATCCAACGCATTAATGATATTCCAATACTCACTGTTGAGGAAGAGCATCGCTTAGCGACGCAATTCCAAGAACAGGGTGATCTCAAAGCCGCGCAACAGCTTGTTTTAGCGCATCTTAAATACGTTGCCCGGGTGTCTCGAGGTTATTTGGGTTATGGTTTGCCGCTGGGCGATTTAATTCAAGAAGGGACGGTAGGCTTAATGAAAGCGGTTAAGCGTTTTAACCCTCAAGTGGGTGTGCGCTTAGTTTCTTTTGCGGTTCATTGGATTAAGGCAGAGATACACGAATATATCTTGCGTAATTGGCGCATTGTTAAAGTTGCAACCACTAAGGCACAACGTAAATTATTTTTTAATTTAAGAAGCGCTAAAAAACGATTGGGATGGAGCACTAAAGAAGAAGTAGAGACCATCGCGAGCGATCTTGGCGTTTCACATGCCGAAGTTCGACGCATGGAAGAGCGTTTAAACGCGCGCGATGTTGGATTTGATTTGCCTGCTGCCAATTCAGACAGCGACAATAGCCAGACAAGAGTGCCGTCTGAATATTTAGAAGATCAAGCGGCTAACCCTGCGGTTCAGTTGGAAACTGAAAACTGGGATGCCTCGGCGGATGGTCAGTTAAAAGTTGCTTTTCAGAAATTGGATCCCCGTAGCCAGGACATTTTAGAAAAACGTTGGTTATCCGAAAATAAAGAAACGCTGCAAACCTTAGCTGAAATTTATCAAGTTTCCCCAGAACGTATCCGTCAATTAGAAAGTAACGCTCTTAAAAAACTTAAGCAGTTAATGGTTGCCATTGCTGCTTAAAGCTAAGAAGATTCTGTTGTTTTAGACTGATTTTTTCATGCCTCAGACGGTATCACGCCTGTATATTATCACACCTGTAAAAAAAACAGCTTTAAACTAAGTTGACCGCTTTTATTTTTCAACCACCCAGCAATATTGAAAGGAACTTTATAGTTTGAGTTGAGTCTCAATTATTGGGCGTAGTCGCTCAAGACGAACATACTGGGGGAAGTGATGTATAATTTTTTAAATGAAAGCGAGATCGAAGAGCTCCGCAAGATATGCGCGGTATTACATAGTTGCCGAGAG